>CAYSYJ010000022.1:0-20730 GCA_964435105.1 uncultured Elusimicrobiaceae bacterium
GAAGGCCCCGGCGCCCATCTTTATGATGACGTCGAGGTCGAAGCCGCTGCCGTAGATATTCTCGCCCAGCAGGCCGTAGGCCTTGGCGTCGGAGATGGCCTTCTTGAGGTTCTTGATGGCCAGCGGGTATTCGGCGCGGATATAGACATAGGCCTTGCTGGCGTGGATGGCGTAGGCGCCGATGGCGATGCCTTCGAGCACGCGGTGCGGGTCGCCCTCGATGACCGAGCGGTCCATGAAGGCGCCCGGGTCGCCCTCGTCGGCGTTGCAGACTATGTACTTCTGGTCCGCGTCCGAGGCGAGCGCGATCTTCCACTTCTTGCCGGTCGGGAAACCGCCGCCGCCGCGGCCGCGCAGGCCGCTCGCTTCCACGGCGTCGCAGGCCTGGGCCGGCGTCATCGTATGTATTACCTTAAGGAAGGCTCCGTAGCCGCCGCGGGCTATGTGTTCCTGTATGGACAGGGGGTCCACTAGGCCTACGTGTTTAAGCACGAAGCGCAGCTGCTTGGCGAAGAAGGGGTGTTCCGAGAGCAGCGGCACCTTGGGCCACTTCTTCCCCCCTTCCCCGAACTGGCCGAGGAGATGGTCCTTCAGCGGGGCCTTGTCCTTGAAAACGGAATCCAGCAGGGCCGGCGTCACGTCGCCGGTGGCGCGCTGGAAGGAGACCCGGGCCTGGCCCGGCAGCTGCACGTCGAGCAGGGGCTCGGCCGCGCAGAGCCCGATGCAGCCCACCTCCAGGATCTCGGCGTCCAGCTTGTTGTCCTTTATGTATTTTTTCGCGGCTTCCAGGGTCTTGGCGGCGCCGGCGGCCAGGCCGCAGGTGCCGGCCCCGACGTAAATTATCGCCCGGGAGAGGTTCTCCCGGCGCAGTTCGGCGGCCCTGGCCGCGTAATCCTCGGAGCCGAAGGCCCGGGTCAGGAAGGCCTTGCGGGCGGAGCCCGTTATGCCGGCCAGGTTCTTAGCGATGATGTCATTTTCCATTTGAAGCCTCCGCGCGGAACTGGTTGACCAGGGCCCGCAGCTTGTCCGGCGTGACCTTGGCGTGGAACTCGCCGTTGACGCTGATGACCGGGGCGAGGCCGCAGGCGCCGATGCAGGCCACCACCTCTATGCTGAAGAGCCCGTCGCGGGTGGTGTCGCCGGCCTTGATGCCGAGCACTTCCTCGCACATCTTGAGCACGCCGGCGGAGCCCTTGACGTGGCAGGCGGTGCCGCGGCAGATCATGATGTGGTACCTGCCTATCGGCTTGAACCTGAACTGGTTGTAGAAGGTGGCCACGCCGTAGACTTTGCTGGCGGGGATATTCAGGTGCTTTGCCACCTTGAGGGCGGAGGGCTTGGAAATATAGCCTTCGGCCGCCTGCACATCCTGCAGTATGGGTATCAGCTTGTCGCGTTTGGCGAAGCTGTAGTTCTCTAGGACCTTGTCCACCTTGCTCGGGGCGCTCATGATGTCACTCCTTGGTCTTATTCTTGCGGGCGAAATACGCCACCTTCTCTATCGAAAGGGTGATGTCCAACTGCTCCAGGAAGATCCCGTCCGGCAGCTTGAGCTGCGCCGGGGCGAAGTTCACTATGCCCTTCACGCCGGCGCGCACAAGCATGTCGGCCGCCTCCTGCGCGGAGGCGGCGGGTACCGTGATGATGCCCACCGCCGCCTTTTCGCGGAGGACGGTCTTTTCCAGCTGGCCGATATGGTGCACCTGGCAGCCCGAGTAGACCCGGTTCACCCTCTCCGGGTCCTGGTCGAAAGCCGCCACGATGCTGAGGTTGGGCCTGCGCTTGAGGAAGTAGGAAAGTATGGCCTTTCCGAGGTTGCCCACCCCGACCAGCACCATCTTGGTCAGCACCGAGGATTCCAGGTGCGAGTACAGCTCGGTCATGAACTCCTTGATAGGGTAGCCCCGCTGCGGGGTGCCCTTAAGCTTGAAGTTCATGAGGTCGCGCCGCACCTGCTCCGGGGAGACCCCTACCGCGGCGGCCAGTTCGTGGGAGAAGACGTGCTCCGAGCCCGCCTCCAGCCGGCTGTGCAGGAACTGGCAGTAGCGGAAGAACCTCTCCACGGTGCGTTGCGGTATCCTCGTCATAACTCTCCTCTGTTTACTTGGTGCGGCCTTCGACGTTGATCTGTTCTTTCTTGAGGGCGAGCAGTTCCTTGACCTTGGCCACGAACTCCTTGGGCTTGATGGGCTTTTCCATGAAGGCGTCCACCGGCAGGAACTCGCCGTCCTTCTCGCCGAACTTCTGCGGGGAGGTGTCGTTGACCGAGGTGAGCATCAGGATGGGGATGAACTTGAGGGCTTCGGTGCGGCGCAGCTTCTGCGCGGTCGCGAAGCCTTCGGTGCTGTCGTCCATCATTACGTCCATGACGATCAGGGCCGGCTTTTCCTTGGCCGCCTTCTCGAACCCCTCCTTGCCGTTGGTCGCCGTCACAACGGTGTGGCCCTGGCCCTGCAGCACCACCTCGCAGGTGTCCAGGATGTCCTTGTCGTCGTCTATGCAGAGTATTTTAGCCATACTTTCCTCCGTGGTCTCATCGTTCAGAATGTAACGCTTAAAACCGCATCGTTATTTAATAACGTTATTCTGATAACGTTGACTACAAAAATAGTATACGTCATCGTTCACGTTTTGTCAATACTTATTTTTATGCGTGCTTTTTACGACGGGAAATGCCTGCGGAGGCCGCGTTACTGATATTGAAATACCGGTATAATCCGCCGCCGCCGCCGGGGCTGGGCTCCGTTAGCGTAACGGCGCCGGCCCCTTGTCGGGCCGGTTCCCCCTCCTCCCGGCCCGGTCCCGGTCCCCGCGTCCGTTAACGGCCGTCACGGGCTCCCGCGCCGCACCGTTAAAAGCGGAAGGCCCGTTCGGGCGGGCCTTCCTTTCCTTAACTATTAAGGGCGGTTCAGAACTTGAGCTTGGGCAGCTTGATCTTGCCGGGGGAGACGGAGTCTTTGAGCTTCTTCTCCAGGTCGCCCGTGAAGGCGCCCAGGCTCTTTTCCCCCATCCCCAGTTTCTCCCGGACTTTAGCTTCCCCGTCCCCGGAGAGCTTGTCCAGCTTCTTCTTGTAGGGTTCCAGCGCGGCGTCCACCTTTTTAGCGGCCTCGTCCTGCGCCTTCTTAAGTTCTGCGCCGAGGGCCTTGGAGAAGCCCGCCGAGAGGGCCCCGGCCAGGTCCGTATCCACGGAGAACTTCGGGGCTTTCAAGGTGCCGCCTATGTCCGACCACAGGGAAGCCTTGTCCAGGCCGTTAAAGGCGCCGAGCAGGGCGCTCCTGACCTGCGGGTTCTTCACCGGATCGGCCTTGGGCGAGAAAGAGGCGCCCGCGACGGTGAATACGGCCCGGCCGTCCAGGGCCTCTCCCTTTACGGCCGCCTTGCCGTCGAAACTGCCGGTGCCCTTGATGGCCACGGCCACGGAACTCTCCGAGCCGAGGCGCAG
This sequence comes from uncultured Elusimicrobiaceae bacterium, assembly GCA_964435105.1. Taxonomy (GTDB): domain Bacteria; phylum Elusimicrobiota; class Elusimicrobia; order Elusimicrobiales; family UBA9959; genus UBA9959. Next base: position 3,443 of record CAYSYJ010000022.1, read on the forward strand.
ATTCTCCACGGCCATGCCGGAGCAGCTGAGCAGGGCGCGGCCCTGCAGGACCTCCCCGGTGGCGTCCACCAGGGCGTTGGCCTGCAGCCGGCGGGCGCCCTTGGCGCCCTTGATGTCGGCGACCAGCGGCTTGCCGTAGACCTTTGGCTGGGTGGTGATGCCCTCTATCCGGCCGGCGTAGTCCAGCGGTTCCCCGAGGTCCAGTTCGCCCGAGAGCTCGAGCTCCCTTACCAGGAAGGAGGGCCAGGTCTTCTCCTTCGGGAAATGCACTACCCGTCCGCGCGCCGCCTCGGCGGCCAGCGTCTTGGCGGTGGCGCTCTGGGGCATGTATTTTTTCGCGAGGGCCAGCCACTTCATGGCCTTTTCGGTCTTTTCGGCCACGGCGGGGCCGGCCAGCATCCGGGCGAGCGTGGCCTTGTCCAGCGACGGCAGTTTCATTTTCGCCATCACGGCCGCCAGGTCCTTGCGGCGCGCTTCCTCCAGCGCTTTCAGCCCGGCGCGGGCCTCGGCCAGGGCCGACTCCAGTTCCGCCTTGTCCTTCTTAAAGTCCTCGTTCAGCTTTTTCAGCTCCTTGCCGGCCGCCGCGTAGTCCTTGGCCTGCCTGGCGAAGTTCTTCTCGTCCTTCGCCTTCTCATAGGCGGCCTTGAGGGCGTCCATCCTGGCCTGGTATTTGGCGGCGTCGGCCTGCTCGAAGAGCTTCGCGTACTTTTCCTCGTAGGCCTTTTCCAGTTCGCCGGCCAGTTTCACCGACTCCAGGTCGCCGGGTTCCACCTTGTAGGCGTTTACGGCGTCGGCCTTGACGTCCGCGGCGCGGTCCAGGGCGAAATCCCTGGAGGACGCCTTCATTTCCCGCGCGAACTCCGACTCCTCCTCTTTGACGAAGGGCAGGCGGGCCGAGGTCTTGCGGGGCGTGCCGAAGCGCAGGCCCTTCAGGGAGGCCCGGTCTATCACGAACTTTTTCTCGAGCAGCGGGCGGCCCTCCATGCGGAAGTCCAGCGACTCGAACTCGGCCAGGTTGGAAAATTCCGCGGCCGCGTCGCCCACGGCGAGTCCCTTCACGGAGAGCGAGGGCGGGAAGACCGTGGTCCTGACCGACGCGATTTCTGCCCGGGCCTTGGCGCCCTTTTCCAGCCCTTTTATCATCCCCCATTTGAGGAGCGGGTCGAAGGCGAAGAAGAAGAAGGCCCAGACCAGGACTATCAGGGCGAGGCGGGGCGCGATATATGACCAGCGCATATTACACCCCCTCCTTGAAATACCAGTCGAAGAGGAAAGACGCTTTCAGGCCTTTTACCAGCTTGGAGTTCATGACCCGGTCGCGGAGCTTCTCGTTGTAAAAGACGCCGAAACGGCGGCCGGCGAAATAGACGGGAACGAACAGGATCGCGCCGGCGAGCAGCCCGCCCAGCAGCACGGTGTTGTTGAAACCGGTCCAGGGCGCCACCGGCATATTGTACAGGGCGGTCCACAGCGGGGCCAGCGGGCCGGCCGTCAGCAGCGCGTAGCCGAGCGGGTCCGTCAGCCGGTCCGCCAGCGGGTTCAGGAAGGATACCGCGAACATGGTCAGCAGCCCGAAGGGGATGTTCACCTTCAGCGCCATCAGCAGCAGGAGCAGCAGCTGGGCGGTGAGGTTGCCCTTGGGGATGAGGCCGATCACGAAGCCGAGCGCTATGCCCCAGCCGATCTGCGACGGGTCGGTGTCGGAGGTGAGGCCTTTGACGAATTGCCGCAATATGCCTAGTGGGTTCATAAGGAAAATATATAAAACATCCGCCCCCCCATCAAGCCCGCCGGCCGCCTTTAGTATAATCTATAGCCATGAAGACCCTGGAATTGCTGCTCATCGCCCTCGGCCTGTCCATGGACGCCTTCGCCGTGTCCGTGGCGAGCGGCGCCACCATGAAGCGCCTGCACCTGCCGAACGCCCTTAAGATGGGGCTGTTCTTCGGCGGGTTCCAGGCGCTGATGCCGGTGCTGGGCTGGCTGGCCGGCCTGGGCATGAAGAGTTTCATTTCCGGAGTGGACCACTGGGTCGCCTTCGGCCTGCTTACGGCCGTAGGCGGCAAGATGCTCTACGAGGCCTTCAAGATCAAGGAGGAGGAGGACTGCGGCGGGCCGAAGACCTGCCCCTTCGACACCGGCACGCTGACCGTGCTGGCCATAGCCACCAGCATAGACGCGCTGGCCGTCGGGGTCACCTTCTCCGTGCTGGCGGTCTCCATAATCACCCCGGTGCTGGTCATCGGCCTGGTGACCTTCCTGATGTCGGTCGCCGGGGTTAAAATAGGCTCCGCCGGCGGCCATTTCTTCGAACACAAAATGGAAGCCGCCGGCGGGTTCATCCTGATCGCCATCGGGCTCAAGATCCTGCTCGGGCACCTCGGCGTCTTTTAATATTCACTTGTCCTTTTCCTTGAACCACTTCTCCTTGCCGTAGAGCTTCTGTATGCAGTCCTCGCAGAGGCCGTGCGTGAAGCGGGCGTTGGAGCGCTCCTCCAAGTACACCTCCACCTTCTGCCAGAAGCCCTTGTCGTCGCGGATCTTCTTGCAGTTCGCGCAGATGGGGATGAGGCCCTGCAGCGTGCGGACTTCCTTCAGGGCGTCCTCCAGCTGCATGTTCTTGGTGATCACCTGTATGTGGCCGGTCACGATCTCGCTGAACTCCTCCATCAGCCGGACTATCGGGCCCTCGAAGTTGTTGGGCCTGGTGTCGAACAGGCAGATGCTGCCGAAAATATCCCCGTCGGGGTTGAAGATGGGGACGCCGGCGTAGGCGATGAAGCCCGCCTTCGCCCCCTCGCTCTCGCGCCAGAATTCGCTCTTGGTGGCGTCCGGGATTATCAGTTTCTCCCGCGCCTGGATGACGGCCGTGCAGTAGATGCGCAGGCCGCTCTTGAGGTCGAACTTCGAATCTTCCGTGAAGGTATTGCCCTCCCCCTGGCTGGCGCCTATGATGCGCAGGGAATTGTCCTCCACGATATTCACCGTGGCGGCGGGCACGGCCGCGACCTGCGCCAGCAGGTCGGCGATGCTGCGCCATTTGAGCAGCGCGATGTCCGGGATCCTGAGGTTCTGTGTGTCGGCCATGGTCCCTCCTAGATCGGCAGCTTGGAGACCGTGGCCCAGTACATCTCGAAGCGCCGGGCCAGTTCCAGGAACTCCTCCAGCGAGGCCGGCTTGGTGATATAGGAGGCGGCCCCGTTCTCGTAGCTGCGTACGATATCCTCGTGCCGGGAGGAAGTGGTGAGCATCACCACCGGTATGCCGCGCAGGGCGGGGTCGGCCTTGAGGCGCTTGAGCACGGTTATGCCGTCCATCAGGGGGAGCGTGATGTCGAGCATGATAAGGGCGGGGCGCAGGGGCTTCCTGCCGGAGTAGCGCCCCGCGGCGCCGAGCATGTCCAGCGCCTCCTGGCCGTCCCTCGCCACCTGGACTTCCGTGATGATCCTGAACTCCCTGAAGGCGCGCTGGGCTATCAGCACGTCGTCCTCGTTGTCTTCCACCAGCAGGATGCCGAGGTTTTCCTGGTCTTTCGCCATAGCAGTCTCCTTGTTCAGACCTTGTTCCGCAGGTCGGCGGGGATGAGGAAGTAGAAAACAGAACCCTCGCCTTCCCTGGATTCCACCCAGATCTTTCCGGAGTGTTCCTCCACGATCTTTTTCACTATCGTGAGCCCGGCCCCGGTACCGCCGCCGAATTCCTGGCGGGAGTGGAGCCGCTTGAACATCTTGAAAATGTCCTCGAAATACTGGCTGGGGATGCCTATCCCGTTGTCCCTGACCGAGAATTTCCAGAAGTAATCCCCGAACTTCTCGGCGGCGATCTTTACCGCCGGCTTCCCGCTGGTATTGTACTTTACCGCGTTGGTAACGAGGTTGTGGAAGACCTGGCGGATCTTCACCGGGTCGCAGAAGAGGGTGGGCAGGCCCGGGGCCAGGGTGACCTGCGCCTTCTTCTCTTCCAGGACGTCCGACAGGCCGGCTATCGCCTCCGCGGCGAGCGCCCCGGTGTCGGCGTCCTCGTAGGGGTTGCGGATGCGGGCGACCCGGGCGTAGCCCAGCAGGTCGTCGATCAGGCGGCGCATCCGCCCGGAGGCCCGGGCTATGCGCAGGATATAGTCCGCGGCCTGGGGCTCCAGCTTGGGGGCGAAGTCGGCCTTGAGGATATTGGAGAACATCTCGATGCCGCGCAGCGGCTCCTTGAGGTCGTGGGAGACGGTGTGGGCGAAGGCGTCCAGTTCGCTGTTGACCGTCTCCACTTCCTTGAGGTATTGGGTGAGCTTGGCCTCGGACTGCTTATGTTGGGTGGTGTCCTTGAGCACGAGCACCGCCTCCCGGCGGCCGGCGCCGCCGGTGAAGGCGGCCGAGAGCATTACGGGCACCCTGCGCCCGTCGGAGGTCTTGAAGAGCAGGTCCATCTCCTTGGTGTGCCCGGTCCAGGAAAGCAGGCTGAAAGGCTCCACGGCGGCTTCGCCCTGGGGCTCCAGCAGGTCCTTGATGTTAATGGAGGCCGGCGGCAGGAAATCGTAGCCGGAGAATTCGCAGGCCGTCATGTTGGCCTTCAGGATGCGGCCTTCCTCGTCGGTGATGATCAGCGGGTCCGGCATGCTTTCCAGGATGGAGTCCAGGTACTGCTTGGAGACCGTGGTGTCGGCGAGGCCCTTGGCCAGCTTGTTGAAGCTGACCGCGACCTCGCCGAGCTCGTCGGAGGTGACCACCGGCACCAGGGCGTCGTAATTGCCGTCGCGCACCTTGCGTATGCCGTCCCGCAGCTGGCTCAGCTGGCCCATGATTATCCTGACGAAGATGGCGGAGAGGGCCAGGGCCGTGGCCGAGATGAACAGCGCGATCATCAGCAGTTTGAAGATGATGTCCTGCTCCGCCTTCTTGGCGTTGGTCAGCGGCAGGTAGGCCTGCAGGAGCCCGTCGGGAGGGGCGGCGTTGGCGAGGCCTTCGAAAAGGATATCCTCGCCGGAGGGGCGGGGGTTGGCGCGCAGGGGAAGAAGGATCTCCACGCTCTCCTCCCCCTTCAGGTCGGCGCGCCTGAAAACGGGGGCGGGCGGCAGGCCGCCCTGCGGCATAAGGGGCGTTTCCAGCCTGGTGCCGGCCAGCGCCACGTTGGTATGCGCGATCACGGTCCCTTCCACCGCCACCAGCGCTGCGGAGAGAGCCCCCGTTTTCTGCTCGAAGGCGTGCAGGGCCTTGATGGCTTCCAGTTCGCTCCTGGAATCAGGGCCTTCCCGAAAGAGGCCGAGAGCTCTACCGCCGCCGCCGCGGCCCCGTCCGCGATCTGGGCGCTGAGCGCCTCGGTGACCGCCTTGGAGGAAAAATGAATGCTGATCCAGAGCGAGACGCCTATGAGGGTCAGGATGAAAGCGAAGATCTTGGTCTGGAGTCTCATGGGAAGAGGTAGTCGGCGCCCCGCAGCAGGTCCTCGGAAAGCTGCAGCCCGCACTTCCTGGCCGCCGTGGCGTTGACGGTGAGTTCGACGGCCTTCGGGAAGATCACTTCGGGCAGTTTCTGGCCCGCCTCGGCCGCGGCGGCGGCTTCGGCCGCGGCGGCGCCCATGGCGCGGAAACTGACGCCTATGGACGCGGCGGCCCCTTCCTGCGTCATGCCCTTGGTGGAGCCGTAAAAGGGAATGCCGTTATTCCAGGAGAATTCCTTCAGTATCATCAGCGTCTCCGGGGTCAGGAGCAGCGGGTCCGGCGGCAGCCAGAAGGCGTCCGCGGTCCGCAGCGAGGTTCTAAGCATCCCCGGCAGGTCCTCTGCGGAGACTACCCTGAAGGCCGCCACTTCTACGCCTTGGCGCGCCCCGGCTTCCCGGAAGACGGTTTCGAAAGGCGCGAAGGACGGGGTCATCCAGAACACGCGCAGCCTTTTAAGCCCGGGCTGAATCCGTTTGATGCGTGAGAAGATCTCGCCGAACTCCGGGATAAGGCTGATCTTGGCGGACTTGGTGTTCCCCTGCTGGTTCTTCGGGAACATACCGGGGGCCATGCAGTAGACCACCGGGATCCCCGCGGGATAGTGAAGGTTGGCGGCCCTGCCCCCGAAGGCGACCACCACCGAGGTGTCGGGCGGAACGTCCTGGCTTCGCCCGGAGGCCTGCCGGAAACGCACCTCGCGGCCATAGGCGGCCTGGAAAGAGGAGAAGGCCTCCATGTAGGCGCCCGAAGCGGAAGTCAGCACCGCCAGGGGTTCCCCCGCCGGCGCCGCGGCGGGCGCGGCGAGCAGCAGGGCGGCCAGCGCCAGGCAGCGGCTAGAATTCATAGGCCGCCTTAAGGAATATTTCCCTGGACGGGGCCGGCAGCGGGGCGTGTCCGCCGTCATAGGGCTGCAGGTACTCCAGGCCGGAAGCGAAAAGGTCCTTGATTCCCAGGCTCAAACTAAGGGCTTTCAGCGGCCGGTCCTTGAGCAGGAAATTCAGGTCGGTGACGGCGGTGCCGCCGACCGGGCGCGCGCTGCCGGGCGCGTCCATGCGGTAGCGCCGGCCGAAATAGGCGGCGGAGGCGTTCATCGTAAGGCCCTTTCCCAGCGGCAGGAAGGAGTTGAGGATGGCCTTGTGCCGCGGCATACCCAGCAGGTAGCTGCCGCGGCCCGGCACGCTGTAGACGTCGACCCTGTTGCTCCTGGCGCTGTAGCACTGGTAGGAGAGCTCCGCGCGGTAGGCCTTTCTCTTGAACTTGGCAGTAAGCCCCAGGCCTTGGGTGCCGGTGCGGTCGTAGTTGCTGTAAGTCTCCGCACCGGAGTAATCGAAAACGATGGGGTGGCGGATGGTGGTCTGGAAGACGTTGCCGGAAAAGTAGAGGATCTCCGAGAACTTGTAGCCGGCCTCCAGCTCCACCGAAGTCGCCTTCTCCGGGCGGATGGCGCCGCCCGCGTCCTCCGCCAGACGTATATTCTCTATGGCCGGGGCCCGGAAAGCCTGGCTGAATATCGCCTTGAAATTGAAGCCGCCGTACAGCCGGGTCAAGGCTATGCGGGGCACCAGCGAGCTCCCGTAGCGGGAATGCTTGTCGTAGCGCGCGCCGGCGGTGACGTTCGCCGGAGCGGTCCGGAGCGCCGCCTCTCCGTAGAAAGCGTAGTTGTCGTATCGCTCTTTGGACCTGCCGTCCGCATAGCGGGAGTCCTCGGCGGTTATGGGGTCCACTTTCACCCCGTCGTGGAAATATTCCCCGCCCGCCGCTATGTCCAGCGCGGCCCCGAACTTCTTTGACGCGGAGAGGGCGGCGGTGATGCGCTCCGTCTTCTTGTCATAGGTGTCGTGCTCGTCCTTTTCCAGCCAGGGCATGGCCCGCGCGTAGTTGATCTTGGGCTCCAGCACCACCAGCCAGGGCAGGCGGATCTTGTGAGAGATCTCCGCGAAAATGGACGGGAACTCCGCCTTCCCGGAACCAGTGGAGAGCACGGTGCCGAAATGATCCCGGTCCCTGAGGCGAAAATCGTCGATTATCAGGCGGGCCGAGGCGCCGCCGGCCGCGGCCCCGATATTCAGGGTGCGCGGCCTGAGGGCGGAGTCGCCGTTGAGGGAATAGGAGCCGCCCGACTGGTCCGTGTAGCGGCGGTCGCTGCGCTGCGACTCTTCCCAGTGCGCCTTGACGGAAAATTCCCCGCCGGGGAAAGTCCTGCCGAAAGAGTAGCCGCCGAAGCGGCGGGCACTGGCCAGTCTCCCCTGCCCGTATGCGGCGTAGGCGGCGCTGCCGCGCAGGGACTTTCCGCCGCGGGTCCGGATATTTATGACCCCCAGTTCGGCGTGGCCGCCGTACATGGCCGAGCCGGGGCCCTTGATGATCTCTATCTCCTCGACCTGGTCCACCGGGAAACGGTCGAACTGTATCGTGGAGTAAAGCGTCTCGTTATAGCTCTGGCCGTCCCAGAGCAGCAGGACCTTGCCCTCGTTGGCCCAGTTCCCCCGTATCCCGAGGCCGAGATTGCCCTGCACGTCCACCGCAAAATCGAATTCAGGCACCAGTTTCAGCACATCGGCCAGGTTCCGGGGGGCCATGGCCTGGATCTCCTCGCGGGTTATCACCGTTACTAGACCGGGCGTCTCCCTGAGCTTCATTTCGCTGCGGCTGGCCACGGAGGTGCGTATGTTCAGGGCTTCCTCCAGGGAGGCCCTTTCCATGCTGAAAAAAACGTCCTCGTCGCTGACGGGCTGGTTCTGCGCCCATACGGCTGCCGGGAGCGCTAGTATTGCGGCTAAGGCGGCTGTTTTCACTTTATCCCCCCCACGATCCCCGGGCCGGAGGCTCAGGGCCTGCGCGGCACTATGAAAAGGGCCGCCAGGTAAGCGATCACGCCGGGCAGTACCGCCGTGGCCAGCAGAAGGAACACGAAGGCCAGGCGTATCAGCACAGGGTCCACATCGAAATACTCGCCCAAACCCCCGAGTATCCCGGCGAAGACCTTATTGTCGCTGCTGCGGTATAAACGCTTCATATTACTATTCTAAACATATTATCCTCCGCTTTCAACCCTTTATTTGTCTCCGCCCGGCCGTTTCCCCGGCCCGGGCCCTAAATTTGTAGAATAGGCGCATGGTCTGGGATGTCGTCATCATAGGCGCCGGCGTAAGCGGCGCCGCGGTAGCCAGGGAGCTGTCGCGCTACCGCCTGAAGGTCCTGTTGCTGGAGAAGGAGGCGGAGCCCGCTTTCGGCGTTTCCAAGTCCAACAGCGGCATAGTCCACGCCGGCACCCAGAACCCGCCGGGCTCCCTCAAGGGCCGCCTTTGCGTGGAGGGCAACCGCCTCCTGCGCGAGGAACTGGCCGGGGACCTCGGGCTGCACCTGGTCCTGTGCGGGCAGCTCATCGTCGTTTTCGACCTGGCCGGCCTGCCTGAATTGGAGAAAATTAAGAAGGAGGGAGAAGCCCTCGGCGTGGCAGGCCTGCGCCTGGTGGACCGCGCCTGGCTGGACGAGCACGAGCCCAACCTGGGCCCGGAGGTTAAGGCCGCCCTTCACGTTCCCTCGGCCGGCATCATCAGCCCCTACCGTTTCGTTTACGCCCTGGTGGAGAACGCCGTCAAGAACGGGGTGAAGCTCAAGACCTCCGCCCGGGTCACCGCTATCTCCCGCGGGAATGGCGCTTTCAAGATCACCGCAGGAGGGCGGGCTTACCAGGCCCGGTTCCTGGTGAACGCCGCCGGGCTTTTCGCCGACGAGGTCTCCGCCCTGGCCGGCGCGCCCACTTTCAGCATCTCCCCCCGCAAAGGCGAGGAGTACCTGCTCGACAAGAAGCGCGAGCATATCGCCAGCCATATAATTTTCCCGCTGCCTTCCAAGACTTCCAAGGGCATCCTGGTCATCAAGACCTCCGACGGCAACCCGATGATAGGCCCCACCGCCCACGAGACCGGAGACAAGGGCGACCTGTCCACCACCGACGAGGGCCTGGCCGAGGTGCTGGCCGGCGCGAGGCGCATGATCCCCGGTATCGAAAAGTCCGATATCATCGCCTATTTCGCAGGCCTGCGACCGGCCTCCGGCAAGGATTTCGTGATCAGGCTGGAGCCGGAAGTCCCGGGCCTGCTCAACGTGGCGGGCATCCAGTCTCCCGGCCTCACCGCCGCGCCCGCCATAGCGGTCATGGCCGCGGGGCTGCTGCGGCAGGCCGGCCTGCGCCTGGAGCCCAAAGAGGATTTCCACCGTATGCGCCCGCGGCCCGCGCACCTTTTCCAGATCCCGCTGGAGGAGACCGGGCGCCTGATCGCCCGCAACCCCGCCTACGGGGATATCGTCTGCCGCTGCGAGCTGGTCTCGGCGCAGGAAGTGCGCGACGCCGTAAAGCGCGGCGCCCGCACGCTGGACGGCATAAAATTCAGGACACGGGCGCAGGCGGGCCGCTGCCACGGCGGCTTCTGCACTACCCGGCTTATCAAGATCATGCAGGAGGAACTGGGGCTGCCGGCGAAGGCCGTCACCAAGCGAGGCCCCGGTTCCGAACTGATAAAGGAAGAACGAGAATGAACCTCATCTACTTAAGGCACGGCACTCCCCGGACCAGGAAATTCCTGAAGAAGAAGCTGAAGGGCCGGGACGCTTCGTCCATTTACCGCATCGAAGCGGGCGACTGCTGCCTGGCCCCGGCGGAGACGGGGCGCGGGGACTACATGGTAACCTTCCTCCACGAAGTCTCCCCCGAAATGCTGCAGTTCATCTGCGCCAGCGGAGGCCGGGCGGCGATCGCCCGCAACTGATCCATGAAGGTCCGCGACCTGGTGGTGGTGGGCGGCGGCCCCGCCGGCATGGCGGCGGCCCTCGCCGCGCGCGCCGCCGGGGTCGGGGACGTGCTGCTGCTCGAGCGCGACCAGCACCTGGGCGGCATCCTCAACCAGTGCATCCACCCGGGCTTCGGCCTGCACCGTTTCAAAGAAGAGCTGACGGGGCCCGAATACGCCGACAGGTTCGCGGCCCTGGTGGCGCAGGACCCGGGCATCGAGGTCTCCCTGCGCTCTTTCGTGGTGCGCCTGACCCGGGACCGCGAGCTTTCCTACCTGAAGCCGGGCGCGCTCGAGACCGTAAGGGCCCGGGCCGTCATCCTGGCCACCGGCTGCCGGGAGCGCACCCGGGAGATGATCCCCATCCCGGGCGCCAGGCCCGCCGGTGTTTACCCCGCCGGGCTCGCCCAGAAGATGATAAACATGGAGGGCTGGATCCCCGGGCGCGAGGCCGTGATCATCGGCTCAGGGGACATAGGCCTGATAATGGCCCGGCGCATGGCGCTCGAAGGCATGAAGGTCAAGGCCGTGATAGAGATACAGAAGACCAGCCGCGGCCTGGTCCGCAACGTGGCGCAGTGCCTCGAGGATTTCGGCATCCCCCTACATTTCAGGCACCGCGTCGCCGCCATCCGCGGGCGGGACAGGGTGGAGGGCGTGGACGTGGTCCGGGTGGACGAGGACCTGAAAGACCTGCCCGGCACGGCTTTCTCGATAGATTGCGACACGGTCCTGGTCTCGGTGGGGCTCATCCCGGAGAACGAACTGCTGGAGATGGCCGGCGCCGAGATAGACCGCCGCGCCAACACCCCGGTGGCGAAAGAGGTCAACCTCACCTCGCTGCCGGGCGTCTTCGCCTGCGGCAACGCCTGCAAGGTCTACGACCTCGTGGACTGGGTTTCGCGCGACAGCGAACTCGCCGGGCGGTCGGCCGCCGCCTGGCTGCGGGAGGGCGTTAAATGAAACGCGCGATGACCTGCATAGAGTGCCCGCAGGGCTGCTCGCTCGAGGTGGAGGCGGACGGCTCGAGATTTATCTCGGTGACCGGTCAGAAGTGCAAACGCGGCGCCGCCTATGCCCGGCGCGAGACCGAGGCTCCGGCGAGGACCCTCACCACCTGCGTGCTTACGCGGGGCCTGGAACTCAAGATGCTCCCCGTCCGCACTTCGGCCCCCATCCCCAGGGAGAAAATTTTCGAGGCCATGGAGGCCGTCAAGCGGCTGGTCGTGACCTCGCCGGTAAAGGCCGGGGCCGTGGTGGCTAAGGATTTTCTGGGGCTTGGCGCGGACCTGGTGGCCTGCCGCCGGCTGGAGAAGGCGTGAAGCCGGGGGCGGCGCTGTTGCCGTTGGCGCTCTGGCTCTGCGCCTGTTCGCCCGCCCGGGAGGATAAGATGGACGAGAAATTGAAAAAGCTCACCCCGCTGCAGTACGAGGTGACCCGCAACTGCGGCACCGAGCCCCCCTTCCGCAACGAGTACTGGGATAATCACCGCGCCGGCATTTATGTCGACGTGGTCAGCGGCGAGCCGCTGTTCCTTTCTTCGGACAAGTTCGATTCGGGGTCGGGCTGGCCGAGCTTTACCCGGCCCGCGCCGGGCGCGAAAGTGTCGGAGAAGCGGGACCTCTCCCATGGCATGGAGCGTACCGAGGTGCGCTCGGGCTCCAGCGATTCCCACCTGGGCCACGTCTTCCCCGACGGGCCGGGGGCCGGCGGCCTGCGCTACTGCGTCAATTCCGCGGCCCTGCGTTTCGTGCCCGCGGAGGACATGGAGCGCGAGGGTTACGGCGCCTATCTCCCGCAGGTGAGGAAAGGCGGGCCTAGCTCTCGTCCTTAAACCAGCTCTCCTTGCCGTAAAGCTCGTGCATGCAGTCCTTGCAGAGGCCGTGGGTGAAGCGCGCGTTCGAGCGCTTTTCCAGGTAGGTCTCCACCTTCTGCCAGAAGCCCTTGTCGTCCCTTATCTTCTTGCATTTGGCGCAGATCGGGATCAGCCCCCGCAGGGTGTTGACCTCGTTCACCGCCTCCTGCATGCGCTTGCGGTCCGTGATGTCCCGGGCGCTGACCAGTATGTACTTCCGGTCGTCCAGGACCGCGGAGCTGACGCTGACCTCCACGGGGAAGGTGGAGCCGTCGGAGCGCTTGTGGACGCTTTCCTGCAGCAATGAGCCCGAGGCCAGGGCTTTCTCGCTGAGCGCCCGCCAGTTTCCCGCCGCGTCCAGCACCGTGGAGAAGTCCGGCACCGACATCTTCAGCAGTTCCTCCCTGGCGTAGCCCAGCCGGAGGCAGGCGGTATCGTTCACGTCCAGGACGGCCCCGGTCTCGGGGGCCAGGATGAACATGGCGTCGTTGGAATGCTCCAGCACGTTGCGGAACAGCGAGAGTTTCGTGTTGGCTTCCCTCAGCTCGGTGATGTCGTTGATGACGCCCACGAGGAACTGGTCCCCGTTATGGTCGCGGAAGAGGCGCTTGCGCGTGACGATGGTATGGCGGCGGCCGGCGGCGTCGGTGATCGTTTCCTCGTTGACGTCCTCCTTCCCCGTCCGGAAAACCTCGTCGTCCCGCTCCCAGAAAACCCGGACCTGCTCCTCGGGAAAGAACGCCGTGTCCGTCTTGCCCAGCATCACCTCGTTCGTGTGGCCCAGGAAATCCGCGGCCGCCTTGTTGAGGTAGACGAAGCGGTGGTCGCGGCCCTTGGCGAACACCGGGGAGCCGACGCAGTCCAGCATCTGGCCGAGGAGTTCCGGGACTATATCTGGTTTCTGTTCCTTGTCCATAAAAGGCCTCCGGCCTATTCTAACTAAAAAGGGCGGCATTTGACACCGGCCCGCTTATTTCTTAAATTATTAAGGAAGCGCCGTCGCGGTTCTGGATCTTTCCGAAAATGTCTTTCATCCTGCTTTCCTTCGCGCTGCTCCTTGCCGGGGCCCTGCTGGCGCTTTGCCTTAATTCGCGTCCCGCCGCCGCCCGGCGCGCCGGCGCCCTGTCCGCCGCCGCCGCCGCGGCCGCGGGCCTCGTCCCCGCCCTGCTGACCCTGTTCTCCTCCCGTACCGAAACCCTGCTGCTCCCCTGGCGGGTGCCGCTCGGGAGTTTTTCCCTGCGCCTGGACCCGCTTTCCGCGCTCTTTCTGGTCCCCCTCTTCCTGCTGACCGGGCTGGGCGCCGTTTACGGGGCGGGCTACCTGAAGGCCTATGAAGGCCGCAAGCCGCTGGGCCTGGCCTGGGCGGCCTTCAACCTGCTGGCCGCGGCGATGCTGCTGGTCTTCACCTCCGCCAACGCCCTGCTCTTCCTGACCGGCTGGGAACTTATGGCCGCCTCTTCCTTCCTGCTGGTGCTCTTCGAGCATGAGAAGGAGCAGGCCCGCAAGGCCGGCTTCATCTACCTGGCCGCCGGCGGGGCCGGCGCGCTGCTGCTGATGGCCATGTTCGCCCTGCTCGCCTCGCCTTCCGGTTCGCTGGAATTCTCCTCTTTCGCCGCGCCGGCCGGCGCGGCCGCGCCCGTCTTCCTGCTCGCCCTCGCCGGCTTCGGCCTCAAGGCCGGGTTCATCCCGCTGCATGTCTGGCTGCCGGAGGCGCACCCGGCCGCGCCCAGCCACGTCTCGGCCGTGATGAGCGGCATCATGATCAAGACCGGCGTCTACGGGCTGCTGCGGGTGCTCGCCGCCCTGCAGCCCTGGCCGGCCTGGTGGGGCTGGGTCATTTTCGCGGCCGGCGCCGTTTCCTGCCTGGGCGGCGTGCTGTTCTCCCTCGCCCAGCACGAGCTCAAGCGCGTGCTCGCCTATTCCAGCATCGAGAACGTCGGCATCATACTTCTGGCCCTGGGGCTGGGGATGATAGCCGCCGCCGGGCCGCAGCGCGCCCTGGCCGGGGCGCTCTTCGCCGGCGCCCTGCTGCACGCCGTCAACCATTCCCTTTTCAAAGGCCTCCTGTTCATGGGCGCGGGCGCCGTGATCCACGGCGCCGGCACCGGGGAACTCGAGGCCCTGGGCGGCCTCTCGAAGAGGATGCCGGCCGCGGCGGCGTTTTTCCTGGCCGGGGCGGCGGCCGCCTGCGCCCTGCCCCCGCTGAACGGTTTCGCCGGGGAATTCCTCATCTATATCGGCGCTTTCCGGGCCCTTAACTCGGCCGGCCAGCCAGCCATAGCCGGGGCCCTCGGCGGGCTGGTGCTGGCCTGCGCCGGGGCCCTGGCGGTCGCCTCCTTCTCCAGGGCCTTCGGCGCGGCTTTTCTCGGCGAGCCCCGCACTCCCCGGGCCGCCGGCGCCCATCCCCCTTCCCGCCTGATGACCGTCCCCATGCTGCTGCTGGCCCTGCTCTGCCTGCTGGCCGGCCTGGCGGCCCCCCTGCTGCTGGCCCCGGTCTCCGCCGCCGCGGCCGCCTGCCTGGGGCCGGTCCCGGCGCCCGCCGGCCTGGGCGAGCCCCTGCTCTACGTCTCCGCCGCCGGCCTGGCCCTGCTCGGCCTGGCCGCCCTGGCCGCGGCCAAGCGCCGCGCTTTCCTCGGCGGCAGGAAGCCCGCCTCCGGCCCTACCTGGGATTGCGGCTACGCCGCGCCTTCCCCCCGCATGCAGTACGGCGCCTCCTCCTTCGCCCAGCCGCTCACGGATTTCTTCCAGCCGCTGCTGCGCAAGGTCGGGCAGTACCCGGTCATCGCCGAGTACTTCCCGGCCCGCGCCTCTTTCTCCGCCGAGGCGCAGGCGGTCTTCTACAACGGCGTCTACCTGCCGGCCGCGGCCCGGCTCCGGGACCTGGCCTTCAGGTTCAGCTGGCTGCAGCACGGCCGGCTGCAGATCTATATCATGTATATCGTGGTCACCCTGATAGGGCTGCTTTTATGGAAATTATAAAGCCCCTGTCCCAGTACCTGGCCGCCCTGCTGCTGGCCCCCCTCCTGCCCGGCGTGGTCAACCGGGTCAAGGCCGTCTTCGCCGGGCGCCGCGGCCAGCCGCTGCTGCAGCTCTACTTCGATCTTCATAAGCTTTTCCGCAAGGTCCCGGTCTACAGCGCTACCGCCACCTGGGTGTTCAGGGCCGGCCCTGTGGCCGGGGTCTGCGCCATGCTGGGCGCGCTGCTGGTGCTGCCTTTCGCCGGGCGGGCCGCCCTGCTTTCCTTCGAAGGGGATTTCATCCTCCTCATCTACCTGCTGGGGCTGGCGCGGTTCGCCACGGTGCTGGCCGCGCTGGACACCGGCTCCGCTTTCGAGGGGATGGGCGCCAGCCGGGAGGTGCAGTTCGCGGTTTTCGCGGAGCCCGCCTTCTTCCTCGGCCTCGCCGCCCTGGCCCGCGTCGGCGGCCAGCCTTCGCTGGCCGGCATGTTCGGCGCCCTTACGCCGGAGTCCTGGCGCGTGGCGGCCCCGGTGCTGGCCCTGCTCACCGCCGCTTTCTTCATAGTGCTGCTGGCCGAGAATTCCCGCGTGCCCGCCGACGATCCCAACACCCACCTGGAGCTCACGATGATCCACGAGGTGATGGTGCTGGACCACAGCGGCCCGGACCTGGGCTATATCCTGTACGGCGCGGCGTTGAAGCTCTGGATCTTCGCGGCGCTCATCGCCTCCATGGTGCTGCCGCGCCGCACCGGCTCTTGGGCCGAGGATACGGGGCTCTTCCTGCTGGCCATGCTGGCGGTGGCCGTGACGGTGGGCGTGGTGGAATCCGTGATGGCCCGCCTGCGCCTGACCAAGGTGCCTTACATGCTCATCACCGCCTTCGCCTTCTCCGCGCTGGCGCTGATATTCCAGATGGGACGCTGATATGCATACCCTGGCCGAGCTCCTGATAGTCCTGATCATCCTGCTGGACCTCGCCCTGGCCGTAACCGGCTCGCTGGCCGGCTGCATCCGGCTGGTGGCGGTGCAGGGCGTGCTGGCGGGCCTGCTGCCGCTGCTGGCCGGCGCCGGCGCCCCGCACGGGCGGGCGCTGATCTTCGCGGCCGTCATCATCCCGCTCAAGGGCGTGGTGTTCCCCTGGCTGCTGCTGCGGGCGCGCGACCGCTCCGGCGCGCGCAAGGACGTGGAGCCGCTCATCAGCTACCCGGCCTCCATCCTGCTCTGCCTGGCCGCTTTCATCGCCTCGTCCTGGCTGGGCTCGCGCCTGCCCCTGCCCGATCCCGGGGTGGCCTGGATCGTGCCGGCTTCCCTGGCCACCATCTTCACCGGCTTCCTGCTCATCACCACGCGCAGCAAGGCCATCACCCAGGTGCTGGGCTACCTGGTCATCGAGAACGGCATCTACATCTTCGGCCTGGCGCTGTTCGTGGAGCAGCCCATGCTCGTCGAGCTGGCCATCCTGCTCGACGTGTTCGTGGCGGTCTTCGTGATGGGCATCGCCATCTTCCATATCAGCCGCGAGTTCGACCATATAGACACGGCCCAGCTTTCCGAACTGTCGGACTGGCGCCGCGGGGAGTACGGCAAATGATCCTCCCCCTCCTGCTGCTGCCTTTCTGCGCGGGCCTGCTGGCCTTCATAGTCAGGTCCGACGGCCTGCGCCGCGGCCTGCTGGTCTGGACCGCCCGGCTGCATTTCCTGCTGACCGCCGGCCAGATCTGGGGCCAGGTCGCGGCCGGCCCGGATTTCCGCGTCTTCTCCGGCTGCCTCTCCGGCCTGCGCCAGCCCGAGGCGGCCGCGGTCTGGTTCTCCTTCGACTCCACCGGCCTGATCTTCCTGGGGATCACGTCGCTGCTCTTCCTGGGCGCCTCGCAGTACGCCGCCCATTACCTGGCCGCCGAGAAGAGCGACCCCGGCGAGGACGCCGACGGGCTTTTCGTCTTCAGCAACGCCCCCGAGGCCGTGTTCACCGGCTGCCTGCTGCTGTTCCTGGCGGCGATGACGGCCGTGACGGCGAGCCGCCACATGGGCCTGCTCTGGGCGGCGGTGGAGGCCACCACCCTGCTGTCCGCGCCCCTCATCTATTTCCACCGGCACAAGCGCTCCCTCGAGGCCACCTGGAAGTACCTGCTCATCTGCTCGGTGGGCATCGCGCTGGCGCTGCTCGGCAACATCCTTTTCTCCGTGGCCTTCTACGACCAGGCGAGTCCGCTCGCCTCCATGGACCTCGCGTCCATGCTGCCCCGGGCGGC
>CAYSYJ010000023.1:0-19995 GCA_964435105.1 uncultured Elusimicrobiaceae bacterium
GTCAGCAGGTTGTCCGAGGCGGGCTTGGACATCATGTATTCCGCCACGGGCGCCATCACAAGGACGCTCAGGCCTATGCCGACGAAGGCCATGTCCTTGCGGGAGAGGTTCTTTAGGCGGTCCATCAGGCCGCCGGCCGTCCTGGAGAAGAGCGGGGACTTGCCGAAAGCGGACGTCTTCTTGAACGCCCCGGGCACCGCCGCCCCGTCCTTTTTTTCGTCTTCGTTGTAGAAGTTCATAACTGCCTCCGGGTTCCTGCTTTAAATACCCTTTTATATACCGCCAATAAAGCCGGCGGGAACGGCTATACACCTTTCCGACTATAATTTACCTAATATCGGGGCCCCAGCCAAGTGTCGTTGGGCCCCTTATCCGGTGGGCCCTATGGCCCACCTTCCCGAACCATAACAAAGCCCGCCGGCCGAGCCGGAACGCCTACCGGGCGCTCCCGGAGGAAAAAACAGCAGGCCGCGAAGACCAGATCACCCGACCGCCTCACTGAAGCAATAGCGCACCTGCATCCTCCGTTACGGCTGCAACCGCGGGCTTAAGAAAATACTGCCGGCTCACGTCAACTTTTGCCATTGGGGCCGCCGGTCTCTTTATCCCCGGACATTATACCGGCCGCCGTCTGGAAGACCGTGCTGACGAGCGCGGTCAACGGCGCCACGAAGAACCCTATTACGCCCAGTATCTTGGCCAGACCCGGGAACACCTGGGACAATATCATGCCGAAGCCTGCGCCGACAAGCGCCATCCCGATGACGGTACCTATGCCGAAGGTGAAGAAGCCGACTATGATCATGATGATGGCAAGGATGATGCTCAGGAAGCACTTGAGCTTCGAGCACTTCTTGATCTTCATCTTGTTGTAGCTGCCGCAGTTCATGGGGCTGCTCTTGTTCTGGCAGGCCGCGGCGAGCTGGGCTTCGTGCAGGTTGAAATCCTTGCAGTAAGAGATGATCCTGTCTATCTTGGCGTTCCACCTGCCCACCGCCGAGCTGCAGCACTTGGGCGGCTTGCCGAGGGACTTCATGGTGTCGTCCATCTTCTTGCCGTCCTCCGACATCTGGGCGCCATGGGTGCCCTGCGCGTCGGAGCAGACCTTGGCTTCTTCCTGCATGGCCGCCGCGCCGGCTATCAGGTCCCCGGTCAGCGCGGTGTCCGGCACAGTGGTGGCCCCCGCGTCGGTCTCTATCACGTCCAGGTTCACGTCGTTGCCGTCGTAGGTGGCGCCGGTATAGGCGGCCTGGTATTCGGGGGCCGCGGTCTTGGACTTATGGGCCGTAGCGGTCATCGCGAAAGTCTCCGCGAGCTGGAACATCGGGCGCTTATTGCCCTGCTTGACGTCCATCTTGGTGTTCTTCTTGTTGTAGCCGACGTTCTTCCAGCTGAAGCCCGAGACCCTGCCCATGGTCTTGGTATTGATCCTGGAAGGCTTGCCGGGCAGCGGCACCTTGCTGCCGGACTGGCTGTAAACCTTGTTATACATGCCGGGGGTGCGCCCGGTGACCAGCGGCCCGCCGCCGAAGGAACTGCCGCCCATGTAGGGCGCGTTGCCGGAACCGCCGAACCTGTCGGCCAGGTTCTCCCCCATCACGTCCCCGTAAAGGCCGTCCTGGCCGCCCTCTCCGCCGCCGGCGGCCAGCAGCGAGCTCAGGTCCACGTCGCCGCCGTATTCCCCGCTGGCCTTCTCCTCCTCGCTGACTACGCCCTTGACCTTGCCGGCCGCGGCCTTGCCGCCTTTGGGATCTTTCAGTTCCATCGGGCCGACGTCGCTTATCCCGCCGCGGATGAGGGTGATGGAGGAGACGCCGCTGCCGCCCGCGGGCATGGTATTGCTCACGCTCTTGAGGAAGCGGTTCCAGAAGGAATTATTCTCGCTGTCCTGGGCCGCCTTGTCGAGCGCCGCCTTGAGCAAGTCGTTGGAATACTTGGGGTTGATGGTGGAGACCACGCTGGCCATGCCGATGGAGCGCAGGAAGGCCGCCACGGGGCGCAGTTCGATGATGCGGCCCAGCATCTCGCCGGAGATCACGAAGGGCACCGAGAGGATGGTGACCATCAGCAGGATGGCCACGAACTTGACCCTGCCGCGGAAAATGAACAGCAGAGTGGCCAGTATAGACTTGCGCCTGTGTTTCTCTATGAATTTATTGCCCATAATATCCTCCCCGGCGCCGCCGCCCGAGGGTGAGAACACCGCCCCGCACAATATACTGCCCCGAAAAATCTTCCTTTAGTACGCCCTTTGCCGCCGGGGATAAAACCCGGCGGCAAAGGCCACTGCAGAACTAAAGCCCTACTTGCCCAGCATGCTGCCTATAAGGCCGATAGTACCCGCCGCCGCAGCCAGCACAAGTATCGAGGTCATCGAGCCCATGCCGAACATGTCGTAGCCGGTAAGGGCTACGGCCGCCGCCGCCAGGGCCAGGCCGCCGCCGATCATGTAAGTCATGCCCAGCATACCCTGACCGAAAGAACTCATAAGCTGGATGGACATGATTATGGCCATCAGGGCCAGGGCCGCGGCTATAGCGTACAAGACCATGGCGAGCGCCTTGCCTATCCACGCAAGGTTGGCCAGGATGGCGGTTATGCCGGTGATAAGGGCCGAGATCAGGATCAGCATCATGATCCCGGAAACCAGGCCGGCCCAGGGGCTGACGTCGGTAGGAGGCGCCTCGGGGACCGTAGGCTCATCCGGGGTGTCCATCCCGCCGCCGCCGCCGCCGCTGCCGGCATTATCCAGGGAAGGAGAGCTCATTATGCCCGCGCCGCCTTCGCCGATACCGGCGCCGCCGTCGGTCCCGCCCTCGGGGGTGGACCCTTCCCAGGCCTTGGTCTGGGCGCCGGCCAGCTGGTCTATATTGCCGCCGGAATAGGACTTCTGCGTCGCGCGCAGGCCCTTGGCCTGGCCGAAGGCGCCCGCGCCGAACTTGCCTTTCTTGCCGGCCTTGCCGCTGGTGAAGATAGGCTTGGAGGAGGCCTTCATGGCCAGCATCTTGCCTTTGCGCTGGTCGAACCTGGGCATGCCCTGGAAGCCTGAACCTATGCCGGAGGTGAAGCCGGACTTGCCGCCGGTAGCGCCCTGGTTGAACTTATTGCCGAAACCGCCCATACCGGAGAACTTATTGGACCCGCCGCCGAGAGAGCTGGTAAGCGAGCCGCCCATCTCCGCGCCCTGCAGCTTGCCCATCATCTCCTGGGCCATATTGCCCTGCTCGGGCACGGCCGCCTGCTCATCCGCCGCGGCCTCCTCGGCCGAGGCCGGGGCCCCGTCCTCGGGCTTGGCCTTATTACTCTTGGAAGGGTCCTCCTCCATAGCCAGCCCGGCGTTCCTGTTGGTGTCCTTGAACATGTCCAGCGAGGAGCCCTGGTTGGCGGCCTGGCTGCGCAGGATGGCGGGCACATAGTTGTCCTGCACCTTGCCCCCCGTGAAGGAAGAGGTGCCGGTAGTAGGGGCGGGAGCCTGGTTGGCCAGGTAGACGCCGCTGGCCACGGCCACGGCGGCCACGGTGGCCAGCATGCTGGCTTTGCCGGCCAGCAGGCCTCTCAGCCCGGCAGAGGCGCCGAACCGGCCGGCGCCCATGGCGCGTCCGACGTTCATAGCCGAAGGCGTTATCCCTGCCTCGCCCATGGCGCCGCGGGAGCCGATACCCAGCCGGCCTTTCAGCCAGCCAAGGACGCCCCCTTTCTTCTCCTTCTTCTCCTTGAAGTTTATTTCAGGCAGATTGTCGTTCATAACGCCTCCAGATTCCGCACACATTCACACCATGTAACTACGGCGTCTTTATCCCGAGACCGGTTTCCGTAACGCCACTTCCGGGGGCAGCGGTGTAATTCACGGTAGAACCGGGCGCGGCGTTAATAATGACCTGCTGCGGCGGGGCCGCGGTCGCGGCCGCGGCGGCATTAGCAGGCGCGGGCGGCGGAGGGGTCGGATTAGCCGGCACACCCGTAGTAGTAGGCGTCGTCGGCGTACCGGTCAGCGTGTTGGTTATCTGTCCGCTGCCGTTGACGGAGTAGTTCTGCATGGGAGCGCCGTTGGACCCCATCACATAGCCGTTGGTACCGGCAGGGTTGCTCGGCGCCACGGCATACTGATTGCCGCCGATAGAAGTGACCCCTTCGGGCAGGTTGGTGACCTGGCCCGTGTTGGTGGTCTCCCAGCCCATACCCCTGAGGGCCTCGGCCTGCGGGGTGGGACCCGCAGCCGAAGTCGCTCCGGCCTCGGCCCCTGTAGCGGAGGCGGGGGCGGCCCCGGAACCCGTAGCGGGAGCGGCGCCGGAAGCAGGGGCAGCTCCGGAAGCGGGGGCCGCTCCGGAAGCGGGAGCGGCTCCGCCAGCGGGGGCGGCGCCGCCGGTAGCGTTAAGGGCATTCCCCATCGCCGCCTGACCGTTGTATCCGGGGCAGGCTCCGCTGCCTTTGAAGTTGACCCCCTGCTTGGTCGCGGCCTCGCCCACGCCGGCCAGGGCCTGGTAGGCCTGCCACATCAGCATGGCGCCGGCCACGAGGTACATGGCGCCGGCCCATTTCTGACCGTATTTCGCCATCAGGACCATACCTGACAGCATGACCATAGCGGCGGCAGCCATAGCCGCATAGCCGGTCACCATGGCCGCGGTGTACATCCAGGGCGTGGCCTTCGCCATTTTAGCGAGCACATTGGTGATGAGGATGAGCACCGCCGCCGCGATCATGGCGTACATGGCGCGGTCGGTCCAGGCTTTCCACGGGGAAACGTTCTCCGGCTCCGGCACCTTGGGCGGGGTAACCTCGTTATTATTGAGGCTGGGGTCATTGCCCTTCAGCTTCGCCCCGTTGGAAACGCCGGCGCCGCCCAGGCCGCTGCCCATGTCGGGAGTGCCGACGTCGCCGCTGCCGGATTCCTGGGAGGAATCGAAAGGCACGCCGGCCTGCCCCCTGGCACCTACATCGCTGGAATAACGGGCCTGGTTGCCCATCTTGCCCGCGAACTTGGCCTGGCCGAAGGCGCCCTTCTTGTTGAAGTTAGGCACCGCGTACTTGGGAGAATTCTTGACGCGCGCCGCGGAAGCGGTCATCCCCGAAGTCTTGCCGCCGGCACCCTGGGCCGGGGGCCTGTAAACGGAGGAGAACTGGTTGCCGATCCCCCCGCTCAGGCCGCCGCCGCCCTGCATGCGGGGAATGGAGGTGCCGCTGCCGCCACCGCCGCCGCCCTTGGACCCGAAGCCGGACGCGGCCTGCAGCCTGGGAGCGCCGGCGCCGGGATCGGCCGCGGGCGCCTCGGGAGCCGCCGCGTCCGCGGAAGGCGCGTCACCGGGCAGCTGGGCCGAAGCCTCGGGCGGCTGGCCGTCGGCGGACTCTCCGCCCAGGTTTATGCCGTCCTTGCGGGCCTGCTCGCGGAACATGTCGAGGGTGGAGCTGGACGCCCCGGAAGCGTCGCGGGCCATGGCGCGTTCCTTGCCGGCCTTGGCGGCCTCCTCTTCGTAATAGCTGTTCTGGAAAAGTTCGGGAGAATAGGCCCCTTTGGAGGAGGGCCCCACGAAGTTATAAACGACGCCCACGCCGGCGGCTATGGTAGCCCCGCCCAGGACCATGCCCACTATGCCCGCCTTGGTGGCGAAAAGCCCGCCCAGGCCGGAAGCCGCCCCGGAGGAACCGAAGCCCCCGCCGGCGGCGGAAGAGCCGCCCCTCAGCAGGCCGGCCAGCGAGGACCAGAACCCGCCCTTCTTCTCTTTCTTCTCGTTATAGTCGTTCATAAAGCCTCCGCATTTCGCTGCAGTTTACTTGGTCACGGGCGCCGTGGTCCCGCCAGGCGAGAACATGCTCTGGGCCATGGTGCTGAACATCGGCCCTATCACGCTCTGGAATATCAACTGTACAAGCATCTTCTTGAATTCCTCATCGGCCTTCTCGTCCTTCTTGGGCTTGGGCTCGGGAATATTCACCTTATGCTTGTTTATGCTGGGATCGTTCTTCTTCAGGTCCTGGGCCGTCTGCCCGAGCTGGAGGCCGGAGACCGAAGCCTCGTGCTCAAGCTTGCCACCCAGGTCCGAGCCCCCGGTCTTGGCGGTATTGGCGAAAGCGGAGGTCGCCCCTCCCCGGGCCGCGTCCGCGTTGCCGCTCTTGGCGGCCAACTGGCTCTTGTCGGCGGTATTGTTGAGCATGGCCACCAGGCCCGCGCGCTTCTCGTCCCCGGATATCTTCTTGAGGTCGGGGCCGGTATTGGCGGTGATCTCCGGCTTCTGGCCGGCGCCAGCGCCGAAGAACTTGTTGTGCACGCCGCCGGCGGTCATGGAATTCGAGTTGCCCCCGGTGATGGAAGCCACCGCGTTGAGCTTGCTGCGGGGCCCGGCCGGAGCGGGAGCGACAGCGGAACCGGAGCCGTGAGGCGCGGGGGCGGGGGCCGCCACCTCGGCGCCGGCGGAAGGCGCGTCCACGGGGACCTCGTCGCCGGATATGCCGGACTGGAACAGGGAGGAGGCGATGTCCTCACCGGAAGTCGCGGGATTGTTTATCATCTCGCCGCTGAGCGGGGAACCGGGAGCGCCGCCCTCCGAGGGGATATCGCTGCCCAGCATCGAGATGTCGGCCACCTTGGACTTGAAAGGATTGCCTGCCGCCATCGAGGAGTCCAGCGAGGAGTTGTTCATCAGCGGCAGCGAGACCCAGAGCCCTATGATGATGACCGCCACCGCGGCGCCTATGGCGTACTGGGTGGTCTTGGACTTCCTGGTCTGGATTTTTATCATAACCCCGCCCTTTTATCCCTTTCACCGTACCCAAAAATAATTTTATCACTTTCCTTGACACAGCCCCCGGGGCGTTCAAGGCAAAGCTCATAATACGCTAATGTTATAGCAGACAAACCTTGACTTGTCAAGTGCCAAGGCCGGTATCAGTTGCCCACGCTTGGCCCCTCCAAAGGCGGGAACCATCCGGTTATCCGCACCGTGCCGTCTTTGCCGACCACGGCATTGCAGACGTCTTTGTACGGCACCTCCTGACCCTTGTATTGTTCGGTTATACCGGGCCCGGTACCGGGATGGGTTATCTGGATGATCTTCTCCCCCTGCGGCGTGACCCCGATCTGCTGGTATGAGACCTCCGAGTCGGTAGGGAGGACGTTCGACAAGGCGGCCTTGCACAGATTGCTGGAAGAGTTGGAAGAACATGTCCCCGACTCCATCCCCGCCTGGGAAAGCAGCCCGCCCCTGTCCGTACCGCCATTCCCGGACTGACTCTGCCCCCCGCCGGCCGGCTTAGCCCCGGCCGAAAGCCCCTGCCCCATCGCCCCGGCGACAGAGGAGGCCATCCCCTTGGTTACGGCGTCCTCCACGGCCTTCTTGGCGTCCTTGGCGGCCTTATCCTTGGCCTCCGCCTCCTTGTCCTTTACGGGGGCCCCCACCTCCGGGGTCTTCAGGGACTTTATATCGGTCGTCTTCAGGTTATCGACCTCGCCCTTCTTTATCTTGTCCAGTCCCACCAGGCCGGCCTTGCCGTAAGCCAGGTCGCTGCCGCCGCTCCCGGAACGTCCCACTCCGAAACTGGCGTCCCATTTGCCTTTCGCGGTATTGGCGGACCCGCTGCGCAGCCCGTCGCCCAGCAGCGCCCTGGTCTTGACCAGCGACGCCAAAGTGCCCTTGCCGGCCACCTCCGGGCCGGAATCTTTAGCCGCGGCCGAGACCCTGGTATTGCCGGCGCCCGAATCTCCGCCGAAGCGGCTGGCTCCGCCGGAAGAACGCGTCCCCGCCCCGCCCATAGCGCCAAGGCCGGCGGTAGAGCCGCCCATCTTGGGGATATTGGAAGGCGCCGCCGGCCTGCCGGAGGCCGAAGGCGCGCCCCAGGGGACGGCCTCCTCCGCGGCGGCGGGCTGGGCGGAAGCCAGAGTGTCCAGCAGTCCCGCCTCGGAGTACTCTTTTTCCCTTAAGCGCTCTTTCTCACCCGCGCTGGTTATGGACTCCACGTCGTCGAAACCGATGAATTTGAAGAAGGACGAAGCCCCCTCGCGCGCGGCCTCGCCGTAGGTGAAAGCGCCCTTCCGGTTGGCGCCGGTAAGTTCCCTGGACCCCTGTATCACGAAGAACAGGAACACCGCGCCGCCGGTCAGCAGGAAGGCCAGCACGCTGACCAGCAGCGCTTTCTTCCTGCCATTGGACCTGTTCTCGCCGCCTTGCTGTCCGTCCATACCGCCCCCTGGGACAACAAAAAAATACGCCCGCTTTTCACCCTTCCCCGGAAAGGGGAAACTGAAAAATCAGGTCTTCCGATATTTAGAGTCTAGCAGACGGAACCCCGGATTTCAAGGGGCAAAAAAAGGGCCCCGGTTTTAAGGCCGGGGCCCGTGAATTTTAACCGCGCCGCCCGGCTTACCGGCCCTTGCCGCCGCGCTGCTTGCGCTCGCCGCGCTCCTGCATGCGGTCGCCCTGGCGCTGCATGCGCTCGCCCTTATGCTCGACCTTCTCCCCCTTGGTCTCCTTGCGTTCGGCGTTGCGCTCCAGTTTATCGGCGGCCGTTTCATTGCCCTTCTCGCGCTGCTTATCGGCCTGCTCCCGCATCTTATCGGCGTTCTCCTGCATCTTCCCGCCTTTCTTCTCCAGGGCCTCGCCGCGCTTCTCCCGGCGCTCGCCCTTTTTCTCAAGGCGCTCGCCGCGGCGCCCTTTCATCTCCTTGCGCTGCGCCGCCTTCTCCTTGCCGGCGCCGGCCTTCTCCTGCGCCTGCACCTGGGCCCCCTCCGGCTTGGCCTCCGGGGCCGTTTCCTGGGCGAAAGCCGCCCCGGAGACGAACGCTAACACCACAACCGCCAACACAGTTCCTTTCATCATACCCTCCTTCCCCTTATCCTGTCTAAACTCAGCTCACGCAGCCCCTGCTGCCGCAGGCCGGCAGGCCTTTCTGCTTTTCCGCTATCAGCGCGGCCAGTTCGTCCATCTGCTTCAGGTCCGCCTCCGTGGGCATGCCTTTCACGAGCAGCGGTTTCAGCACTTCCACCTTGAGGTTGGGGATCAGCCCGGCGATGGTCTCCACCGCCTTGCCGCCCCAGCCGTAGGAGCCGATGACGGACACGAATTTGGCCTTGGGCCGCAGCAGGTTGGCCAGGCAGGCCGCGTACACGGCCTTGGGATGCGGGCCCGCGAGCACCGTAGGCGTGCCGATCACCACGGTAGCGGCGTCCACCAGGGCCATGGCCACGCGGCCCTCGTCGAACTGGTCCAGGTTGATCTTCTCCACGCAGACGCCGTGCTCCTGCAGGCGGCTGACCAGGCGGTTCACCAGCATATAGGTGCTGCCGTGCATGGAGACATAGGCCACCAGGGCCTTGTTCCTGGGCTCGCTCACCGCCCAGTCGCGGTAGATATCCATGACGAACTGCGGGTTGGCGTGCACCGGGCCGTGGCTGGGCGCGATGAACTGTATATCGTACTTCGCCAGTTTCTCCAGGTGGCTCTTGATATTGGAGCGGAACGGCATCATGATCTCGGCGTAATAGCGCTTCATGGGCTCGTAGACGACTTTCTCGTCGGAGAACAGCTCGCCGGTGGCGAGGTGCGAGCCGAAGAAATCGCAGGGGAAGAGCACCTTCTGCTCGCGCAGGTAGGTGCCCATGGTCTCCGGCCAGTGCACCCAGGGCAGGTAGACGAACTCCAGCGTCCTGTCGCCGAGCGACAGCGTCTCGCCGTCCTTGACCTCTATGAACTTGTCGGCCGGGATATGCAGGTGGGTCATCAGGAACTCCTTGCATTTGGGGTTCGTGACGACCTTGGCCATGGGGTACTTCCGCAGCACCAGCGGGATGGAGCCGGAATGGTCCTGCTCGGCGTGGTGCGAGATCACATAGTCGATTTTTTTCTCGTCGCGCAGGAAGTCGAACAGCACCTCCGCCTTCTCCGGGTCGGCGGAATCCAGCAGGGCGGTCTTCTCCGAGCCCTTCACCAGGTAGGCGTTGTAGCTGGTGCCTTCCGGCAGCGGTATGAGCGAGTCGAAGAGATGCCGGTTGAAATGGTTGACGCGCAGGGAATAGACGCCGTCGGTGATTTTAGCTGGTTTCATGCTGCCTCCTGTGCTTGCCGCTAAGTCTATATTTTATCAAAACCGCGCCTTCAGGGCAGGGCTTCGAAGATCTGGCGCGCGAAGTCGGCCAGCGTGGCGTCGCGCGCCCCCAGGACGGCCACGATGTCCCCCGGCGCCGCCAGCCCGGCGACCTCGGCGGGGATGGCGGAGCGGTCCTCGTAGAAAGCCGTTTTCCGGCCGCGGGCGGCCACGGCGTCGGCGATATCCTTCGAGGAGATATTCTTATTGACGGTACCGCCGGCGTAATAGATCTCCGGCATCAGCAGGCGGTCCTCCGGGGCCAGCCCGGAGGCGAAACTCTCTATCAGCTCGGCCTTGAGCAGGCGCGTGGGAGCGAAACCGTGCGGCTGGTACACCGCTATCACCCGGCGGCCCGGCGCCTGGTGCAGGGCGGAAAGCACGGCGGCTATCTTGGCGGGGTTATGGGCGTAGTCGTCTATCACCGTCACGCCGTTCTTCTCTCCCACCAGGACGAAGCGCCGTTCCACGCCGCGGAATTTCTCCAGCCCGCGGGCCGCGGCCTCCAGCGCCACGCCGTGCACGGCGCCGGCCGCGCAGGCGGCCAGGGCGTTCTCCACGTTATAGCGGCCCGGGGCGGGCAGGCGGAAAGGCACGCCGTTGACCTTGAATTCGGAAGAGAAGGGGCCGAGCTTGAGGTCGGCAACCTTCCACCCGCCGGCCGAGAAGCCGAACTTCTCGGCCGCGGGCAGCAGGCCGGCGGCGGCCGGGTCGTCGGCGTTCACCAGCACGCGCCCGCAGTTGCCCGCGAATTCCGAGAATATCTTGTTGAGCTCGGGGACTTCCTTGTGGTCCTTGCTGATGTTCAGCAGCACGCCGGTGCGCGCCTTGTAGCGCACTATGGTGCCGTCGGACTCGTCGGCCTCCACCACCAGCGCGCGGCCGCGGCCGCGGAAGGCGTTGCCCACCAGGCCGCGCTCCCGCAGCTGGCCCAGCGCCCCGCCGGTGATGATGGAAGGCTCCAGCCCGCCGGCCTCCAGCACGGCGAAGGTCATGGCCGCCGCCGTGGACTTGCCGCTGGTGCCGGCCACGGCCACGGCCTCGAAGCCGTTCACGTAGGCGGCCAGCAATTCGGAGCGGTGGCTGATCTTCACCCCGCCCTCTTTGGCCCTCACCACTTCCGGGTTGGTATCCTCTATGGCCGTGGACAGCGCCAGTTCGGCTGTATCGCCGTTCACCCCGGAGCCGTCCTGCGGGAAAATTTTCACGCCCAGCTTTTCCAGGGCCGCCTTCACGCCCAGGTTGCGCCCCCGGTCGAAATCCCTGTCGGAGCCGCTGACGGGGCGGCCTTCCATGGCCGCCATCTGCGCCAGCGCGCTCATGCCCACGCCGCCTATGCCGGAGAAATGTATGGTCTTTTTCACATGGATATTATTCATTAATTGCGCCCCGCGGGCAAGCGCGGCGGCAATTTTTGTAATATAGGCCTATGGACTGCAAGAAGGCCTCCAACCTCAAGAGCTGTTCCTGCACTTACGAGCCCTGCTCCCGCAAAGGAGCCTGCTGCGACTGCGTGGCCTACCACAGGGCCAGCGGCGAACTGCCGGGCTGCTATTTCACGCCCGAGGCCGAAAGCTCCTATGACCGGTCCATAGAGAACTTCATCCGCACCCGCAAGAGGCAATAGAATGAAAAAGATCATAGCCACCAAGAACGCCCCCGCCGCCATCGGCCCCTATTCCCAGGCCGTCGAGGCCGGCGGCCTCATCTTCATCTCCGGCCAGCTGCCGGTGGACCCGGTCACCGCCGCCATGGCGCCGGCCGATATCCGGGCCCAGACCGAGGCCGTGCTCAAGAACCTGCAGGCCATCCTCGTGGCCGAGGGCCTGACGCTGGCCAATGTGCTCAAGACCACCGTCTTCATGACGGACCTCTCCCAGTTCGGCCAGATGAACGAGGTTTACGGCAGCTTCTTCCCCGCCACTCCCCCGGCGAGGGCCACCATAGAGGTCAAGGCCCTGCCCAAGGGCGCGCTGGTGGAGATCGAGGCCGTGGCCGCCAGGTAAGAAAATGCACCCCCTCCTCGAGAAAAAGCGCACCGGCACCCTGTTCCCGCTCTTCTCCATGCGGTCCAGGAAGGACTGGGGCATAGGCGACACGCGCTCCATGGCGCTCTGGTTCGACGCCATGAAGGCCATGAACCTGGACCTGCTGCAGGTGCTGCCCATAAACGAGATGCCCCCCGGCGTCTCCTGCCCCTACACCGCGCTTTCCGCTTTCGCGCTGGACCCGGTCTACATAGCCGTGGACGATATCCCGGAGCTGCGGGATTTCCCCGAGGCGCTGGAGGAGATCAACTCCCGCCGCTTCCAGGCCGGGCTGCGCCAGCTCAGGACCTCCAAGGCCGTGCTCTACAACGAGGTGCGCCACCACAAGTTCACCGCCCTCTGGAAGATCTACACCGCCTTCCACCAGCTCCACATCCTCAAGGACACCGCGCTCGCCGGGGAGTTCCGCGCCTTCTGCCGCGCCAATGCCGGCTGGCTCGACGACTACGCCGCCTTCCGCCGCCTCAAGGACACCCATAACTGGACCTCCTGGACGCATTGGGAGGCCCCGCTCAAGTCCCGCGACCCGCAGGCCCTTAAAGAGCTGCACGGCCGCGAAGAGCTCCAGATCCTCTTCTTCAAGTACCTGCAGTGGACCATCCACCGCCAGTGGACCGCCGCCAAGGCCAAGGCCGCCGGCCTGGGCATCAGCCTGCTGGGCGACCTGCCCTTCATGGTGAACCAGGAAAGTTCCGACGTCTGGGCCAGGCAGGGCGAGTTCGACCTGGAGAGCGAGATCGGCGCCCCGCCGGACGCTTTCAGCGAGACCGGCCAGCGCTGGGGCCTGCCGGCCTATAACTGGAACGCCGTGGAGGCCAGTAATTTCGACTGGTGGCGCTCCAAGGTGAAGAAGGCCGCCGAGTTCTACGACCTGTTCCGCATAGACCACATGGTGGGCTTCTTCCGCACCTGGGTCATCCCCCGCGACGTCGCGCGCAAGCCCGATTTCGACATCACGGACCCCCAGGGCCAGAAGGAACGCGGCCGCCGCTTCCTCCAGGCCGTGGCCGGCGCCAGCCACATGCTGCCGGTGGCCGAGGACCTGGGCCTCATCCCGCCCTACGTGGGCGAGGTGCTGCGGGAGCTGGAAGTGCCCGGCTACAAAGTGATGCGCTGGGAGAAGGACAAGAACGGCGACTACACCGACCCCGCCAGCTACCACCCGGTGTCGCTGGCCACCTCCTCCACCCACGACAATGAGCCGCTGGCCGACTGGTGGGATACCGTGGAGCACGCCGAGAAGAAACTTTTCTGGAAGCTGGTCTCAGGAGAGGAAGGCAAGCCGCCCCCCTTCTCCAAGGCGCGGGAAAAGGCCCTGGGCGCGCTGCTGGCCGCCAACTCCCGCATCGTCATACTCCCCATCCAGGACATCTTCGGCTCCCGGGAGCGGGTGAACACGCCCGGCACCTTGGGAGACCACAACTGGACCTACCGCTTCCCCACCGCCGCCGAGGATTTCCTCAAGAAGCACGCGGACGAGGCGGAAGCCTTCGCCGCGCTGGTCAGGGAGAAGAGAAAATGAAGAAGCTACTGCTGCTGCCGCTGCTGCTCGGGGCCTGCTCGCTCAACCGCACGGCCGCCAAGGTCACCTCGGGCGTAGTGGACGCCGGCCTGCCCGCCGTATTCTCCCAGGCCGACCCCCAGTACGCCAAAGAGGCGCTGCCGGCCAACCTGCAGCTGATGGAGATCCTGCTGAAAAGCGACCCCGACAACAAGCCCCTGCTGCTCAACGCCGCCCAGGGCTTCTGCGGCTACGCCTTCATGTTCCTGGAGGAGGAGCAGCCCGAGCGCGCCTCCGGTTTCTACCTCAAAGGCCAGGCCTACGCCGAGCGCGCCCTGAAAGGCGCCACCGCCGGGACGGCGAAGAAGAAGGACGCCAGGCCCCTGTTCTGGCACACCTTCTGCAAGGCCCTCTACATGAACATCAACCGCGACAAGCCCGAGGCCATCGCGGAGATCCCGGAGCTGGAGCCGGCGGCCCTGAAACTGCTGCAGCTCGAGCCCGGCTACTATTACAACGCCGCCCACGACATCATGGGCGCCTACTACGCCATCCGCCCGCGCATGCTGGGCGGCAGCCCCGAGAAGGCCGCGGAGCATTTCGAACAGGCCCTCAAAGGCGACGGCGCCGACTTCCACCTGAGCCGCTATCTCTACGCCAAGATGGCCGCCGTCGCGGCCCAGGACCAGGAGCTGTTCGAGCGCCTGCTGAACGAGATAATTTCGGCCGAACTCAAGGACGGGGACAAGCGCCTCGCCAACGAGGTGGCCAAACAGAAAGCCAGGAAACTGCTGGAGAAAAAAGATGAACTCTTCTAAGAAACTGCTGCTGTCCGCCCTGCTGCTCGCGCTGGCCCTGCCCCTCCGGGCCCAGACCGTGGTGAAGTTCGCCACCCTCGCCCCCGACGGCTCCACCTGGATGAACGCCATGAAGCAGTTCACCGGCGAGGTCACCGCCAAGACGGCCGGCCGCGTGAAGTTCAAGGTCTACGCCGGCGGCGTCAGCGGCGACGAGAAGGACGTGGTCCGCAAGATCCGCCTGGGCCAGCTGCACGCCGGCGGTTTCACCGGCTTCGGCATAGGCGAGGTCGCCCCCGAGGCGCGCCTGCTGGACACCCCCTTCCTCTTCAAGAACGCCAAAGAAATAGACCATGTCCACAAGGCGCTGGACGCCGACTTCCGGAAGATCTTCGAGGCCCGCGGCTACGTGCTGCTGGGCTGGGCCGAGGTCGGGAACGTCAACGTCTTCTCCAATATCCCCGTCACCAAGCCCGAGGACCTGCGCGACGTGAAGATGTGGCTCTGGGAGGGCGACCCGATAGCCGAGGCGACCTTCCAGGCGCTGCGCATCAAGCCTATCCCCCTCTCCATCACCGACGTGCAGACCTCGCTGCAGACCGGCATGATCAACGGCGTCTACGGCTCGCCGCTCTCGGTGATAGCCATGCAGTGGTTCACCCGCATGAAGTACGTCTTCTCGCTGCCGCTGACCAACGCCAGCGGCGCGGTGCTGATCTCCAAGAAGATCTTCGACAAGCTCTCCAAGGAGGACCAGAAGGCCATGCTGGAGCTGGGCGAGAAGCATTTCCGGGCGCTCACGCTGCAGAGCCGCAAGGAGAACGACGAGTCGGTGGTCATACTGAAGAAGAAGGGCCTGGTCTTCACCGACCCGGCCAGCCCCGCCGTGGTGAAGGACCTGGAGGCGGCCGGCCAGACCGCGCGCCTGTCGCTGGTGGGCAAGCTCTACTCCCGCGAACTGCTGGAAAAGCTGGACGCCGCGCTGAAGGCCTTCCGCAACGGCAAGAAGTAGCCTGTCTGAAGTTCTTAAACCCAAAAACGACAAAAGGCCCGGTTGCCCGGGCCTTTTTGCGTTAAACTATCCGCCGGCATATTAATCGTGCTTGCCGCGGCCGCGATCTTCCCGCTCTTCGTCGGTTTTGCCGCCTAGGGATTTTATCAGCCAGCCGGCGTCTTCCTTGATTATCCGCAGCGCCTCGTCGGTGATAAAGCGTTTGCACTGTTTTTTATGTTTGTGCCAGTCGTCGCGGTCCCAGTCGCGGAAGAAGTCTTTGTAATCGTCGTCGCGGCCGTGCTCTTTGCGGAACGCGGACCATTCGCGCTCTTCGTCGCAGTCTGCGGAGTTGTCGCATTTGCGGTTGGCGAGCTCAAGGCGTTTCACAAACAGTTTAAGGACGGCGACAGCAGGCTCGCAGCCCTTATCCTTTTTGCCTTTACGCTTGTCGCAGACGCCGGCGAGCTTTTCGGCCAGGTCGATGTTCGTTGTAAGGGTGCGGGCAAACTTGTCGTCGCCGAGCTGGTTGAGTTGCCGGGCCACAGCGACATCGTTGCGCAGAACGTCAAAGGTGACGGTTTTAGCTATAACAGGAGCGGGAGCGCCTGGGGTGGGGTCGAGGTGAATAGAGTATTGCTGGGTAGTGCCGGAGGTTATGTAGGCATCATATAGAGCAGAAGACCACGCGGCCTCACCATTGAGATTGTTGAGATACATCGTGACGGAATATCTGCTATCGGCAAATGCTATAAACTGTATTGTGTAGGTATCTTTCGCCACCGGCGGAAAAAAGTCTACAGAAACCGATTCTGGATCATTAGGAATCACAGTCGGGTCAAGGCTAGAAGCCTGATTTACGCCATATGCAGCATTTGGGATTTCCCGATATGCGCTTACACGCAGTGAACCTCTTTTTGACAGAAAGAACGATTCAAATCCAGCTCTCCTTCCTTGCGAGTCGGTCACAATAAAATGCACTTTCGTGTGTCGATCACTAACAGGTTGATTCTCGCTAGCCGCGTTAATATAAAAATGACTATGGTCGCTATAGTCCCGGATATATTTTATTCTTTCTGTAATCTCCTGTATCGGAGGCTGCGCATACAGGTTACATACCCATGACAGGAGGATAACCAGAAATATTTTCATATGTATCACCTTACCACACATTGAAGACTCGCAACCCTTCAAACTCACGTTCAGTTTGGCTATCTGGATCATACAACCTTTCTAGTCCCCCAGCTGGATCGGAAACAATAAACTTGTCACCGCATTTGCCTGTCACCAGAAGGAAATGCCCACTAACACGGAATATCAGTGGAATACCTGAACGAATCAACCCATCAGCAGTGTCGAGCAAGGCCTCCTCGCTATTAGAAGGCCCCACATCATATCGATCCACAAAAGAGACACGACCACTCGTGTATCTCCCTATGGCAGTAAAATTTACATCATTATTTGCCGTATAACCTCTGTCACCCGGTAACTCAAGCAGATATGTATTTAAGTCTAATGGATTTGTCCTGGGTATGCCGGGATAAATACTGGCTGAATAGTAATTTATCAGCGTTGCCAATGAGGCTAACCCACATCCCAAATAACCAATTGTTCCATATTGCTCGGACTGTGCATGCCGAGCATACGTATGTGTGCTCCACGCCGGAACCCTACTCTGCGAGAAATGGTCGTTAGCCACCTTTCCGCAGCAGGTAAAGGTTACCTCATTGGATTCGGGGACGCAGGACTGGCACTCCGCTTTTACGTCGTACTCCGCCGGGATGTTACCCAGGCGAAGATTGACGTCCACTAGGCCGGCCGCATCCGTCAGTCCGCTGAGTTTATCAAGTTGCTGGCCCGTGGCTCCCACCGGATACCGTGAGATGGAGAATGAGACATTTCTATTTGGCGCCGGTTCACCTTCCGCATCTGTAACATAGCTGACCAGCGGCTCCGACGTGGCGTTCACAGTGACCAGCAGCGGCCCTGTGTAGTTGTGTCTGGTTATCGTATTGTCGCCGGCCGGCGGCTCTTCCCCCGGGCTGGGCAGTTGCGCCGGGGTGTAGGCGCCGCGGGTGTAGGCGACATGGTCCCAGTAGCCTTCGTAGGGGGCGTACCAGCCGAAGCCGTCCAGTTCCACGTAGTCCAGGACGAACGGCGGCACCTCGTAAGTGGCTTTCAGTATGCCGTCCACGTACAGTTCGCTGCGGTCTTCCCGCTTGACGAACCGGTAGGTGTGCAGGCCTTTGCCTAAGGATACCGGGATCTCCACATGCGTCTCGCCGTCGTTGAACTCGCCGAAAGCGAGATACTCGTCCCCGGGGCCGTAGCCGTCGAACCTCAACAGGATCTCCCGGTCCGCCAGGCCGTAGCCCATCTCGTAACTTCCGCCATTCACCAGTTCGTGACGCCATTCGAACGTGAAGGTACTGGCCGCTATGCGCGGGTCGGTTACCGCGTCGCGCCAGTAGAAGAAGTACTCGCCGTCCAGAATATTAAAGTGCAGCCTGCCGCCTACCAGTTCCGGCGGCTGTCCTGCGACCTCCCCGTTCCACGCGCCGTCAGGGTAATCCTCGGGCAGGGTGGTAGGGTTATAGACATAATCCCACTGCGGGGCAGCCAGAACGGCCGACGGCGCGCAGAGAGCGCAGAAGATCATCATCGCCTTGAGCGTAGCGGGCAGTCTTTTCATTTCAGAACCCCGCCCCGAGGCTTATCCGGTGGGCCTTGCCTATGTCGCCGAACGGCGTTACGGCGTAGTCCAGGTTGAATCCTTTCAGCTTCAGACCGAAGCCGGCCTTGAAGGCGCCGGTGTCAGCCAGGCCTGAGCCGCCTGACGCGGCGCTGGTCAGGTAGCCGGCCCGCATGAAGACGCTGTTGAATACTGCGTATTCGCTGCCAAGGCTGAAGACGGCACTCTTTTCGCTCACCTGCCTGCTTACGTCCAGCGAAAGCAGCACGTTATCAAGGAGCATATACCCCGCGCCGGCGCTGGCGGTCAATGGCAGGGCGGAGCCTTCGTCCAGGAATTTCAGTTTGGGTCCAAGATTTTGCACGGCAAACCCGAGACCGAGGCCTTTTACCGGCATTTCATACTGCCAGCCGGCGTCCACGGCCCAGCCATTGGCCGTTTCACCGGCTATGCGGCTGGTTATGTATTTGAAATTGAGCCCGAGAGCGGCCCGGCCGGTAAGCGGCCTGGCATAGGCCAGGTTAACGGCGGTGTCGGAAGCCTGGAACGAGCCGGTGGCTTCGCGGTTGGCGCCGCGGCCTTCGATGGAGGACTGGCCGAGATAATTCACGCCAAGGCCAATATTGCCTTTGGCGGCAGGCCTGGAGTAGCCGAGGAAGTTATAACTGATGCCTTCTACCAGCTCGGCGCGGGTAAAGCCGGCTTCGCTTCTTCTGAGGGCGGCAAGACCGGCCGGGTTGTAAGAGATGGCATTAATGTCCCCGGAAACGGCTGTGTAAGCCCCACCCAGCCCTATTGCCCGCGCACCGGAACCAAGTTTGAGGAAGGCGGCCGTGGTGCCGCCCGCGAAGGCGGCGGGAACTGAGACGGCCGACAAAAGGACTGCTGCAAGAAGATGTTTCCCGCTCATCTTATCACCGCGCAGCGCCCGGTTTTTTTCAGGGTTTTATCCCTTTGGCTGGAGGTGATACTGAAAATGTAGACCCCGCTGCCCACATTCCCGATGTCCCAGGGATATTCATAGGCATACTGGGCCCCCTGGCCGTCATCGATAAGCTGCGGCGCGCCGGTGAGGACCGTTTCGTGGACGGTCTGGCCGGAAACATCGTAGATCTTCAACTCGACTCTGTCGGCGAGGCCCGTTTCGATGTGGAAGGTGGGGTTGGTCTTCTTGGCCGGGTTGGGGTAGCAGTAGACTTCGCCCAGCTTAAAAGCGGTGTCGACGGCAAGCGGGGCGGTGGAAGAAACGCCTGTTGTTTTGCCTGAAATTGGAGCGGACAGGGCACGTTTTCTGGCGGCCTTGCCGGAATGGCGCATTTTTTCGAAACGCTCTTTTTTGTCCACGAAATGCTTCAGGATGCGCTTATGCCGTGTTGTTGTACTGGTGGAATTATAGAGCTCGTAGAGGTTATTGATCTTTTTATCCGCGGCATTGGAGCAGGGAATGAGACCGGTCGGCAGCAAAAAAGACAGCACCGAAACAGAGATTATTTTTCTCATGCGTCGCCCCTAAACCACCGAACTGATACTACGATTAACCCCGTGGCCGTGTCAAATGATTTTGAGATACTATGATGCCTGTTGCATAAAGAAATACGACGATCATATTTGAGGTCGCTAACCCACCTTAACGGCAATTTGGGGCGGCTTTCCGACTTATAGGTCTAATTTTTACCCCGGCTGGATAAAGAAGTAACTGCTATAATATAAGAAAGGCGATGAAGTCCGCCGCCGGGGCCTGAGCCCGGGAACCGCCGCAAGGCTGATGACCTCTACCCGCAAAGGTAGAGGTCTGTCTTTTGGGAGTGTTCAACTTCCGGCGGGTGACGCCCGGCCCGGGCGGCAGGACCCGCCCGAGGCTGAGGAACGGAAAAAAATTCATGGAACCTGAC
>CAYSYJ010000024.1:0-19559 GCA_964435105.1 uncultured Elusimicrobiaceae bacterium
GGGGTTTATTATACAAAAGCACGGCGGAGATTTACCGGGCCACGCCCCAAAGTTGTATCATAGGAGCGTGAAAGGAACGCTACTGCCGCTGCTCCTGCTGCTCTGCGCCCCGCTCGGGGCGCAGGAGCTCATCCCCTTCAACGCCGGCAAGAAATGGGGCTACGCGGCCCCCGGCGGCAAACTTGCAATAAAGGCCTCTTTCGACTACGCCGAGCCCTTCAGCGAGGGCCTGGCCCTGGTGCGCCGGGGCTCCTCCTACGGTTTCATAGACAAAAAAGGCCGGATGGCCATCCCGCTCAAGTACCAGTCCGCCGGCTCCTTCTCCGAGGGCTGCGCCCCGGCCAAAAGCCGCGGCCTCTGGGGCTGCCTGGACCGCGAAGGCCGGGTCCTGGTGCCTTTCGAATACGAACTGCTGCTGCCCTTCCGCGAAGGCGCGGCCCCGGCCAAAAAGGACGGCCGCTGGGGCCTGCTGCTCAGGGACTCGCGCGAGTTCCGCGGCGGCATCTACGAGGAGATCTACCCGCCCTCCGAAGGCCTCGCCCGGGTGCGCGTCAACGGCAAATACGGCTACATAGACCTCTCCGGCCGCGAAGCCCTGCCCCCCGTCTACGCCGAGGCTTTCCCCTTCAGCGGCGGCTACGCCACCGCCCGCCTGGGAGAGAGATACGGCTTCATCGGCCGCGACACGCTGGCCTTCAAGGCGAAGGACTTTATCGGCATAGGCCCCTACAGCGGCGGCCTGGCCCACGCCCAGAGCCTGGAGGCCGAGGGCCGCTGCGGCTACATAGACGCGGAGGGCCGCGAGGCGGTGCCCTTCCATTACGCCATGTGCGCCTCTTTCGACGAAGGCCTGGCCCCGGCTACCCGGGACCTGAAGAGCGGCTGGGGCTATATCGACAGGGAAGGCAGGCCCGTGATACCGTATAAGTACGACCAGGCCGGCAATTTCCGCGGCGGCCTGGCTAAGGTGGCCCTGAAAGGCCGGACCTTCTACATAGACGCCAGGGGGTACGAATACAAAAAGTAGCGCCGGCCAGGCCGGCGCGGGGACAAAAAGGAAGGGCCCGCGAGAAACCCACTAAGAGGGGCCGCGGGCCCATTCATATTATAGCAGACCCTATTGACTTGTCAAGGGGTGGTCAATCCCTGGCCATGTGGCGCCAGGTCTGCCCCTGCCACTCGGGCGTGCCGAACATCCGCACATGCTCCTGGGCGGCCTCCATGGCGCCCTGGGTCTCGGCCAGCTCGGGCGCGAGTATGCTGGAGATCTCTATGACGGAATTATCCTCGCTGATAGAACCCCGGAAACGGATGGGGCTGCGCGTGCCCACGCCCATGCCGGACATGCCCCCGGGGGAACTGCCCTCGAACTTCCGCCCGCTTACCGTCCCCCGCCCGTAAATGGTCCTGGGGAAGTCCCAGCAGTGCATCATGATGGTCAGGTCGTCGCCGCGGATCTCGAACTCGTAGCGCCAGCAGTCCAGGCCGCTGCCCCAGTTGCCCCGGTAATCCGCCGTACCGTGCTTTTTGCCGGGCGGCAGCTCCGCCTTCTCTTTTTCCGCCGGCGCGCGCGAGGCCCGGAAGAAGCGCCTGTCCTCGGCCGCCTCCTCGAACCTTTTGGCGGATTCCAGCGCGCTGGCCCGGTTGTAGTAAGCCTGCGGCCACCAGGGCGCGACCCGGATGGCCTCCAGATAGACGCGGGCGGCCTTGTCGAAATCGGCGTCGTTCACGGCGTCGATATGCACCGCCATCGCCTTGATATAGAACTTTTTGGCCTCGGTAGGTATCTTGGGCTTGACCTTCATGCCGGCGGCGAAGCGGATAAGCTCCTCGCGCAGGGCGGGCTTATAGGGGTCGTCGTTGACCGCGGCCAGCAGCGTGAGGAAGCGTTCCTGCTCTTTGACATAGGCGGGATCGGCCGCCGCCGCGGGCAAAGCCGGCAGCAGCGCCAGCGCCAGCAGGGCGAAAAGGCGGGCCGGCGAAAACCGTTCCAGCGGGCGCGCGGGCCCGGAAATGAGTACGGATATCACAGTTGAACTTCCCCCTAACCTAGGGTTTATCATTTACTTCCGGAAAGTGTCAAGCGCCGGAGGATTTGCCGGGGGGGCCTCGCTAAAGATATAATAGTCATTCAGTCCGCAGTAACCCATACCCAGAAGAGGCACACATGCACACCAACGACCAGCATACCCCAGACCAGGAAGAAAATTTTGCGGAGATGTTCGAGCAGAGCTACAAGAAGCCGGCCCGGATGGAGCCCGGCCACAAAGTGGAGGCCCCCATCGTTAAGCTGACCCCCGAGTGGGCGCTCATCGAGGTGGGCGGCAAGGGCGAAGGCTATGTCAACGTCAACGAGCTCAAGGACGCCGAGGGCAACCTGATCGCCCGCGAAGGCGACATCGTGCGCGCCTACTTCCTGCGCTCCGAGGAAGGCGAGATGCGCTTCACCACCCGCATCGGCTCCGGCCCCGCCGCCCGCGCCCAGATCGAGGACTCTTTCAAGAACCGCGTGCCCGTGGAGGGCACCGTCGCCCGCGAGATCAAGGGCGGCTTCGAGGTCAATATCGGCGCCGTGCGCGCCTTCTGCCCCTTCTCCCAGATGGGCACCCGCCGCGAAGAGGACAAGTCCGCCTACGTGGGCCGCGCCCTCTGGTTCGAGGTCATCGAGTTCGGCGGCCGCAACATCGTCCTGTCCCGCCGCAGCATAGTCGAGGCCGAGCGCCGCGAGCGCATCGAAGCCCTCAAGGGCACCCTGCAGGAGAACGTGCGCGTGCGCGGCACCGTGACCTCGCTGCAGAAGTTCGGCGCCTTCGTGGACATCGGCGGCGTGGAGGGCCTGCTGCCCGTTTCCGAGCTGGCCTGGGGCCGCACCGAGAAGACCTCGGACGTGCTCTCCGTGGGCCAGCAGGTCGAGGTGCTCATCAAGCGCCTGGACTGGGCGAACGAAAGGATCTCCCTCAGCCTCAAGGACGTGCTGCCCAACCCCTGGGACACCGCCGCCCTCAACTGGCCGGTCGGTTCCTACCAGAAAGGCCGCGTCTCCCGCCTGGCGCCTTTCGGCGCCTTCATCGCCCTGGGCGAGGGCGTGGACGGCCTCATCCACGTGTCCCGCCTGGGCAACGGCGAGAAGCGCGTGGGCCATCCCGAGGAAGTCCTGAAGGTCGGCCAGGAGATAGAGGTCAGGGTGGAGTCGGTCGATTCCATCGCCAAAAAGATCTCCCTGGTGCCGGCCGAGGTCAGCCGCGCCGAGGACGAGCACGCCGAGACCATGGCCAAGTACCGCGGCGAGGACGCCGGGACCCCGGCCTCCATGGGCTCGCTGGGCGAGACCCTCAAGAAAGCGCTCGAGGACAAAGGCAAGATCTGAGTCCCGCCGCGTAAGAAAGCCCGGCTCCGCGAGGGGCCGGGCTTTTTTTGCGCCAAAAGAAAGTGCCCGCGAGAAACCCACTAAGAGGGGCCGCGGGCACATCCATAGTATAGCAGGCCTATTTCGATTGTCAAGGGGTAGGGGACGCTGGTTAGTTGGTTAGTTTTTTGCGGATCTTTTATATTCTCTGGCTGCCGGAGGTTGTGCAAAAAACTAACCAACTAACCAGCGCCCCCCCCTATAGCGAAGTAGACGGCCTTGGGATTGTGGAAAACGATGGCTGAGACGGAGGCCTCGGGGTCCATCATGAAGCCGTCGGTGAGCTTTATGCCCGCGTCGGCCTCCGGCCGCAGCAGGTCGAAGAGCGGCACCTGGTTGGCGAGGTCGGGGCAGACCGGGTAGCCGAAAGAGTAGCGCTTGCCGCGGTAGGGCCCCTTATGCAGCGGCAGGGCCGGCTGAGCCTCGGCTATCCCCCACTCCTTGCGGATGCGGTAATGCAGCACCTCGGCGAAGGCCTCGGCCAGCATCAGGGCCAGCGCCTCTATGAGGTAGGAGCGCACATAGTTGCCGGCCTCGCGCTCCTTTCGGGACAGCTCCATCACGCCCTCGCCGCAGGTCACGGCCAGCAGGGCCGCGTAATCCCTTCGACCTCCCGAGAGCGGGGCCGCGAAATCGGCCAGGCACAGGCGGTCGCCGCCGGCCTGCCGGGGAAAGGCGAAGTCGGCGACCCGGCCGCCGTCCTCGCCGTAAAAATAGATATGGTCCCCCTCGGAATTCACCGGGAAGAAGCGGTAGACGCCGCGCGCCTTGATAAGCCCTTTGGAGATTATTTCCTCGCGCAGCGGCCCCACCAGGGCGGCGGTCTCGCGCGCCTTCTGCTCCTGGCCTTTCTTCAGCTTCAGGAAACGCAGGTTGAACAGGCCCTCGTCGATATTGGCGAACAGCTCGCGCAGGTCGCCCCGCACGAAGCGCCGCTCCAGGCCGGCGGGCGCCGGTATATCGTCGGGGCGGAAGTCCGCCATTATTTCGCGGCCCCCAGGCGCAGCGCGTAGTTGAGGCCTTCCATGGCGTCCTTGGCGTAGAACACCGTGCCGCCATAGGCCGGCGCTATATTGGCCGCGGTGAACT
Organism: uncultured Elusimicrobiaceae bacterium; assembly: GCA_964435105.1. Classification (GTDB taxonomy): domain Bacteria; phylum Elusimicrobiota; class Elusimicrobia; order Elusimicrobiales; family UBA9959; genus UBA9959. Next base: position 4,496 of record CAYSYJ010000024.1, read on the forward strand.
TCTCGGTCAGGGCGGCTCCGCCGGCCAGCAGCGTGGCCGTCACCCCCGCCTTGCGCAGTTCGCGGGCGGTGATGGTCATCTGCTCGCAGGAGCGCACCAGCAGGCCGGACAGGCCGATGAAATCCGGGCGGGACTTAACCGCGGCGGCCACGATGTCCTCGGGCGCCACTTTGACGCCCAGGTCCTCCACCTCGTAGCCGTTGCTCTCGAAGATGATGCCGACGAGGTTCTTGCCGATATCGTGCACGTCGCCCTTGACGGTGGCGAGCAGCAGGCGGCCGCGCTTGGGGGCCTTATTGGCCTTGAGCGCCGGCTCCAGGGCCGTGACCGCCGCCTTGGCGGCCTCGGCGCTCTGCAGCACCTCGGTGACTATCAGGTCGCCGCAGGCGAATTGTTTGCCTACCTCGGCCATGGCCTTCATGACGGGGCCGTTGATGATATCCAGCGGGGAGGCGGTTTTCAGGAGTTCGGCCACCGCCTCTTCGATGCCGGCGCGGGTGCCGTTAAGCACGGCCAGGCGCAGGCGCTCGTCGGCCGGCGCGTTCGGCGCGGCCGGGGCGGCGGGGCCTTTCTTGGCGTCGCGGTATTTGGCCGCGAAGAGCTGTGCGGCGTCGGGCCGGCGCGCAAAGACCAGGTCCTCGGCGAGGGCGCGCTCATCGGCCGGGATGGCGGCATAGCGCTTGAGCTTCTCTATATTCACAATGGCCAGGTCCAGGCCGGCTTTCACGGCGTGGTGCAGGAACACGGAGTTGAGCACCTCGCGGCTGGCCGGCGGCAGGCCGAAAGAGACATTGCTCACGCCGAGGATGGTCTTCACCCCGGGGAATTCTTTCTTTATGGTCTCTATGGCCTTGATGGTCTCGTGGGCGGTCTTCGCGTGCTCTCCGCCAACGGCCACCGGGAATACCAGCGTGTCGAAGACGATGTCCTCCGGCTTCAGGCCGCAGTCCTTTGTCAGGAAAGCGTAGGCGCGGCGGGCTATGGCCACCTTGCGCTCGGCGTCCAGCGGCAGGCCGTGGGCCTTGTCCGCGTCTATGCAGCCGAAAACCAGCTTGGCGCCGTAGGTCTTCACTAGTTCGGCGGCGGCGCGGGGCTTGTCCTCGCCGAACTCGAAATTGACGGAGTTGAGCAGGGCCTTGCCGGGCGAGGTCTTGAGCACCTCCTCCATGACGGCGAGGTCGGTGGTGTCGGTCATGATGGGCAGGCGCACCGCGCGCGCCAGCCGCGGGGCGAACAGCCGAACGTCGGCCAGCTCGTCGCGCTCGGGATTGGCCAGGCACAGGTCCAGGATATGGGCCCCGGCCGCGGCCTGGGCCTTGGCCAGCGCGAGAGCGCCGTCCCAGTCGCCCGCGCCCACCATGTCGCGGAATTTCTTGGACCCTATGGAATTGTTGCGCTCCCCCACCATCAGCGGCGGTTCCACTTCGTCGTAGAACAGCGCCTCGGTGCCGGCGGCCACCCAGGGGGCGGCGGCCTGCGGGCGGCGGGGCTTGAGGCCCTTAACGGCTTCGGCCAGCGCCTTGATGTGGCCCGGGTTGGTGCCGCAACAGCCGCCGGCCGCGTTGAGCAGCCCCTTGGCGGCGTAATCGCGCAGCACGGCGGAGAAGGTCTCCGGGGTCTGCAGGTAGCGGCCGTTCTCGTCGGGCAGGCCCGCGTTGGGCATGGCGAAGACCGGGAACTGCGCCCGCGCGGCCAGGCGCTCGAGGCGCAGGCCCAGGCCCTCGGGGCCGGTGGAGCAGTTGAAGCCGATGGCCGCGAGCGGGAAATGCTCCACGGCGGCGAAGAAGGCCTCGGCGTCGTGGCCGGAGAGCATCTTGTTGCGGTCGTCCATGGTGGCGGAGACGATGACCGGCAGCTCCTTGCCGGTCTTTTTGAAAGCGAGGCGCGCGGCGGCGAGGCCGGCCTTGAGGTTGAGAGTGTCGTGGGCGGTCTCGAGCAGCAGCAGGTCGGTCCCGCCCTCGGCGAGGGCCAGGAACTGCTCCAGGTACATGTCGCGCAGCGCGTCGAAGGACAGGCCGCCGGTGACATAGAGCGCCTTATTGGTGGGGCCCACGGAGCCGGCCACGTAGCGGCGGCGGCCGTCGCGGGAGAACTTATCCGCGGCGGCGCGGGCCAGTTTGGCGGCGGCGAGGTTGAACTCGCGCACACGGGCCTGCAGGCCGTACTCGGCCAGCACCGCGGCGTTGGCGCCGAAGGTATTGGTCTCTATGAAATCCGCCCCGGCGGCGAGGTAATCCTCGTGCACCCGGCTTATCGCGTCCGGCCGTGTCAGGCAGAGCATCTCGCCCAGGCCCTCGTGGCCGGCGTAATCGGCGGTATTGATGTCGAAGCCCTGCAGGTAGGTGCCGGTGGCCCCGTCGAAGACGGGGATCCGCTCGGCGAAAAGTTTTTTTATTTCTTCATTGGTCATTTAGAACTCCCCGAACATGGCAAAGGCGTTGGCCGCCGTGCGGTCCGCCAGCTGCGAATTGCTCAGCCCGAGGTGGCCGGCCACCATGGCCGCTATCTCGGGTATGAAAGAGGGATCGTTGCGCCGGCCGCGCGAGCTCTGCGGCGGCAGGTAGGGGCAGTCGGTCTCGAGCACGATATTGGCGGGCCCGGCCTTTTTCACCGTCTCGCGCAGGTCTTCGTTCTTCTTATAGGTGAAGGTGCCGTTGACGCCGAGCAGCAGCCCCAGGTCGAGGCCGGCTTTTGCGTCGTTCCAGTTGCCGGAAAAGCAGTGCAGCACGCCGCGGAATTTGCGGGCGGGCGAATAATCCCAACTCTTCAGGGCGGCCAGCAGGTCGGCGTAGGCGTCCTTGTCCGGGGTTTTGCCGTTGCGGGCGTGGAAGACGGCGGGCTTGGCGAACTTGGCGCAGAGCGGCAGCTGCGCGTTCAGCACGGCGAGCTGCTCCTCCTTGCTGCCTATGTCCCACCAGTAATCCAGGCCCACTTCGCCCAGCGCCACGGCGCGGGGCTTGGCCAGGAAGCTTTCCAGTTCTTTTACCAGCTCCGCCGGCATGACCCGGGTGTATTCGGGGTGGGCGCCGAAAGCGCAGGCGACCTTCCCGGGATAGGCGGCGCAGAGCTCCTCGCCGGCCCGCCATTCGTTCTGCTGGCAGGCGATCTCCACCACGCGCTCCACGCCGGCCGCGAAGACGCGCGATAGCGTCTCGGCGCGGTCCGCGTCGAAAGCCTTGTCGTTCAAATGCGCGTGAGTATCTATCAGCATTGAGAAATCCAGAAAGGCCGCCAAGGGCGATGTGTCCGAGGGACATCCCGGAAGCCCGAGCTTGCGTAAGCGCGGGTGGAGCGTGCGAAGCACGCGACACAATTCAGCGCTCAAGGGCTGAGGGAGAGGCGCGCGAACTATGTTCGCGACGCCGTGCCCGAGGACATATTGCCCTTGGCGGCCCTAGCGGCGCTTACGCAAGCCTCGCCCTGCGCAACATCCCTCCGAACCCATACCCCTGCCGGCCTTTAATCCTCAGAACTTACATTGCGCTTCTTGCGCCCGCCGGCCACCCAGGACAGATAGGACTGCATGAAGGGGTCCAGCGCGCCGTCCATCACCGAGTCTATCTGCGAAGTCTCCTCGCCCGTGCGCAGGTCCTTCACCAGCTGGTAGGGCATGAACACGTAGGAGCGGATCTGGTGCCCCCAGCCGATGTCGCCCTTCGCGTCGTAATGGCGCTCCATCTCCGAGCGCTTCTTGTCCATCTCGATCTCGTAGAGCCGGGCCCGCAGCAGGCGCATGGCCATCTCGCGGTTCTTGAGCTGGCTGCGCTCCACCTGGCAGGAGACGATCACGCCCGAGGGCACGTGCGTCAGGCGCACCGCCGTCTCCACCTTGTTCACGTTCTGGCCGCCGGCGCCGCCGGAGCGGAACGTGTCCATCAGGATATCCTTGTCCTCGATCTTGATCACGATATCGTCGTCGATATCGGCCAGCACGTCCACCGAGGAGAAAGAGGTGTGGCGCCGCTTATTGGCGTCGAAAGGAGAGATGCGCACCAGCCGGTGCACGCCGATCTCGCTCTTGAGGTAGCCGTAGGCGTAGCGGCCGCGCACCACGGCGGTCACGCCGCGCACACCGGCCTCTTCGCCCGGCAGCATATCGGTGATGGAGAAAGTGAAGCCCTTCTGCTCCGCCCAGCGCGTGTACATGCGCAGCAGCATCTGCGCCCAGTCGCAGGCCTCGGTGCCGCCCGCCCCGGCGTGGATGCTGATGATGGCGTCCAGCTTGTCGTTGGGGTCCGAGAGCTTGAGCTCGAAATCCATGAGCTTCAGCTTCCTCTCGATGGGCTGCAGGCCGTCCATGATGAGCTGCAGCTCGGAGGCGTCGTCCGCGTCCTTGGCCAGCTCGAAATGCACCTTGAAATCCTCGAGTTCCCGGCCCACCGAATCCAGCATCTCCACGCCCTTCTTGAGCTCGTTGAGCTCTTTCATGTGGGCCTGCGCCTTCTGGGCGTCGTTCCAGAAATCCCCGGTGCCGGAGACGGCTTCCTTCTCGCGCAGGGTGGCGCGCTTGGCGTCCAGCCCGTAGAGCCTGGAGGCGGCGGCCAGCGCGGCCCCGAGCTCCTCCAGCTTATTGGCGACGTCCTTGAGTTCCAGTGTTCCGGCCATTGGACTATTTTACAATTTTATTCCCCGCCCTATTTTAATAGAATTCTATATTATGAAGAGCAAGCTCGCCGCCGCGCGCGCGAAGATAGACGCCCTCGACAGGAAGCTCTCCGCCCTGCTGTCGCGGCGCTTCGCCCTGGCGCGCCCGCTCGTCGCGCTGAAGCCGCGCGTCAAGGACCCGGCCCGGGAAAAGACCGTGCTGCGCAACGCCGTCCGGGCGGGGCGCCGCGAGTTCGCCGCCCCCACCCGCCGGGTCTTCGCCGAGATCATCCGCCAGTCGGCGGCCCTGCAGGGGAAAAAATGAGGATCGTACTGGACAAGCCCGCCGAAGCCGCCGCCCGCGCCCTCCTGCGCGGCAGGGGCCTTCTGCGCCCTGGCCGCGGAGCCCTGGAGCTGCGCCTGACCCGGCCGGCCGAAGCCGGGGACCTGGCGCCCCTCCTGGAGAACCTGCCCGGCGTGAAGGAAGTGCGCCTCTCCGAAGAGGAACTCTGCCCCCTCGCCTGCGCCTCCGGGAAAAAGACTTTTTCAAAGCCCCTGGATCTCAAGGCCGGCCCGGCGATCATAGCCGGCCCCTGCGCGGTGGAGAGCGAAGAGCGCTACTTGGCCGCCGCCGCCGCGCTGAAGGCCGCCGGGGCCGGAGCCCTGCGCGCGGCTATCTTCAAGCCGCGCTCCTCGCCCTACGCCTTCCAGGGCCTGGGCTGGGCCGGGTTGCGGATCATTGAGAAAGCTAAAAAAATTACCGGGCTGCCGCTGGTCACCGAGATCACCGACCCGCGCCAGGCCGCCCGCCTGGCCGCCGTCTGCGACGTGCTGCAGCTGGGCGCGCGCAACATGCAGAATTACGAATTGCTCAAGGAGGCGGCCCGCTCCGGCCGCGCGGTGCTCCTCAAGCGCGCCGCCGGCGCCTCGCTGCGCGAATGGCTGCTCTCGGCCGAATACCTGCTCAAATACGGGGCCAGGCGCCTGGTACTATGCGAGAGGGGCGACCACCCCCGCCTGCCCGGCCGACCCGCGCTGGACCTGGGCCTGCTGCGCGCGGCCAAAAAGCTCACGGGCCTGCCCGTGATAGCGGATCCCAGCCACGCGGCAAGGGACCGCCGCCTGGTGCCGGCCCTGGCCCGCCGGGCCCTGGCCGCCGGCGCCGACGGCCTGCTGGTAGAGGCCAGCCCCGACCCGCTCAAAGCGCGCGTGGACGGCCGCCAGACCGTGACCGTGGAGACCCTGCGCGAGATCGCTGGCTGGCCCCGATGCCGAAAAAACCGATAAAAGCCGGCCTGCTGGGCCGCCCCGTTTCCAGATCGCTTTCGCCGGCGGTCTTCTCCGTTTTTTCTGCCCTGCTCGGCGAAAATATCTCCTACGAACTCAAGGACTGCTCGCCGCAGGAACTTGAACACTTGATACCGGCGCTGGCCGCCGAAGGCTGGTTTGGTTTCAATATAACGCTGCCCTACAAAAAGGAAGTCAGGAAACTCCTGAACCTGGCCGACCCGGCCGCCAGCGCCTGCGGCGCCGTGAACGCGGCGCGCTTCGGCCGGTCCGGGCTCGAAGGCATGAATACCGACGCGCACGCCCTCAAGCACGCGCTCGAACATTCCGGTTTCAAGGCCGCCGGCAAGGCAGCGGCCGTCTTCGGCTCAGGCGGGGCCGCCGCCGCGGCCGGCTGGGCGCTGGGCCGCTCGGCTGCGGCCGCCGTGACCTTCCACGCCCGCGACCAGGTCGCCGCCGGGAAATTGGCCCGCTGCCTGGGAGCGGCTTTCCCGGCCACCGATTTCAAGACGGCTCCTTTCGCGGTCCCCGACGCCGCCACCTCAGTTTTCGTGAACGCCACACCCATCGGCATGTACGCGCCGGGGCTGCCGCCCTGCGCGCCCGCGGCCGGCCAGCTCTGCGCGGATTTCGCCTATCTCCGGGAGGGCACGGAATTTTGCCGGGCCGCCGCCCGGGCCGGCGCCGCCGCTATCGACGGCCTGGACCTGCTGGTCTGGCAGGCCGCGCTGTCGCTGCGTTTCTGGGCGGGCCTGCCGGCCGGCGATATAGTAGAATTTCAGCGGAAGGCCAGGGCGGCGCTCGACGCCGCGCTCAAAGGGGGCAGCTGATGCTCAGATACCTTACCGCCGGGGAATCCCACGGCGAAACGCTTACCGGCATACTCGAGGGTTTTCCCGCCGGGGTCCGCATGCCGGCCGGCTATATCGCGGCCCAGCTCAACCGCCGGCGCACCGCCCCGGGCCGCAGCGCCCGGCAGGCGCTGGAAAAGGACGCTTTCAAGGTGGTCTCCGGCCTCTCCGGCGGCGTCACCACGGGCGCGCCTATAACGGTGCTCATCCCCAACGCCTCGCGCCGCGTTCCGCCGCCTTCCAGCCTGCCGCGGCCAGGCCACGCCGACCTGCCGGGCATGCTCAAATACGGCGTCCTCGACGCCGGCCTCATAAGGGAGAGGGCCAGCGCGCGCGAGACCGCGGCCAGGGTGGCCCTCGGCTCTTTCGCCATGCGCCTCAACGAACTGCTGGGAGTGGGCGTTAATTCCCGCGTCACCAACCTGGGCGGCCTCTGCGGCCTTACCGCGCGGACCGCTGCGGAGGAGCTGCTGCGCGCCCGCCGCGCGGGCGACACCCTGGGCGGCGAATTCGAACTGGTCTTCGAGAACGTGCCGGCCGGCCTGGGCAGCTGCATGCACCCCGACCGCCGCCTGGGCGCTCGGCTGGCCGCGGCCCTCTTCTCGATCAACGGCGTGAAAGGCTGCGAGATAGGCGGCGGCTTCGCGCTGGCGGCCATGCGCGGCTCAGAGGCCGCGGGCCTGCCGGAGCTCTCCGGCGGCGTGGACGGCGGCATGACAGACGGCCGCCCCGTGGTGCTGCGCTGCGCGGTCAAGCCGGTGCCCGGCCTGCGCCGCGGCTCGCCCTCCACCGACCTGCGCAGCTTCAGGCGCAAGCTTTCTATTTCCGATTCCTCCGACACCACGGCCGTTTTCGCGGCCGCCGTGGCGGCCGAGCACGCCGCCTCGCTGGAGCTGGCGGCGGCGCTGCTGGAAAAATTCGGCGGCGATTCCCTTCTGGAGATAAAACCTCGCGTGGAAGCATGGCGAAAAAGCACCGGCAAGATACTGCGACGCCTGTAGGTAATATCTACCTGCTAGGCTTCATGTGCGCCGGCAAGACCTCCGCCGGGCGCCTGCTCGCCCGCCGGCTGGGCCGGCCTTTCGCCGACACCGACGGGCTGGTGCGGAGGCGCGCCGGCCTGACCGTAGCGGAGCTGGTGGCCCGCCGGGGCTGGGCGGCCTTCCGCCGGCTGGAAGCGGCCGAACTGCGCCGCCTGGCCGCCGGGGGCGGCCGCGTGGTAGCCTTAGGCGGCGGACTTTACCCGTCGGCCCGCTGGCGCGGCCTGCTGGCCCGCACCGGGACCACCGTCTTCCTGGACTGCCCCTGGCCGCAACTTGAACTCCGACTGCGGAAATCTGCCGCGGGCCGGCCGCTGCTGGCCGGCCCCTGGCCGCTTGCGGCCGCGAGGGCCGCGAAACTTTACGCCAGGCGCCTGCCCTTCTACCGCCGGGCCGCCTTAAGGGTGGACGCCTCCGGCAAGCCGGCGCGCGTCGCGGAACTCATCAGGAAAGAACTATGAAAACCTTCAGCTTCAACGTAAAGGCGGCGCGTACCGTAAAAGCCGCGCTCGGCCGCGACATGGAGAATATCCCGGCCCAGTTCCCGGCGCTCTTCGCCGGCGCGGACAAGATCTGCCTGGTCACCGGCTCCGACGCCCCGCCCAGCCTGCGCGCGCGGGCCCTGCGGCTCTTCCCCGAGACCGCACGCCAGCATCTTTATTTCTGGCTGCCGCCCTCCGAACAGGCCAAGACTTTGGAAGAGGCCGGCCGCCTCTGCTCTTTCCTCTTCGACCACGGCTTTTCCCGCAACTCCCTGCTGATCGCCGCCGGCGGCGGCGCGGTGACCGACCTGGCCGGCTTCGCCGCCTCGCTGTACATGCGCGGCGTGAACTGGGTGAGCGTGCCCACCACCTTCCTGGGCCAGATCGACGCCGGGCTGGGCGGCAAGACCGCCGTGAACCTGGGCGGGGCCAAGAACATAGTGGGCTCTTTCCACCAGCCGGCGCTGGCCGTCTGCGACACCGCCTTCCTGGACTCGCTGCCGCACGCCGAGCTGCGCAGCGGCGCGGGCGAGCTGGTAAAGTACGCCATGATAGGCCCGGCCGCCCTGCGCGCCCGGCTCCTTAAACTCCTGCCGGGCACGGTCTCCGGCGACAAGACGGCGCTGACCGGCTGCGTCAGCGCCTGCGCCGCCTACAAGCTCAAGCTCGTGGCCAAGGACGAGAAGGACGAGACCGGCGTGCGCGAGGCCCTGAACTTCGGCCATACCGCCGGCCACGCCCTGGAGGCGCTGGCCTCCGGCCGCCTGCCGCACGGCGAGGCCGTGGCGCGCGGCATCAGGGCGGCCCTGGTCCTGTCCCGCGAGACCCGCTCCCTCGACGCCGCCTCCTACCGGCGGCTGCTGGCCATGCTGGCCCCCCTGCGCCTGCCGCCGGCGCGCGGCGTGCGGCGCGACTTCAAGCGCTTCCTGGCGCTGGTCTCCAAGGACAAGAAGGCCCGCGGGGCCGACAACCGCTTTATCCTGCTGGAGGGTCCCGGCCGGCCTTTCGCCGCGGAGAACCTCAGGCCCGCCATGCTGAAAAAGGCCTTCCTGGAGGCGCTCGAATGAACATCCTCGTCGTGCACGGGCCCAACCTGCACCTGCTGGGCCGCCGCAAGCCGGAACTCTACGGCAGGGACTCGCTGGAGAAGCTGAACGCCGCCATAAAGAAGCACGCGGCCGCGCTGGGCTTCAAGCTGCGCCTCTTCCAGAGCAACTCGGAGGGCGCGATAATAGACTTCCTCACCGCCAACGCCGCCTGGGCCGACGCGCTGGTGATCAACCCGGCCGCCTATACCCACTACAGCTACGCCATCCGCGACGCCATAGAAGCGCTGGAACTGCCCGCCGTGGAAGTGCACCTCACGGACATCGGCACGCGGGAGCCTTTCCGCCGGATCTCGGTGATAAAGCCGGTCTGCCTGGCCCAGTTCAAGGGCGAGGGCGAGCTGTCCTACCTGAAGGCGCTGGACTACTGCGCCTCGCTCGCCAAAAAATGAAGTCCTACTCCCCGCCGCCCGACAAGTCCGTGACCATCCGCGCCCTGCTGCTGGGCGCGGTGTCCGTCGGGACGGCGCGCGTGGAGAACCCGCTCTACTGCGGCGACACGGAGGCCGCCCTGCGCTGCCTGGAAGCGCTGGGCGTGCGCCTCTGCCGTGACGGCGACGCCCTGCTGGTGGAAGGCCGCGGCCTGAAAGGCCTGCGCCGGCCCGGCGGCACGCTGGACGCCGGAGAATCCGGCACGCTGGCGCGCCTGCTCTGCGGCCTGCTGGCGGGGCAGGATTTCCCGTCGGAAGTGGCCGGTTCCGGCACGCTGCTGAACCGCCCCATGGCTCCGCTGGCCGCGGCGCTGGGCCGCGTGGGCGCGAAGATCTCTTTGAAGAAAGGCCGGCTGCCGCTGAAGATAAAGCCGGCCCGCCTGAAAGGGGGCCGAGTGACCGGGGTGGAAAGCGCGCAGGTGAAATCCGCCCTGCTGCTGGCCGGCCTCAACGCCGCCGGCCCCGTGGAAGTGCGCGAGAAAGTCCCGACCCGGGACCATACCGAGCGCCTGCTCGCCCTGCTGGGCGCGCGCGTCTCCAGGAAGGGCGCATCCACCCGCGTCGAGCCGGGCCCGCTCACCGCGCGGCCGGTGACCGTACCCGGCGATATTTCCGCCGCCGCTCCTTTCATGGCCGCCGCCCTGCTGGCGGGCGAGCCGCTGCGCGTGGAGAACTGCGGGCTTAATCCCGGCCGTTCAGGTTTCCTGCTGGCGCTCAAAAAGCTGGGCGCGAAAATTGACATAGCGGGCTCGGCCTCCTTCCCGGAGCCTTACGGCGCCGTCACCGTGCGCCCGTCGCGGCTCAAGGCGGCCGCCTTCTCCTCCGCCGGGGTGCCGGCCATGATAGACGAGATACCGCTGCTGGCCGTCTGCGCGGCCGCGGCCGCCGGTACCACGACCCTGCGCGGCCTGGAGCCGCTGCGCGCCAAGGAATCCGACAGGGTGGCCTCCACCCTGGCCCTGCTCGGTTCCCTGGGCGTGGAAGCCTCCTATGCGCGCGGCGTCCTGCGCGTCACCGGCGGCAAGTTCAGGGCCGCGGCCCCCGTAGACACTTTTAACGACCACCGCATAGCCATGGCCGCCGCCGCGGCCAAGGCGCGCTGCCCCGGCCTGGAAATAAGAAACCCGGGCTGCGTGGACAAGTCCTACCCGGGTTTCTGGAGCGACTTCAGGCGCGTCTTCAGCCTTTCTTTTTAGTGAACAGCCCTTTGGCCTTTTCGGCCGCGCCGCCCAGGTACTTGTCGGGCGCCGCCTTGAAAGCGCCGAGCGCCTTCTCGCCGGAGAAATAATAGGTCTTTCCCTTAAAGTCCAGCGCCGGGGTCTTTTCCGTCACCTTCAGTTTCTTCCTGGTAACCGGGCAGGCCGCGTCCCGGCCGATCTCCGCCGCGGCGATCTTGTGCACCGAGACCATGGGCTTAGCCACGGCGGTCTCCTTCACCACGCCCACCTTGGGCATGCCTTCCAGGATCTTGCCGTCGCGGTGTATGGACTTGGGCGCGCGCTTATGGATGTCCTCGCTGAGGTCGGTGCCGGCGTCGTGCATCTTCATGTGGCGGCCCGTCTTCCAGTACTTGGACCCGCTCAGGTCGTAGACGATGCCGTCAACCGCGGCATAGACCGGCTTGCCGCCCTTGCCGTTATACTGCTTCAGCTCCTCGGCGGTAAAGACGCGCGTCCTCCAGGCGTCCGCCGCGGGCGCCTGGTCGGCGGCCCCGGCATAGCCGGCCAGCAGGCCGGCGAGCAGCAAAGAATTGACGAGTTTCATTTCCCCTCCATTTTAAGGGCCTCGGCGATGGCCTGGCCATACCGCTTCGCGGGCACCGGCCCGCTGGCGGTTATAAGTTTGCCGTCCACTTCGAGCTCGGACCCGGTGTATTTCGCGCCGGCCTTCTCCAGCTCCGGCGCGCCGTCGGGCCAGCAGGTGACGGTCCTGCCTTTCAGCAGGCCGGCATGCGCCAGCACCACCGGCGAAATGCAGATGGCGCCGATCAGTTTGCCGGCGGCCGCGGCCCGGGCGAACAGCCCGTGCACTTTCGGATTGTCCAGGTGCTCCAGCGCGCCAGGCCCGCCTACCAGCGCCAGCGCGTCGTAGGCGGCGGGGTCTAGCTCGTCCACGGTTTTGTCCACCTGGGCGGTAACGCGGAATTTTCCGCGCGCCTCGCCCTTGGCTGTAGAGACGGTGACCACCTTGTGGCCGGCGGCCTCGAGGACTTTTTTGGGTTCCACGTACTCTTCGTCGCGGAAACCCTGGAAAGCTATGAATATCGCGATATTAGCCATGTTCCTCCTCCCCCGACCATTATAACACTTCGCGGCTGGGCCGGGAATTTGGTATAATGGTATTACTGCAAGTCAGTCTGCAACGTAGTACCGTATCTTACAAGCTGCCCGGTATCCATAAATTACCAAAACTACCGGCTCCAGCGATGTCCTTCCAGGATAATATCAGGAAGGCGCGTTAAGTTTCCCCCACCTAAAAACGGAACTTAGCACAAAGTATCGGGAAATATAGAAGTTTATATTTTCGGAGGCTAATGCTATCTATGAAGAAGTTATCTTACGCTATCGCTGTCTCTCTGTCCCTGTCCGGCGCCGCTTTCGCGGGCCAGGACGGCGCTTTCGCCGCCCTGCAGGCCGCGGCGCCCGCCTTAGACATCTCGGTGCCGGCGGCCCTGCCGCAGGCCGACCCGGACCGGGCCCTCGCCTCGGACGTGCTGGACCTCACCCCCTCCTACGCCGACTTCCTGGGCGATTACGCCAAGGGCCTGGGCTACGCCGTTTTCGAACTGGACGGCTCGAAGATGACCACCAAGCAGACCCTGCTGGTCTATTCCACCCGGGTGCTGCGCTTCCCCGGCGTGCCGGAGAACTGGGACGCCATGGTGGACTATATCGGCGAGCTGCCCCGCGTGCACCACAACAACCATATCCTGATCGTGGTGCGTAATTCCAATAAAGTGCGCCTCGCCAATGCCGGCCTTTACGCCGACCTGCGCGAGGTGGCTGAATTCGCCTGCCGCAACGCGCGCGAATGGAGCAAGGGCGACATCACCATCAAGTTCGCCTTCGTTCAGTAAAACAGAGCGAAAGTCTACCTAGCGGCCGGGGCCCCCGCCCCGGCCTTCGCTTTTCCCTGCGGGCCCTTGAAAATACCCCTCCGGGGAACTATACTATCTGCATGAAAGCACAGCTCCTGCTAGCCGCCTGCCTGGCGCTGCCCTGCGCCGCATCCGGACAGGGCGCCGCCGACCAGCTGCGCGCCGCCTCCGGCCCCGGGGCCGCGGCCCCAGCCGTCTCTCCGGACAAGGCTTCGGCCGCCAAAACCGGCTCCGGCCCCAACTCCCTCGAGGCCATAGCGGCCCGCTGCGCGCCCAAGGCCGCCGGCGAGGGCACCATCTACCAGTCCGACTTCCGCTGGGATTATACCCTGCCGGAGCTGAAGGCCCGTTTCGCCGAAATTTACGCGTCCCCCAAGCGGCTGGACCGCCGCGCCTACTGGGACGCGGAAAAGAACAGGCTGATGCTGCCGCATGACGCCGAGAGGGGCGGCGACCTGGAGATCGGAGAAAATTTCGTGCGGGCCGTGGCCCGCCACATCGAGCGGGCCTTCGAACTGGATTATATCGACGCGGTCTTCTTCCCTGACATGGGCCATTCCCATATCCTGGTGCCGGACCGGCTCTGGAAGGAAAAATACTCGAATTACCCCGTGTCGAAGATGTCCGACCTGTACCGGGACATGTTCGCGGACGCGCGCCTGCAGATCTTCTACCACACCGCCGAGCAGCTCAAGATGCTGGAGAACGGCCAGCTGGTGGCCGACGAGCGCGTGCGCTTTCGCCACAAGACCCGCAATATCGCCGGCCTGACAAAGCCGGACGCCGAGCTGAACGTCTACCAGAACCCGGCCAGCCCGGCCAATACGGTGAGCGGGGTGCCCGGCCACTTCTGGTGGGGCGCCGGCTTCAACTTCAGCGCCCAGAAGGACGGCTGCTTCGTCTACCGGGCCGGCGGCCGGGAATACCGCTTCGACATCAGCCTCTACGACCTGCCCTATGACCCCGCGGGCGGCGGCGCCTGGGACTGAAGCCCGCCGGATCCCCCCCTGGCCGCCCCGCTATCGGGGCGGCCGACAAAAGTCTTATAATATCGTTGAAGTCGCCGACTTAGCTCAGCGGTAGAGCAGCTGTTTTGTAAACAGCAGGTCATCGGTTCGAATCCGATAGTCGGCTGCTAATTTTGCTATAATTTACAGGTACGGCCCCTTCGTCTAGCGGCCTAGGACGCTGCCCTCTCAAGGCAGAGATCACGGGTTCGAATCCCGTAGGGGCCGCCAAATTTCTCCCCGGAGAAATTTGGTGTTTGCAAAACCCGCTAGCGTGCGCAACCCGCGCACTTTTTCCGACGGAAAAATAAATTTCAGATTTATTTTCTTCCCGCCTATAATCAAGTTCGAACCGATATTTTTCAATTTTTGCAGGTTATCGGCCGGACTCCCGGAATCAGCGGACTCTCCGACGGCACGGCAGAGCGCGTAGAACCTTTTAAGCGGTTCTAACCGATTTGCCCCCTGCCGCGCAAAAGCGGCGAGTTTGTTTTCGATTTCCTTTTTTTCTTCGACCAATTGGGCCTTCTTGTGGATATACTCGGGCTGCGTTATGGAGCCTTGCAGTACCAGGTCCAGCAGCTGGCCCAATTGGTCAGTAAGGATAACCAACTTATCTCGCAGATTTTGGGCGGCCTCTTCCCCGGCCTGGGCCGCCTTTGATTCCTCCTTATTGATGTTATTAAGGGCATCGGCGGCCAGGGCCGGGGGTAAGGAAACTCCTTTTAATAAGTCGCGTACCTGTTTATCCACATCCTCTTCCCGCACAAAACGCTCGTCACAGGGGCCTTTGCGCTTGGTGCAGCGCATGTAGTTGTGGCCCTTTTGAGTCTCGGTAGTTATGAAGCAGCCGCAAGTGGCGCAACGGAAAGCGCCGCGGTAGACATAAGGCTTCAAGGTCTTTGTATGGGTTTTAGACTTGCGATTAAGCACCTCCTGGCACTTATCAAATAAAGCCTTGGAGATCAGCGGCTTATGTTTGGCCTCATAAACCTCGCCATTGTAGCGCATAACCCCGTAGTAAATGGGATTACGGAGCATATAGTGGCAATTGGAAACCGACAAGGGCTTGTTGAACTTGCGCCCCGTGAGGCCGGAGGAATTAATGCGGTCCCGGATTTCAGTTATGGGGTACCGGTTGGTGGCGTAAAGATCAAAGGCTTTCTTTATGAGCGGACC
>CAYSYJ010000025.1:0-19520 GCA_964435105.1 uncultured Elusimicrobiaceae bacterium
CTATATAGATTCCGAACTTGGCGCCGGCCTTAAGGGCGAAGATATAGCCAAAGACCTGCACGCCAGAGGTTATACTGCGCTTTCCATGGCCACCGGCCACGGCTCGGAGAACTTCGCGGCCCTGCCCTGGCTTAAAGTGGCCGGTAAAGAGCCGCCCTGGGCCGGCAAATAGCAACTCCAAATATATAAAACCTTAATTAATGGTTTAATATGAATTGCGTGAAATCTGCAATTCCCGGGCCTTCCACTTGCCTCCCGCGGCTCGCCGTGCGGGAGGCTCCGCCTCTGCAGCTCGGGATCGCTCTCTCAGCTTTATTTTTCCTGGCGGGAGGCTTCCTTGCGGGTGCGTTATTCCCCATAGCGGTTGGAGGCGGTCAATACCTGCTCTCGAGCGTTTATCGGACATTGTTGACCCTGATCTTCAATATCTCGGTCGCTGTGCTGGGGCTGGTCTGGTTGACGAATGGCGGGCTGTCCACGCTCAGGGATTGGGCCAGGACGGATCGGTTCCTGCGGGACATGCTTTGCGGGATAACCGCAGGCGTTCTGCTCTTTGCCGCTTTCGGGATCTTGGCCGTTATATCGCAAAAAGGGGTTCCGGGGCTTTGGGGCGCCTGGATCCATTTCAAGCACCCCGAGTTCCATATTTTTTTAGGCAGGATCATTAAGCATCTGCTGTCGCCTATCGGGGAGGAATTTTTTTTCAGGGGGCTATTGTTCTCGGTAATGGCTTCCAGATACGGCCTCGCAAAGGGGGCGTTGGCAAGTTCCCTGATATTTTCGGCCGCGCATTTCGACTCATTGCCTATCGCTCCGGAGGACTTGTCGAGAGCGGCCTGGTTCGCTTTTAGCGGTTTAGTTTACTGCGAACTGTTCCGGAGAAGAGGGAACTTATACGCGGCCATCTTTGCGCATTCCGCATACAACCTGCTGACAAGTCTCTTTTACCTGGGGTGAAGATATTCCTTGCGGGCAGGATCTGCTGCCGCTTGGGGATCGGAGTATGGATAGGCGGGCCGGTGCCCGCCTTTTCTTTTCATTCAAAGAGCCGCTTTCATAAGGGAAACGGCCGGGACAACCCTTTTCTTTGGCCGGCATAAAAATTGCCCAGTAGGAGGCGAAGGTTGCAAAAGCCGAACTAAACCCAAAAAACAAGGAAGGAAATGGATCATGAACAGAATGAATATCCTGGCGGTGAGCGGCGCCTCCGGCGGCTTAGTAGGATCCGTGCTTGGGGCCATAGGGGGAGCGATTATCGGTCTGGCCGCAGATCTGGCGTACTGACCCCGAATTCACGGAGCGAGATTATGAAACTTAAAAACCGAATACTGGGAATCCTGATAAGCACCGTAATTCTTTCGGCGATAGCTTTAACCGGTGTCTTTGAGAATACTATCCGCAGCGTGACGATATTCGTGGCGTTGATCATTGTCATGTTTGCCCTTATTCCGTACCTGCTGGAGAAGTTAAGCAATAAGCAGAAGGGTTAGCATCGGTCTCGCGCATGAGGCCCTGGCCGCGCTCGCAGGCCGGCCTAAAGGTGTACCCTGGGCCTCTAAATAGCCGATAAGTATATATAAACCTTGAAAAGGCGGGCCCTGCCCGCCTTTTCTTTTCATTTGGGAATAAATATTCTCAAATGAAAATATTTTCCGCATAAAACCGGGTTAAAGGGCCGCTTTCATAGGGGAAACGGCCGGGAACGACCCTTTTCTTTGGTTGGCATAAAAATTGCTTCGTAGGAGGCGAAGGCTGCAAAAGCCGAACTAAACCCAAAAAACAAGGAAGGAAAAGAATCATGAACAAAATGAATATTCTGGCGGTGGTGGCGGCGGTTCTGGCGGCGGCCTCGGTGGCCAAGGCCGAAGAGATAAAGGTGGACTTCGACGGGGCCAATAAGGGGTTCCAGGCGCAGTCCATGCACGATATTTTCGCGGCGGCCCACAATATAGTGCCGGCCGGCGCACTGAAGGCCGACGCCGAGACCGATAAGCGCATCCTCGGCGACGGCGGCGATCCCTGCTGCGACGATCCCACCATACTCTGCTACGCGCCCTGCGCGCCCGAGGGCCTCCGCGCGGCCGGCCCCAAGGATTTCAAGACCCTGGCCCGCTACTATGTGGCCCAGCGCAAGATGAAGGCCCTGGTCGCGGAATATTACCTCTCCGCCGGAGACAGTGTTTCCGCCGAGAACCTGAAGAGTGAAAAGGCCCGCGTGGCCGCCGAGGCCGGCGTGGTCTATGTGTTCGGCCAGGGCAGGCAGGAGAAGATCTTCGATCGCGGCCTGGCCGCCCGGCTGGAGGCCATAGTCCGCCCCGAGGGCCAGCAGAAGATCCATCCCGGCCTGGTCATAATCGGCGCCTGCATGATGGATGACGATTGCTGGGAGGCCGTGGGCGACGGGGTGTCCGCGATCTCCGAGTGGGCCAACAGCTGATAGCGGGACAGAAAACACAGATCTAAATAAGGAGAACATGAATATGAGCAAGATAACCAAGACTATGATAACCGTGCTGGTGAGCGTGCTGCTGGGGGCGGGGATAATGCTGGTGCCGGGCCTGCCGCAGGCGGTGAGGTGGGGGGTGTTGCTGGGCGTGGTGGCGGGGTCCCGCTGGATAAGCAAAGCCCTTTGGGAGGGGACCGGGAATTAAGAACTGCTCTCTCTGCCGGGGGCGGCCCCGGCAGAGGCGGGTGGCATAAAAATTGCTCCGTAGTTGGCGTAAGCGAAATTAAAAATTAAAGAGGAATTAAAACCATGAAAAAAATACTGATACTCAATATCCTGGCCGCGGTCCTGCTGGCGGCCAATGCCCGGGCCGAGGAGAAGACCGCTTTCTCCCAGTTGGCCGGGGCCGCGGGCGTTGAAGACGGGGCCATGATCCCTGAAGCGCCCGGCTACTTCACCGAAATGCCGCTCGCTTGCGGCGCCGGCTATACTGTCGTCACTATCGCCGGTTTCAGTTTCTGCATGCCCGCGGACGGGTTCTCCTGGGAGGCCAATCCCGCGCTGCCGGACAGCTTCGAATACGGCGCCGAGATAGCTCCCTCTTACCTCCGGGCCTATGTCGCGCAGTCCGCCGCTAAAAGGACGGTGGCTGAATCCCTGCCGGGCGTCTCTTCCCCGGACGCTTTCATCAAGTCTGGCAAGGTACGTGTGACCGCCGACGCCGAGGCCGTGTACCTGGTCGCCGAAGGCAAGGTGCTGCGCCTGGCCGACGCCCGGCTGGCCGCCAAGGTGAGCAAACTGGTGGCACGCCCCGGCGCCTCCGCGCCGCAGGCCGCAAACAAGATATGGTTCTACTATGGCGCCGCCGTGGCCATAGACTGCATGACCGACGACGCCTGCTGGGGCGCGGTAGGCGACGCCGTGTCCGCCGTCTCGGAATGGGCCAATAGCTGAGCCGGTAACTGAAAGCGCGGGCCGCCTATGGGGGCGGCCCGCCGCATCTGGTAAAATAGGGATGGCTATGAAAGAAGTAAAAGAAATGTTCTGGGTAACGGCGCTGTTCTCGCTGGTGATGATCATCCCGGTGGGAGTGTGGCAGGCCTTCGACTTCCTGGGCTTCAAGGTTAAGCTGCTGGCCTGGGGCGTTTACTACATAGTCTTCACCGCGGCCCTGGCCGAGAATTTCCTGCGCAAAAAGGGGCTCGGCTGGGGCGAGCTGGGGCTGGGCCTGTCGGGCGACATAAAGCGCGCCGCGGCGGCCGGCGTGGCGGGAGCCGCGCTTTCGGTAGCGGCCGGGTGGTTCGGCGCCGAGGTGCTGGGCCTGAAGTCCGCGGCCACGTCCAGCTTCGAGACCATGGTGCTCAAGCATATGTCCGGCGGCGGTTGGGGCGGCCGGCTGTTCCTGGCCTGGCTGATGTTCCCCATAGCCCTCTGCGAGGAGATAGTTTTTCGCGGCATTATCCTGAATTACCTGGCCAAGCGCAAAGGATTCCTCTTCGCGCTGGGGGTGAGTTCGCTGCTGTTCGCCCTGGTGCACGCCTCGCCGGTCAGGATGGCGCATACTTTAGTGTACGGGCTGGTCTGGGGCCTGTCTTACCGCTTCGGCGGGGGGCTGGTAGCGCCGGTGACGGCCCACTACCTGCACAACGTGTCGGCTTTTCATTTCTGAGGCCGTCATAAAAAAGAAGAGGCGCGGGTTTTGGGCCCGCGCCTCTTTTTTGCGCCCGCGTTTTTACTTCTGTTCGCAGAGCAGCAGGGTGGTGACGGCGAACACCTTGGCGTCGCCCATCATGTGCTCGATGACGCAGTACTCGTTGGGCTGGTGGGCGCTCTCGTTGAGGCGGGAGTAGACCACCACGGGCAGGTTGAGCCGGCGGAAGAAGGCGGCCACGGTGCCGCCGCCGATGCCGTAGGCCTTGCCCTCCACGCCCAGAATCTCCTTGATGCCTTTCTTGAGGGCCAGCACTATGGGGGCGTTGGGGTCGGTGGGCGGGGCGGCCTGGGCCTCCTGCTGGGGCTCGAAGGCCACGGTCACGCCGAACTTCTTCTCCACCTCGCCGGCCAGGCGCTTCATCTCGGCCTTGACCTCGGTGAGCTGGTACTGCGGCATCACGCGGCAGTCCATGTAGAACACGTCCTCGCCGGGCAGGGTGTTGACGTTGGGCACATTGGCCTCTTTCTTGGTGGGCTCGAAGGTGCTGATGGGCGGCTCGTAGAGCGGGTCCTTGTGGGGGAACTTCTCGTAGAGGCTCTGGTACTTGGTCACCAGCTCGCTCGCGGCCTTGAAGGCGTTGATGCCCAGGGCGGGGCGGCTCGCGTGGCACTGCTTGCCCTTGGTGGTCACCTTCATCCAGAGTATGGATTTCTCGGCCACCTCTATCTTGGCGCCGTCCTCCTCGCCGGAGTCCGGCACAAAGAACATATCGTCCTTGCCGAAGATATCGGGGCGCTTCTCGGAGATGTAATCGGCGCCGTAGCCGCTGCCGGTCTCCTCGTCGGCGCAGAAGAGCAGGGCGATATCGTACTCGGGGCGGTAGTCCAGCTCCATCATGGCCTTCACCACCATGATGCTGGAGACGATGGCCTGCTGGTTGTCCTCCACGCCGCGGCCTATCAGGCGGCCGTCCTTGATCTCCATCTTGTAGGGGTCGCTCTTCCAGAGCTTGGCCTCGCCGGGCGGCACCACGTCGAGGTGGGCCATGAACCAGATGGTCTTCTTATTGCTCTTGCCCTTGTAGCGGGCGATGACATTGGGGCGGATGCCGTTCTTGGCTTCTTTCTGCGGGGCGTTGATCCACTCGATGGAGTCGAACTTGAGTTTCTTGAGCTCGCCCTCCAGCCACTTGGCCTTGTCGTATTCGCCGGTGCCGCCGGAAGAGGGGGCCAGCGCCGGGATGGCGGTCAGGCCGCGCTGCAGTTCGATGGCGTAATTCTCGTAGGATTCTATCTTCTTTAGGATCTGGTCTTTCATGGTCGGCTCCTTGTCGGGTTCCTTGAAAGTATACTTATTAATCCCCGGGCGGGTCATCCCCGGGCTATAAATACGCGTTCCCGCCCGCGTATATTTTAAAAGGTATAATGCCAGATATGGAAAAGCCTTCCGCCAGGCAGAAGCTCTGGTCCGATATCGGGCTTTTCTACTGCGCCGCCATCTGGGGGTCCACCTTTATAGTGACCAAGGGCGCCCTGGACGCGGTGGACCCGGTGGTGATGGTGGGGATCCGCTTCCTGATATCCGCCGCGCTGCTGCTGCCCTGGGTGCTAAAACGCCTCGACAGGACGCGCCATATGCGCGAAGGGTTCCTGCTGTCGCTGCTGCTCGCGGCGCTGTACCTGACACAGACCGTGGGGCTGGTCTACACTTCCGCCTCCAACTCCGGCTTCATCACGGGCCTCTTCATCATCTTCATCCCCGTCTTCATGTTCCTGTTCCGCCGGGAGCGGCCGGCCCGCCTGCAGGTGGTCTCGGCGCTGCTCGCCATCGCCGGGCTATGGCTGCTCACCGGCGGGGTGAGCGGCTTCAATACCGGCGACGCGCTGACGCTGGCCGCGGCGGCCGCCTATTCGGCGCACCTGATAGTCACCGACAAGTACGTGAAGGGCGACGCCGACACCGTGCTGCTGGCCTTCCACCAGTTCTGGATGGTCTCGGCCGTCTCCTTCGCCATAGCGCTGCTGCGCGGCTCTTCGCTCGCGGTGGCCAGCGTCAACGGCTGGGGCGTGATCATTTTCCTGGCGGTGTTCCCCACGCTCACGGCCTTCTTCATCCAGATGCTGGCCCAGCGCCACTCGGAGCCCTTCAAGGTAGGCATCATTTTCACGCTGGAGCCGGTCTTCGCCGCCATCTTCGCCTGGACCTGGGGCGGTGAGGAGTTCGTGCCGGTGAAGGCCGCCGGCGGCCTGCTGATAGTTTCCGGCATGCTGCTGGGCGAGCTGGCCAAGCTGGATTTCCGCAAGGTGCTGAGAAAAGAAGTGCTGCCCGTCTAGGAGGAAAGATGAAGAACCTGATCTTCGCGCTGCTGCTGCTGCCGTCCGCCGCCCTGGCCGGGCCGGCGCTCAAGATAGTGCAGAGCGTGCCCGACGAGACCGTGTACGGCTCCACCGCCGCCGCCCGCCCGGGCCGGGTCTGGCGCGAGATGATAAATTCCGCCTCGGTGTCGCTGGACATCCAGCAGTTCTATATCGCCGAGAAACCGGGCGAGGACCTGACGCCGGTGCTGGAGGCCATAAGGGCCGCCCGCGGCCGCGACGTGCGGGTGCGCTTCATAGTCGACACCGCGATGATGAAGGAGAGCTCCCAGCATATCCCGGAACTGGTCAAGGCCGGCGTGCAGGTGCGCGTGATGGATTTCAAGAAGGCCGGCGGCGGGGTGCAGCATTCCAAGTTCTTCATCGTGGACAGCAGGGAGGTTTACACGGGCAGCCAGAATTTCGACTGGCGCTCGCTCAAGCATATCCACGAGATAGGCGTGCGCATAACCAGCCCGCGGGCCGCCGCCGATTTCAAGAAGCTGTTCGAGGCGGACTGGGCCGTGGCCGGCGGGGCCGACGCCAAAAAGACCTACGCCAAACAGGTTAAGCAGCAGGTCTCCGCCGCCAGCCCCGAGATAGCGGCGCTGGAGGGCGGCACCGTTACCTACCGCCTGGCTTTCAGCCCCGTCGGTTCGGTGCCGGCCGGCATGGACGTGGAGTGGGACGAGCTGCTGAAGTTCATCGACGGGGCCAAGCGCTACCTGAAAGGCCAGGTGATGACCTACGCCCTGCAGGAGCACGGCTCCAAGCGCTGGGACGGTCTGGACGCGGCCCTGCGCCGCGCCGGCGCGCGGGGGGTCAAGGTGGAGCTCATCTTCGCCGACTGGGCCATGGGCGGCAAGAACGACGCGGACATCAAGGCCCTCTCCGCGGCCCCGGGCGTCTCCGTAAAGATCTCCTCGTTGCCGCGGCATAGCTCCGGGTTCGTGCCTTTCTCGCGCGTGGAGCACTGCAAGTACATGACGGCCGACGGCGAGCGCTCCTACGTGACCAATTCCAACTGGGGGCCGGGCTATTTCCTGACCTCGCGCGGCACGGCGGTCTTCATGGACGGCGCGCCGGCCGCGGCCATCCTCGAGGAGATCTTCGACAAGGCCTGGACCGGCCCCTACGCGCTGCCGGTGGACCGCGCCAAAAGCTACCAGCCGGTGAAAAGGAGCTGACGCATGCTTTCATTGTCCGAACTGATGACGCGCCGGGAGGGTTTCCAGGCGCTCGCGATGGGCAACCACGCGCTGGCGCGGGCCATGGCCGAGGCCGGCACCATGGTGGTGACCAGCTACCCGGGCTCGCCCACGCCGGAGATAGCCGAGGCCCTGCAGGCCCCCGCCGAGGCCGCCCGGCCTTACCGCTTCGAGTTCGCGGTCAACGAGAAAGTGGCGCTGGAGATCGCCGCCGGCGCCGCCGTGAACGGCCACCCGGCCGCGGTGTTCTTCAAGTCCGTCGGGCTCAATGTCGCGGCCGATTCCCTGATCCAGCTGCCGCTGATGGAGCTGACCGGCGGCATGGTGGTGATCCTGGGCGACGACCCCGGCGCCAACTCCTCGCAGAACGAGCAGGACAACCGCTGGTTCGCGCGCATGAGCTATATGCCGGTGTTCGAACCGGCCTCGCCCGCCGAGGTTTACGTGATGTACAAGGAGGCCGCGGCCCTGGCCCGCGAGCGCCGCGCCCCGGTCTTCCTGCGGCTGACCACCCATGTCTGCCACGCCAGGGAGCGGGTGAACTTCGGCCAGCTGCCGGCCGCGGCGCCGGACTGGACGCCGGGTTTCGACCCGAAGAACGGGCCCTATGTGCCCATAACCTCCACCGTGTTCCCGCTCAAGAAGCGCGCGCTGGAGAAGCTCGACGCCTGGGCCGCCTACGGCGAGAAGAGCCCGCTCAACCGGGTTCATAAGGCCGGCCAGGGCTCCCGGTTGGGGGCCATAGCCGCCGGCCTGCCGGCGCTGTGCCTGCTGGAGGCCGTGCGCGAAGCCGGGGCCCCGGTGGACGTGCTGAAGCTGGGTCTCTCCTACCCGCTGCCAACTGGGCTGCTGGAGGAGTTCCTGAAGTCTCACGAAGAGGTCTTCATCTACGAGGAGCTGGACCGCGTCACCGAGAACGAGGTGAAGGCGCTGGCCTATGACCGCAAACTTTCCTGCCGCCTGCACGCCAGGCGCGACCACCACGAGCTGATGGGCGAGGCCAGCCCCGAGCGGGCGAGGGCGGCCCTCAACGAGGCCTGGCCCGAGCTGTTCCCGCCGCCGGCCCGCCGCGCCGCCCAGCAGGCCGTGCCGCGCCTGCCGCAGATGTGCCCGGGCTGCGGCCACAGGTCCGCTTTCCACGCCATAAAAAAGGCGCTGCCTCCCGGCGCCATCACCGTGGGCGACATCGGCTGCCACTCGCTGGGTTTCCTGCCGCCCTACAATATGGGCGAGATCCTGTTCTCCATGGGTCATTCGGTCTCCACGGCATCCGGCCTGGCGCTGGGCAACGCCTCCCGCAAGGTGGTGGCTTTCGTGGGCGACTCCACTTTCTTCCACGCGGCCCTGCCCGGCGTGGTGAACGCGGCCGCCCGCGACGCCGATATTACGCTGGTGCTGATGGACAACGGCACCACGGCCATGACCGGCCACCAGCCGCGCCCCGGCAACGGCGAGCTGGGCGAACGCCTGAACCTGCCGGAACTCCTGAAGGCGCTGGGCGTGAAGTTCCTGCGCGAATGCGACGCCTACGAGCAGGCCAAGCTCGCCGCCCACCTGAAGGAGGCCATGGAGCATAAGGGCTTCGCGGTGGTGATAGCGCGCCATCCCTGCATGCTCAAGTTCATGCGCGAGCGGCGCCGCGCCAACCCGGCCCTGAAAACGCAGCATGTGGCGGTGGACCAGGCGAAATGCGCCCGCCACTATACCTGCGCGGCCGACTTCGCCTGCCCGTCGTTCATCCGCCACCCCGACGGCTCGGTGACGGTGAACCCGGAGCTCTGCATCGGCGACGGCTCCTGCATACAGACCTGCCCGGCTCAGGCCATAGGGAGGGAGAAATGAGCGTCTTTAATATCTACCTCTGCGGCGTGGGCGGCCAGGGCATAGGCCTGCTGGCGGCGGCGCTGGCGCAGGCCGCCGAAAAGGCAGGCCTCGAGGTGCGCGCCTGCGATACCCACGGCCTGGCCCAGCGCGGCGGCGTAGTGAGTTCCCATATCCGTTTGGGCGCCGGGGCGCTGACCCCGCTGGTGCCCGAGGGCGGGGCCGACCTGGTGCTGGCGCTGGAACGCCTGGAAGCCCTGCGCGGCGCGGCGCAGTCCCTGAAAAAAGGCGGCCGGGTAATTTATTACGACGCGGCCTACCAGCCCGTGATAGTGCGCATGGGCAAGGCCAAGTACCCGGAGGCGGCCGAGGTGGCCGCCGCCGCGGAGGCCGCAGGCGGCACGGCGGAGGCCGTGAAGGCCGAAGGCCTGCGCGATCCGCGCATGCAGAATTCCGCCCTGCTGGGCCGCGTGGCCGCGCTGGGCGCGGTGCCGGGCCTGCCCGCCGAGGCCATAGAGGGGGCGCTCCGCGAGATAGTCCCGCCGGCGCTGCTGGAGGAGAACCTGGCGCTCTTCAGGGCAGGGGGGCGGCGCTAGGTGCCCTTCCTCATCAGGGAGTTCGAATGGTACGGGGCCGAGCTAGGCCTTAAGCCGGTGATCAACGTCGAGTACGGCGAGCGGGAGTTCGCCGGATTCGAGCCAAATATAAAAGAGATAGAGAAATGCGGCCTGCGCGTGACGGTGCGCGACGTGGGGCGGGAGCCTTTCGCCCCGCTGGAGGCCAACCCGCGCAGCATGAGCCGGCGCAGCGGGCGGCAGGTGTTCATCTCGCGCAAGAAGGAGCACGCCGAGCGGATGATCCGCGCCTACGAGGCCGGCGATTACCGCGCCATCGGCCTGCTGCTGGGTTATCCTTCCTGCTGCGTGGACCGCTACCTGCGGCGCATCGGCCGCGGTACGGACCCGCATTTGCTGGTAAGCAACAGCGCTTTCCTGGCGGAGCAGCGCCGCATACCATCAGCCCTGCCGGCCGAGGCCAATTTCCTGGCCCATTACGACGGGCGCATAAAAGATTCCCGGGTCCTCAAGGACCCGCTGTTCAAGAGCATCTTTTTCGGCCTGTTCCCCTGGGCCATGGCCGACCACCTGCCCTGCTCGCTCGGCTGCTCGCGGTCGCTGCGGCGCGGCCGCCTGATAACGGCCGCCATAAGGCGGTATAACCCGGAATGGTACGCCGCCGCGGCGCGCCTCAACGGCAACCCGGTGCTCTACCTCGACGATTTCAGGTTCTACGTGCTGGAGGCCGGGAGTTGCCGGCCCGATGGGCTGGACTACCGCTCGGTGGTCTTCGCCACCGAGACGAAGTCCCCGCTTTACCGCCTGCTCAGGCGCTCCGACTCGCTGCGGCTTGGCGCGCGGGAGATAGCCTGCTACGCCAAAGGCGCAAAAACAGGCGCCGCCGCGCTGGCGCGCGACTCGGCCGGCAACAGGCCGCGCCTGCTGCCTTTCCTCGCTTAACTGTCAGGCTTTTAACGGGAGCTCGTAGAGGGCTATTTTCTTATTGGTGTCGGTGAAGTACTTGAGCGCCCAGGGGGTGGGGAAGAAGATCACCGGCCGCTCCGAGGAATCCTTGCCCAGGCGCACATTGTCGCCCAGGTGTATCATGCCGGAGTCCAGCTGGGCGGCGCCTTCCTCGTCCAGCCAGCGCACGAACTGCCAGGGGCAGGGCTCCACCAGGGATTTCACGCCGTATTCCTCTTCCAGCCGGTACTGCGTCACCTCGAACTGCAGCGGGCCCACGGCGGCCAGCAGGATGCTGGAGGACGGCGCGTCCTTGGGGAAGAACTGCTGGATGACGCCCTCCAGCATCAGCTGCTCCAGGCCGGTCTTGAAAGGCTTGAACTTGGACGGCACCGGGTTCACGATGTAGGTGAAGCATTCCGGCGGGAAGCGCGGGATCTCGTCGTAGACGATGGCCGGGTTCTCGGTCAGCGTGTCCCCGATCTTGAAGTCCTGGTGGCCCACTATGCCCACGATGTCCCCGGGGTAGGCCTCGTCCATCGTCTCCCGCTCCTGGCCGAAAAGCTTGTTGGAGTTGGAGAGCCGTACCTTCTTGCCGTCGCCCATGTGGGTCACGCTCATGTCGCGCGTGAACTTGCCGGAGCAGACCCGGATAAAGGCCACCTTGTCGCGGTGGCGCGGGTTCATATTGCCCTGGATCTTGAAGATGAAGCCGCTGAAGGCCGGGTTGGCCGGGTCCACGCTGCCGATGGCGGCGTCGCGCGGGCCGGGCGGGGCCGCGTGCTCAACGAAGCCGTCGAGCATCAGCTGGATGCCGAAATTATTTACTGCGCTGCCGAAGAATACCGGCGTCACCTCGCCCGCGAGCACGGCCTCCTGGTCGTAGACGGTGCCGGCCAGCTCCAGCATGCCGACTTCCTCTATGAAATTGCGGTAGGAGACCGAATCCAGTTTCTCCTTGATGAGCGGGTCGTCGAGCCCGGCGGTTTCCACGCCGGCCTTGAAGGCGCCGCCCGGCGTGCGCTCGAACATGTGCGCCTGCCTGGTAAGGCGGTCGTAGACGCCCTTGAAATCCGGGCCATTGCCCATGGGCCAGTTCACGGGGAAAGGCTCGAGGGCCAGGACCTTCTCCAGCTCGTCGATGAGCTCCAGCGGCTCGCGGGAGGGCCGGTCCATCTTGTTCATGAAGGTGAAGATGGGGATGCGGCGGCGGCGGCAAACCTCGAAGAGCTTGAGCGTCTGCGCCTCTATGCCTTTGCCGGCGTCGATCACCATCACGGCGGCGTCAACGGCGGTAAGCACCCTGTAGGTGTCCTCCGAGAAGTCCTTATGGCCGGGGGTGTCGAGCAGGTTGATCTTGTAGCCGGCGTAGTCGAACTGCAGCACCGTGGAGCTGATGGAGATGCCGCGCTTCTTCTCCAGTTCCATCCAGTCCGACGCGGTGGCGCGCTGGTTCTTGCGGGCGGTGACGGTGCCGGCCAGGTGCAGCGCGCCGCCGTAAAGCAGCATCTTCTCCGTCAGCGTGGTCTTGCCGGCGTCGGGGTGGGAAATTATCGCGAAGGTGCGTCGTCTCTTGATCTCGTCCATGGCTGCCTGTATAGGGTATCTTTTATCGGCGGTAAAAAACAAACCTCCCGGCGGGAGCGCCGGGAGGTCCGCGCCGCGGGCGGCGTCAGGCCTGCTGTTTGGGCGGGGCCGGGTGGTAGACCGGGCCGGGGAACCAGAACAGGCGCCGGCCGGCCACCGGGTTGATGAGCAGGGCGAAGGCGATCCACAGGGCGAGCAGGCCCAGCAGCACCGTCAGGCCCGCAATGAGGGGCGCGAAGGCGGCCGAGCCGGTGAGCGCCGCGGCGATCTTGAAAACGTACATGAAGTCTATCACCAGCAGGAAGGCGAACAGCAGCCCGCTGAAGAAGCCGAAGCCGTAGGTCATCGCGGCGAAGACCAGCAGGAAGCAGCAGTCCACGGCCAGCAGCACCGAGTGGTCCGGCATGGCCCCGCCGGCTATGGAGGTGAGCATCCACCAGTTCATGACCCAGTTGAAGGCGAAGGCCGTGAACAGCGTGCCGCCGTAGAGGTTGCGGTTGGCCAGGCTCATGACGCCGGCCAGGAACTGGCAGCCGCCGCCGAAGAACAGGCAGAGCATGGCCGCGGTCTTGAGCGCCGCCGGGCTGAGCGCGGCCCCGAAAGCGATGGGCGCGAGAGCTGCGCAGCCCACGGCGAGGCCTATGAGGCCCAGGGGCGTAGGTTCCGCGAAGACCGGTACCGGCAGATTATGCTGTGTTTCCATTTTCCCTCCTGCCCGGCCCCGCCGGGCGTAAAAATTATACCACACCGCGGCGGCCGGTAAATTTTATATAGTTCACTTATAATTTTCAGCCCCGGTAACAGGAGAAAACCCATGAGAAAGACCGCCGTTCTGCTGCTAGCCCTGGCCTGCGCGGCCTGCGGCAAGCCCGCCGACAAACCCGTGACCGCTAAAAGAGGCCAACCCGCCCCGGCGGTCGTCATAGAGAAGACGCTGCAGGGCGACCTCAAGTCCCTGAAGAACTGGGACGAGCTCAAGGGCAAGGCCGTGGTGCTGGAATTCTGGGGCACCGACTGCGGGCCCTGCGTGGACAATATCGGCCACATGAACGAGCTGGTGGAGAAGTTCAAGGACAAACCGGTGGTCTTCATCCAGGTGTCCAAGGAGCGGGAGGCGACGGTAAAGGAATTCCTGGACAAGCATATCATGAAGGGCAACGTGGCCGCCGAGGCGGGGGACGCCTTCAAGAGCTTCCGCATCTTCGGCATCCCGCACGCCGCGCTGATAGACGCGAAGGGGGTCTTCCGGGGCGGCCTGCACCCCGGGGGGCTGGACGAGAAAAAGATAGAGGACCTGCTGGCCGGGCGCGACGTGACCGGCCTGGCGGTCAGGGAAGAGGAGGAGGCCGCCGAAGACGGCGCCGGGGAGAAGTCCCTGGCCTATTTCTCCGCAGGCCCCGCCGGCGACAAGCCCGAGATGCGCCACAGCGACACCAGTTTCCTGATGGACGGCCTGCCGCTCGAGTACGTGATCGAGACCGTGATGCGCGACACCCACGAGGTGAGGTTCACCGACGTGCCCGCCGAGGTGAGGCGGAAGAAGGTCCGCGTGGCCGCCCGCGTGGCGCCCGCCAAAGGGCAGGATTCCTTCTCGCGGATGCGCGATATGATCGTCTACGGGCTGAACGCGGCCATGATGCTCGAGATAATGGTGCGCGAGGAGGAGCGGGACGTGCTGGTGCTTAAGCGCGACGGCGGCGGCAAGTCGCCGGCCAAGTCCGCCGCGCTGGGCGGCAGCCGCAAGATGGAGCACGGTCCCGACGGCGCTTACATGGAGGCCAAGGGCGCCGGCGTGGACGACCTGGCCGTGGAACTGGAGGAGTGGCTCGGGCGGCCCGTGGTGGACGAGACCGGCCTGGCCGGCAATTACAATTTCCGCGTAGAGGTTAAGAAGGTGGACCAGGCGGAGCTCAACAAGGCGCTGGCCCCGCTGGGCCTGAAGCTGGAGGCGGGCCGCCGCCGCGTGGAGGTCACCGAGGTGCGGCAGCTCAAAAAGCGCAAGGGCTGATCCCCGCCGGGCGGGAAAAGAAAAAGCCGCCGGGAGGTCCCGGCGGCTTTTCTTTTCGCTTCAGGCGCTCAGTGCACGCCGTGCATCCACTTGCGCAGTTTGGGGGTGATGAGCAGCAGCAGCAGCGCCGCCCCGAGGCCGGTGGCCGTCGGGATCATGAAGAAGTTCACGTGGTTCATGCCGTCGTAGTTGCCGGCGAAGAAGCCGCCCACGAAGCCCGCCGCCACGCTGGACAGGAACCAGACGCCCATCATGAGCGAGCCGAACTGCAGCGGCGCCAGCTTGGTGACCAGCGACAGGCCCACCGGCGACAGGCACAGCTCGCCCAGCGTATGGAAGAAGTAGGCCGCCACCAGCCACATCACGCTTACGGGGCCGCTCTGCTGGTAGGCCGCCGCGGCCGCTATCATGACGACGAAGCCGAGGGCCAGCAGGCCGAGCGCTATCGCGAACTTGACCGGGCTCGAAGGTTCCCTGCCTTTCTCGGCCAGGTTGATCCACAGGCCGGAGAAGAACGGGGCCAGCACCACTATGAACAGCGGGTTCAGCGACTGGAAGAAGCTCGCCGGCATCTCCCACTGCCAGCCGAACAGGTTCAGCATCCGGTTGGTCTCGTTCTTGGCGAACAGGGTCAGCGAGGAGCCGGCCTGCTCGAAGGCGGACCAGAAGAAGACGGAGAAGAACACCATGATGAAGATCACGGCGAGGCGCTGCTTCTCGACGTGCGTCAGGGTGGATTTCTCGGAGCGGGAGGCGTAGGCGTAGACCAGGCCGACCAGCACAACGAGGCCCGCGAAGCCCTTGAGCCAGTTGGGGATGCGGCTGAAGATCTCGTAGCCGTTGAACTGCATCGCCGTCGTAATGAGGACGGCGGCCATCAGCGTCACCAGCGTGATCGGCACCCAGTAGTCGGTCTGCGGGTCGGCGGGCTTCAGGCCCTTGTCGCCCAGCAGGGACTTCTGGCCCCAGAGGTACATCACGAGGCCCAGCACCATGCCCACGCCGGCCGCGCCGAAGCCGTAATGCCAGCCCACCTTCTCGCCCAGCGCGCCGCAGACCAGCGGGGAGAAGAAGGCGCCCACGTTGATGCCCATGTAGAAGATGGTGAAGCCGCCGTCGCGCCTGGGGTCGTTCTCCTCGTAGAGCCGGCCGACGACGGTGGAGATGTTGGGCTTGAAGAAGCCGTTGCCGAGTATCAGCAGGATCATGGCCCCGAAGAAGAAGGGCAGCGCCGGGAAGGCCATGGCGAAATGGCCCAGGGCCATCAGCACGGCGCCGACCACTATGGCCTTGCGCTGGCCCA
This sequence comes from uncultured Elusimicrobiaceae bacterium, assembly GCA_964435105.1. Lineage (GTDB taxonomy): Bacteria > Elusimicrobiota > Elusimicrobia > Elusimicrobiales > UBA9959 > UBA9959. The sequence continues at coordinate 15,902 of CAYSYJ010000025.1, forward strand.
GGTAGCGGTCCGCTATATAGCCGCCCAGGAGGGGCGTCAGGTACACGAGGCCGGTGTACCAGCCGTAGACGTGGCTGGCCTTCTCGGTGGAGAACATCAGCGGGCCGACCATGTACAGCATCAGCAGCGCCCGCATGCCGTAATAAGAGAACCGTTCCCACATCTCCACGAAGAACAGCAGGAACAGGCCCTTCGGCTGGTTATGGTGTATGCTCATTATTTTCTCCCGGGGGCGCTCAGCGCCCGTTCTTGATCTCGCTTTCAGATACCGCGCAGCGGAAACCGATGTCGTCGTTGGGCTTGCGGTTGCTGGCCCTGTTGCCGGAACGCATGGAGTCGGCGTCGAAGGCCCAGGAACCGCCGCGGATCACCGCCTCGCGGCCCCCGGCCGACTGGGCCGGAGGGTTGCGCCGCGGCCTGGCCGAGTAGGCGCCGGCGGAGTAGATGTCGGCCGTCCATTCCCAGACATTGCCGTGCATGTCGTAGATGCCGAACTTGTTGGGCTTCTTCTGCCCCACCGGGTGGGGGACCTCGGCCGAGTTGTCCTCGAACCAGGCGTATTCCCCGGCCGGGGCGGGCGAATCGCCGAAAGAATATTTCGCGGGCGAACCGGCCCGGGCCGCGGCCTCCCATTCGGCCTCGGTGGGCAGCCGCCTGCCCTTGTAGGCGCAGTAGGCCTTGGCGTCCTCCCAGCTGACGCCGAAGGCCGGGCACCGGTCGCAGGTCCTGATGAGGACGGCGAGCCGGCGGTAATACTTGTCCGCGCCGGTCTCGTAATTGAACCGGCCGCCCGGCTTGAGCCATTCCGGGTGATTGCCGCCGGAGGCCTTGACGAAGGCCAGGTAGTCGCCCAGGGTGACCTCGGTGCGGTCCATGAAGAAGGCGTCCAGCACGATATCGGCGGCGGGGGCCTCGTCAGGGTCGCCGATCCCGTCGGGCGAGCCCAGGCGGTAAGAGCCCGCCGGGATCGGCGCCATGCCCGCCGTCTTCTTATCGAGCTCGGCCTTTTCGCGCTCCGCGAAATGCTTGCGGGCGGCCCCCAGGCAGACGCCGCAGGAGGGGTCGGCCGAAGGGCTGCGCAGGTAATTCAGCAGTTCGGAATCTCCGGAGGGCCGGACCTGGGCGGCCAGGGGCGCGGCGAGCAGGGCGAGCAGTAGGGGCGTGACGGCGATGTTCATGTGTTTTTGCCGGGCGGGCCCGGAAGCGTCTATTATAATAATTTTATGCCGCGCCGGGCGGTCAGCGCCTGGCGGGCAGCAGCACGCGCAGGCCGTGCGCGGGCACTTCCACCGCGCCCTGGAAGCGCGCCGTCTCGCCGGTCCAGGCGTCCGTGTAAAGCCCCGCCTTGAAGCCGCGGGCCGGCACCAGCGCCTTTTCCCCGCCCTTATTCAGGAAGACATAGGCCCGCGCGCCGCGGTAGTCCCGCGCGAAGGCGTACTGGTCTTTCGACGAGAAAAGCTTTTTTTGCGAACCCTTCTGCAGGGCGGGGAAGGAGCGGCGCAGGGCGTTGAGGCGCGCCAGGTGGGCGTAGAGGGGCGAGGCCGCGGCGCGCTTAATGGCTTCGGGGCCGAGCATGCGGCGGTTGTCGGGGTCCTCGCCGCCGGGCAGCATGGCCTCGGTGCCGTAGTAGACGCAGGGGATGCCGCGCGCCGTGAAATAGAAGTTGAGCATGTCCCGGTACTGCTCCTCCGTGGCCGGAGTGCCCGCCGGCGGCGCGCCGTTGAAGCGCGGCTTGTCGTGGTTGTCCGGGAAGGTGACCAGCCAGCTGGCGTCGGGGTACTCGCGGTCGCGGCGCAGCACCTCGTCGGCGGCGGAATAATCCCCGCCTTTGAAGACCGGCTCCAGCCGGCCCCAGCCGCCCATGGCGGAGCCGGGCATGTCCATCACGCTCATGCCGGCGTTCATCGGCGAGCCCTTGGCCAGCCGCATGTAGGAGGCCAGGCCCTTGTAGTCGTCGTTGGTCCAGATCTCGCCGAAGATGAAGAAATCCTTTTTGCGCGCGTGCATGGCCGCGGTGAACTTCTTCCAGAAGGCTTTGTTCATCCAGGCCACGGTGTCCAGGCGGAAGGCGTCCACGCCCAGGTCCTGGTAGGACGCGTATATCCCCTCGAACCACTTCAGCACCTCGGGGTTGGCGTCGTCGAGATCCAGCAGGTCGGCCAGCACCGGGCCCCGGCGCGTGAACCAGCCTTTCTCGTCGGAGAAATAGTCGTAGGTGCGGCCCAGGCCCGACACCTGCCCGCGCCTCGCGTGCCATTTTACGTCGGGCGCGGTGTCGCCGCCGTGGCCGTGGTTGAGCACCACGTCCTGTATCACCTTCAGGCCTTTGGCGTGCGCCGCGTCGATGAAATTTTTATAAGAGGCGCCGGGGGATTCCAAATGCGGGTCTATTTTCGAGAAGTCCCAGGCCCAGTAGCCGTGGTAGCCGGCGGCGTCGTAGGTGCGCGATGAATTGACGTAGCGGCCGGGCGGCTGCATTACGGGCGGCGTGATCCAGACCGCGGAGAATCCCATGTTCTTTATGTAGTCGAGATGCGCGATGAGGCCTTTGAAATCGCCGCCCTGGTAATAGCGCAAGTTGCCGGGCACATATTCGTCGCCGTAAATATCGTTGTTGGATGGGTCGCCGTCGGCGAACCTGTCGGTGATGACGAAATAGATGGTCTCTTCGCGGAAGTCCGCTGCCGGCAGGGCGGCCGGCAGGGTTATGAACAGGGCTAATAGGAGGCTTTTCACGCTCAAATTAAAGCATGTTGATAACCGCCGCGCAAGGCGAAAATAGCCGAAAAACCGCCCAAAATTGCCCAAAAATGCGATTTTCTATAATTAATAAATATATTTATAATTATATATAAAATTCCTATTCTAACAAAAACGCCCCAGTTAGGGGGAGGGGACGTTGGTTAGTTGGTTAGTTTTTTGGTTTCTGGATAAAACAACGGCGGTTTGGGTGGCGCACAAAAACTAACCAACTAACCAACGTCCCCTCTGCCTTCGCGCTGCTGAAAAAATTTGTTGACAGAAAAAAATATTTTGTGCTATACTAATCTTGTTGTCGCAAAGAGCGCCCTGAAAAAGGGCAGCGAACCAAAGCAACAACCTGATCTTTCAAAGCTAAAAACAACAGTGCGAAGTTAAAAGTTTTTTGAAAAGCAGCATCTCAAAAAACATTTTCTCCGACGGAGAAAAAAATAGTTGACAAGGTTCGCAGTTTTGTGATAACATTTACTTACGGTCGCGAACACAAGCCGCGACAGTAACAAAAGACCTTCTACCCGTGGAGTGGGATCCACGAAACGGGAAAAGGGTTCGCTCTCTAAAAAATTATGTATGAATGGGCACCCTGAACGTGCGAAGCGGGGAAATTGAAAAGAGGCCCGGCCTTAAAACCGGTCTGAACTTTTCAAGGAACCTGCGGAACATGTTGATGGTGTAACACGAAAGCAATTACCTAATGGTGTGATAACCAAGTTGGTTATGAACAATAGTAATAGAGCTAATTAGAACACTCCGTAAATGCTAACTGCCGACAGCGAAGTTTGCTGTTAACAGTTACGGATTTTTTGGAGAGTTTGATCCTGGCTCAGAGTTAACGCTGGCGGCGTGCCTAACACATGCA
>CAYSYJ010000026.1:0-19352 GCA_964435105.1 uncultured Elusimicrobiaceae bacterium
AACTAGCAGTGGGGAACCGCAGTTAAGCGCGGGCTAAAAGGCGGGGTAGGGTCAAAAATTGTAAATTTCTGGCCGGAAGGAGCATTCACACATGGAGAGGATTCTAAACAGATTTCCACAGACGGCAGGAAGGCTCGGCTTGTGTATTCTGTGTTTGGTGGTGACCCACAGATTAGATTAACACTCTCCGGCCCGGCCAAAGTGTTAATTGAGGGGAGTCATTCTCTTCGGCCATTTAATTTGGATATTAAGTAGCGTCGGTAATGGGGTCAGGTCTTTACTTTTGACCTGGACTAGCGATTCGGCGGATCGCTAGGGAGCCGCCGGGGAAAACTGGCGGGCGGAAGGAGAGGGATATGGAAATAAAAGCTATTCATGTTTGTATGGAAGTGGAGAATTTTGGTAAGGCGATGGGGTTTTATGGGCCGCTGTTTGAGGCGGCGGGGTTTGTAAAGGGGTGGGGGGACGGCAAAAGCTATGTGGGGCATACGAACGGCAGCTTTACGCTGTTCATAGGGGAATCCAGACCGCGGCGCGTTAAGCGCGGGGCGCCTACCGGGGAAGAGTTCGTGGTTACCGACCACGTGGGGTTCTCGGTGGGCAAGCGCGAGGATGTGGACGTTATAGACGCCGCTATGCGCAAGGCGGGCTTTAAGCCGCTGTTCCCCGCGGCTGAACTGCCGGAGTTCGGTCCGGGGTTCTATGCCGTTACTTACTGCGACAGCGACAACAATGTCATTGAATTCGGCCATAGGGCGGTTGCCGCGCCCTCCGCGCCGCCAGCGGCCTGAACGGCGCCCTGCGGTTTTGAGGCAGGGGAATGGGGCCAGGTCTTTACTTTTGACCTGGGCTAGCGATTCGCCGGATCGCTAAAGAACCGCCGGGGCAGCCCGGCGGTTTTGTTTTGGTAGAATTTGGATATGGCGATAAGGATAATTTTCATCGCGGTGTTCGCGGGGTTCTTCCTGCTCAATACGCTGCAGGAAAAGGGCCTTAAGGCGCGCGGGCTGGAGACCGACGGCGAGCGGCCGGTGGCCAAGTGGCTGTTCGTGCTGGGCAAGCTCGCCACCATCCTGTGCTGGGCGGCCGCTTTCCTGCAAGCGCTGGGGCTGAACATGCGTATCGTAGCCGTGCCGCCACCCTGGGAGGCGGCCGCGGCGGGGCTGTTCCTGGGCGGCTTCATTGTCCTGGGGCTGGCCTACCGGGGCCTCGGCGACGCAAACACCACCGGCCTGCCCAAGGCCGGGACACAGCTGCGCACCGGCGGCCTTTACGCTTATTCCCGCAATCCGCTTTACCTGGGCCTTTACCTGATGACTGCCGGCGCAGTGAGCTACTGCGGTTGCGCCGTAGTGCTGGCGCTGGGCGCGGCCGCGGTGGCGGCGCATCACCGTATCGTGCTGGCGGAGGAGAGGTTCCTGCTTGGCAGGTTCGGGGCCGCCTACGAGGAATACAAAGCCCGCGTCAGGCGCTATATCTGAGCGGGGTCAGGGACTTGTTCCCTGGATCTACAAAACCGCCGGGGCAGCCCGGCGGTTTTGTTTTGGTAGAATTGTGGGATGGGCTCTGAAAAACGGAAGCAGTACGTTTATCATATCAAGCAGCCGGACATGACGGGTCAGGTGCTGTATCCGCTCAATAGGCTTAGGGACGTGCACCCGGACGCTTTTGCCAGGCATGTGAAGAAGTATGAGGGACGGGAATGGCTTTTAAGCATCTCCGTCCCTCCTCTTAACTGTCTTTGGAACGATGTGCTCCATTTTTCGCTCATGCATCCTAATGTCCCTTACAGGGCGCTGGTCTCGGCAGGGTTCACCCAGCATCAGAAACCACGTGACTGGTACCGCGTGCCGCTGGAGGACGTGATAGGCAAGCCGGCGGTGCTTTATTTGAATACCAGGGTGCTCAGCGACACGCGCCAACTGCTGCCTTCGGATTTCGAGCCGGTGACCGCCAGCCGGGCTGAAGAACTTTCCGAGATGCCAGAGCGCAACCTGGAATACTATCGCAGCGCCTTCAAGGCGGGCGAACAGCCGCTCGTCTATAAGCGCGCGCCGCACTTTTTCCTTAAGGCTGACTTGGACGTTTCCGACTATACTGTGCTGAATTGGCAGGACGAGCCCTAGGGGGACGGGGTCAGGTCTTTACTTTCGGGGAATGGCGGGGAATGGGGTCAGGTCTTTACTTTTGACCTTTAGCGCGGAACCGCCGGGGAAGCCCGGCGGTTTTGTTTTGTAGAATTAAAAGCATGAAAGGCAAAGCTTTGCGGATATCGGACGAGGAATGGAAAGGGCCAAGGGATACGGCTTGGGCGGAGATACAGGCCGCTAATTATCGCAAAGCGATAAATATACTTAGCCGGGTGTATCGCAAGTATCCGCATGATAGCAGGGTGGTCAGTTTTTATGCCTCTACCCTGGCGGACTATGGTTACGCCCTGCCGCCCGCCAAGGCTGAGGCGCTGCGTAAGCGGGCCTGCGCCCTGTTAAAAGAGCTGCTGATCCGGCTTAGGGGCGCTCCGTTCAATTTGGCCTATTCTACCCGTAACGAGTATTACTATCATTCCCGCCAGCACGATAAGCAATACCACCTTGGCGTGGAGATAGTCCGGAGAGGGGAGAAGCGGGCTTATTACAGCCAGGGCGTAGGGGCGGCCTGGCATGCCTATCCTCACGCGAAGGCCGGGCGTTGGCATCTCGCCAGGCTTTGGGCGAAGCGCGCGGTGCGCGCCTGGGAGACTCTGTTCAAGTTCAGCAATAAGTATTACAACTCCTACGTGCATTACGCGCTGGCACTGGGAATTCTCGGCCGTCACAAGGAAATGGAGGCCGCGCTGGCGCGAAGCGCGCGCCTGGCCGGCAAACCCAAGGCATACCGCGAATTCACCGAAGTGCGCGACAAAATAGCGGAACTCGGGATGTAGGGGATAGGTAAGGAGAATAAAATGGAGAAACTCAAACCGTATAGGGTGACGAAGGCCGGGCCGGTGTATAGGGTTAACGACATAAAGAAGATAAACCGCAAACTTTTTGAAAGTCTCGAGTGGCCTAAGGATGCCCCGTGGCTGACCATAGATTTTCCGCCGACCGCAATGACTAAGGGACGTATCCCCAAGTTCGGCCTGCCGGCTGCCTATAATCCCATAGTCAACTGCTATTCCGTCGGTAAAAGGATTAAGCTGCCGGCTGCCGCGGAGGCCAAGAGCGTCAGCGTGCGCCCTGCTGCAAGTATTGCTGAGAATCTTAGGGTCTATCGTGCGGCTTGTGGGCATTACCTGAAGGCCTGGGGGAAAAAGCTGGGGCCGGCGTTCCGTCGGAATGCCGAGTCTTATGTGGACAAATATCTCCCTGATAACAAGGCATTAATCGTCTTTAAGAATGGGGTGCCTTGCGGGTTGTACTCGTACCTGCCCTACAAGAGCGACTCAAAGAATATATGCAATCATGTTACATGGCACAACCTGTTCCCGGGCCTTTCGCTGGCGGAAAAGAGCGCTGCAAAGTACCAGGCCGCCGTATGGCTGAAGAAAACTTCAAAAAGACCCATTTCAGTCAGCCTTGATACGTTCGAAAAAGAGTATTTCGACTTCTTTGCGGGGCTTGGCCTGCGGATGTTCCGTCTTTTGGTCGAGCGCCGATAATTAGCAAGGGAAGACAGGGGACGCTGTTTGATGGTCACGCAAATCCGCCGGGGAAGCCCGGCGGTTTTGTTTTGTAAAATTATTGTACGGAGGCGTCATGGATATCGAATTGAAAAATAAATTTATGGCCGGCTGGGTAAAATATTTTCCCGGGGCGGAGCTGCCTGTGGCTTTTTGGTACGCCGACCAGGCGCCTGCGGGCGCGGAGTTGCCTCCGCCGGCAGGGCACCAGTGCATGGTGGGGGTGCTTACGCGGGCTCTCCGGGGCGAGACGCTGGCCTTCTCGGCCGACTCTTTCGGCTGCCAGGGCGGGCGGCGCTTCTGTGGTTTCCCGGTGGAACTGCGGGCGGGCTTTGAGTATTTCCTGTCCTGCGGCATTCCCGGCAAGATGGAGGGCGAGCGCTACAAGAAGACGCCTGAGATCGTGAAAGAGATGTTCTCCAAAGTGCCCATGGTGAAGGCGCCCGCCAAATACCTGGTGTTCCGGCGCTTCGACAAGCTGGAGGCGGCGGACAGGCCCGACGCGGTGGTGTTCTTCGCGCCGGTGGAGGTGCTGGGCGGCCTGTTCACCTTGGCCAATTTCGAGGAGACCGACCCCAACGGCGTGTTCGCCCCTTTCTCGGCGGGCTGCGGCACCATCGTGCAGTACCCGTACCTGGAGAAGTCCGCCGCGCGGCCGCGCGCGGTGCTGGGCAACTTCGACGTGAGCTCGAGGCCTTTCATGCCCAAGGGGACGCTGAGCTTCGCCGTGCCCATGCCCAAGTTCGAGCGCATGGTCCGCGACATGGACGAGAGTTTCCTCATCACCAAGGCCTGGGATAAGGTCCGGGCCAGGATGTAGGGAACGGGGTCAGATCTTTACTTTTGACCTTTAGCGCGGAACCGCCGGGGAGTCCCCGGCGGCGGTGTTATGGGATGCCAGGGGGGCTTGCCCGGGAGAGGTCATTTGCTAGAATAGCTGGTAGGGGAGATGCGGCGCGCGGCACCGGCAGGGGCAGGGCGAAGCGCGATATTTTTAACTTTACTTAAATCTGGAGGCGACATGCACTACGACGTTAAAGCGACGACCGAAGAATTCAACAGGCTCATGGTGGATATCCGCAAGAGCATCCCGGCCGAGTACGAGGCTTTTATCGCCAACAAGGCGGCCATGACCAAATCCGGCCGGATAGTGGAGAAGACCAAGTGGCTGCTGCTGCTGGTGGCCAGCGTGTCCCAGAAATGCCCCGCCTGCGTGCCCCCCGCGGTCAAGCACTGCCTGGAGGCCGGTTGGACCAAGGAAGAGATCCTGGAGGCCTGCATGGTGGCCGTGTTGGTGGGCGGGTCCAGCGTTATGACCTACGTTACGCTGGCGGACAAGGCCGTCCAGGAGTACGGAAAGTAACTTTGTGCGTGGGGTAGCTGGACGCCGATGCCCAGGTGACTATTTGACGGTCACGCGGAACCGCCGGGGAAGCCCGGCGGTTTTGTTTTGTAGAATTTGGTGATGCTGAGTTTCCTGTTGTGGCTAATACTGCTGGTGCTGTGCTGGCCGCTGGCGCTGCTGGCCCTGGTGCTTTATCCGCTGCTGTGGCTGTTGCTGCTGCCTTTTAGGCTGCTCGGGGTGGCCGTGGGCGGTGCGCTGGCGCTGCTTTGGGTTATAGTAACGCTGCCGGCCACCATACTGCGCCGTCTTACGCGCGGGCCGGAGTCGGACCGCTAAAGCATGAAAGACTGGTTCACCATAGAAAGCATAGACGCGGATACGCATATCATCAGCGAGTATCGGCACTGGGAGGAAACCCATTGCTATCTGCTCAACGGGACCGCGCGCAGCCTGCTTATAGATACCGGGCTCGGCATCTGCGACATTTCGGAACCGGTTAAACAGCTTGCCGACAAGCCCGTTACGGCCGTTGCCACGCACGTCCATTGGGACCATGTGGGCGGGCATAAATACTACCCTGATTTTTACGCCCATGCGGCGGAGCTGGACTGGCTGCGTGGCGGGTTCCCTCTCAGCATGGAAACTATCCGGGGCATGGTGACGGACCGCTGCGACCTGCCGGCCGGCTACGACGTGGGCAAGTACGAGTTTTTCCAGGGGACGCCGGCAAGGCTGCTTTGCGACGGCGACACCATAGATCTTGGCGGCCGCATTATCCGGGTGCTGCATACGCCCGGGCACTCCCCGGGGCATATGTGCCTGTTCGAGGCCGGGCGGGGTTATCTTTTCACCGGAGACCTGGTCTACAAGGACATGCTGTTCGCCTATTATCCCTCCACCGATCCGCAGGCGTACCTGAATTCGCTGGAAAAAATTGCGGCTTTGCCGGTGCGGCGGGTATTCCCCGGGCATCATTCGTTGGACATGAAGCCGGAGATCCTCGCCCGGATGCGCGACGCGTTCCGCCAACTGCGCGCGGACGGCAAATTGCGGCACGGCAGCGGCAAGTTCAATTACGGCGATTGGGGCGTGTGGCTGTAGTGGGAATGGGGTCAGGTCTTTACTTTTGACCTGGGCTAGCGATCCGCCGGATCGCAAAGAGCCGCCGGGGCGGCCCGGCGGTCCTGTTTGCTATGATATTTGGTATTAGGGAGGCGACATGGGGATGAAGCCATACAAGATCACCAAGAACGCGATACTTTATCGGGTTAAGAACATCGCTGGCGTTAATGACTCGGCTTTCAGGGCGGCGCAATGGCCGGCCGACAAGCCGCTATTATGCTTTGATTTTAAATCCGTAAAATTGGCGCCTGCCCGTCCGCCCAAATTCGTGGTGCGAGGGCGCTATAACCACCGCATCGCCTGCTATTCTCCGGGCCGAGGAATAAGGAATCCCGGCCGGCCCTGCCCGCAGGCGGGTATTTCCGTGCGTCCTCCGAAGAGCTTGGCCGAGCTGCGCAAAATCAGTCGCGAGCACTTTCTGGGATTCATGCGCCGGTTCGGGAGCAGGTTGGGGACGGAATTCGACAAGAGTTATCCCGAATATGAAAAAGACTACCTGCCCAAGGTGAATGCGCTGGTGATAGTGAAGGGGGCGAAGGCGGTCGGGCTATATACGCACACGCCCATAGTAGGAGTCGCGGGAAAGCTCCTGGACAATATGTGCTGGCACTCGCTTGTGCCGGGGCTTTCCGGGGCGCAGCGGGCTAGCGCGCATTACCAGGCCGCCTGCTGGCTGAAAAAGACTACAAAGCTGCGGGTTTCGGTGGTTTTCGATCTGATCGACAAGGATTCTTACGAGTTTTTTTCGAAACTGGGCTTCAGCACCTGCCGCGTCGTGTTTCAGCGCCGCAAAAAGTAGGTGAATTGTAGGGGAATGGGGCCGGGTCTTTACTTTTGGCCTTTACGAACCGCCGGGGATAAGGGAGCATGACCGAAGATAAGCAGGTTTCAAAGTGGGATTGGCTCGGGCCGCTGTTGTGTCTTGGCCTGGGCCTGGCGCCCATAGCCGTGGCTATGGCTGCGGGCCTGGGCGCGGCCCTGTTGGGCTGCCGTTTCGACGAGGCCGGGACCGACCCGTGCATAAGGGCCGGCATCCCGTTCGGCTCGATGCTCTATCCTTTTGGCGTGGCGGGCTGGTTCACGCTGCTCACGCTGCCGGTGGGAGGGGCCGCCGCTTTTATCTGGACCTGCTGGAGCGTGTGGAAAAATTTTCTCCGCAAGAAAGTGGGGTAATGGGGCGGGGAGCATAAAAACTCTTTTGCTTAAAGGCCTGGCCGCCCGGGCGGGCTTGTTTTGGTAAAATTGGGGGATGGAATACGTCGCGCTTTTGAGAGGGGTCAACGTGGGAACGGCGCGGAAGGTGGACATGCGCCGGCTTAGGGCGCTGTTCGAGGGGCTGGGGTTTAAAAAGGTTTCCACGTATATTAATTCGGGGAATGTGATATTTTCCGGGGCGGGGGCTGCGTCGGTTTTGAGGGAGAGGATAGCGGCGGCCGTAAAGGCCGAGTTCGGTTTCGAGGTGGCCGTGCTGGTTAAGACGCGGGCGCAGATGCGAGGTATCGCCAGGGCTATCCCCGCTGGCTGGCGCAACGACGACGAGCAGCGTACCGACGTGGCCTACCTGTTCGGAGAGGCGGATAAGGCGGCCTCGCTGGCGAAGCTGCCTTTCAACAGGGAAGCGGTGGACGCGCGCTATGTTAAGGGGGCCGTTATCTGGAACCTGGACAGAAAGGATTATTCCAGGAGCAGGCTGAACAAACTGATAGGCTCGGAATTATATAAAGCCATGACGCTGCGCAACGTGAATACCGCCCGCTTTCTTGCCGGGCTCTAGGGTTCCAAATTGGAACCTTGGCGCAAGGCCGCCGGGGCGGCCCGGCGGTCCTGTTTTGGTAGAATGGGGAGATAGTCTAAGGCAAGGGGAGGCTTTGTGAATAAGTTCGAGATCTACATCATTGCCGGGTTCGTGGGCGGGATAGCGCGGGGGCTTTCCGGTTTCCTTAAAAAGCGGCGTGCGGGGAACGCGCCCAAGTTCAATTATCAGTATTTCTTCACCACGGTGTTCTTCTCCGGCATACTGGGGGGGATAGCCGGCGCGCTGGCCGAGAGCAATTGGAAGACGTCCTTCCTGGCCGGTTACGCCGGGATAGACTTCCTGGAGAATATGTATAAATCCAGCCCGCTCTCCAAGCTGGCTAAGTCCGCGGGCAAGTAGCGCGCGCGGCTCCGGATGCGGAGCCGCCGGGTCAGCCCGGCAGTTCTGGTTTTGTGGACTGCGGGGAGGGGAGAGCGGGGCAGTTTCTTTTTTGTCAGGGAGGTTCAATGAAAACGTTGATCTGCATTCTTCTGGTGGCATGTGGCGGCCTTTGTCACGCCGCGACTTACGACTGCGCTCTTGATCGCCGCGGCAGCGGCGACAAAAAATACGCCAGGATATGGGCGGATAAACTGACTTTGGGGGACGGAAAGGGGCCGCAGGCCAGAGTGGTGGTTGTCAAAGGGGGTGCGAGCGTCCTTTTGGATTCGTTGATAAAGAACGCCTCCATCCCCCTGCGGGAGGCGTTCAGCCCGTACGATGGGCTGACCGTGGTGGGGCTCCGGAGCGACGCCGGGCGGCTCGACCTTAATCTCGGGCGCGTAGATATTTCCAGCGAAGGGAACATGATGCCGTTCGACTCTCTCGCCTGGGCTTCCCCGAAAGCCAAGGAAATAGGGCTTGTGAACGAAGCCCTGGGCCTGAAACTTGTTTGCCGGCGCGAGTAGGCCCGGCGGAGGGAGATTTCGGGGAGAGGGGGGCGTTCATTCCTGATCTCTAACTTGGCCGCCGGGGCAGCCCGGCGGTTTTGTTTTGTAGAATTTAATTATGAAGACCAACGCGAAAGGTTTACCGGCGAACGTTACGCTTGGACAGCTGCAGCGCTATATAGAGCGCGAGGCTAAAAAGCGCGGCTTCGGCGACCAGACCCCGCTGCAGAAATGCCTGATACTCGGCGAAGAGGTCGGCGAGTTGTTCAAGGCCGTCAGGAAGGAAGAGAAGATGCCCATCGGCGAGCATTCCAAGGTTGGCACCATCAGCGAGGAACTCGCGGACGTGCTCATGTACGTCTGCACTATCGCCAGCTATTACGGCGTGGACCTGGAGAAGGCTTTCCGCGCCAAAGATAAGGTTCACTCCAAACGCGTCTGGCACTGAGCTATGAGGATTTCCGACTGCGTGATAGAGCAGTACCGCGGCGGCAAGCTGCTGCGCGCTTTCGAGCCTAGCGGTGACGCGGTTTATCCCTGGGCCATGCGCGTCGGCGCGAAGCGCTACCGCAGGACCAACGGCTGGGTGCTCTCAAAGATCCTGCCCACGCTGGTGGAGGGCTCGCGGATCATTACTAAGGTGGTGCCAGTCCGGAGGGCCTGACCGGGGACGCTCATGTCGCCCTGAACCGCCGGGGCGGCCCGGCGGTTTTGTTTTGTAAAATTTGGGTATGGAAGACGGATGCTGCTCTAAATACGGAAGGCTGGCGGGCTGGTTCGACTCGCAGCGGGGCAAGGGCCTTATGGAGAGGGAATACCTCGAGGCCATGCTGGCGCGGCTGCCGGAGGGCGGCGCGGTACTGGACCTCGGCTGCGGATCGGGAGAGCCGCTGGCGGGCTTCTTCATCCGCAAGGGTTTCCAGGTCACCGGGGTGGATGGTTCGCCTGAAATGATAGCCATGTGCCGCGAGCGGTTCCCCGGCATGTCGTGGCTCGTGGCCGACATGCGCGGCCTGGCGCTGGGGCGCCGCTTCGACGCTGTGCTGGCCTGGGACAGTTTCTTTCATCTTTCCAAAGAAGATCAGCGCGCCATGTTCGCGGTGTTCGCGGCGCATTTAAATAAGGGCGGCCTGCTGCTGTTCACCTCCGGCCCTGCCGAGAGCGAGGCCAGCGGCGTCATGGAGGGGGACGAGTTCCATTATTCCAGCCTCTCGCCGGATGAATACCGCGCCCTGCTGGCCGCCCACGGGCTGGAAGTGCTGCTGCATAAGGTCGACGACCCCGCCTGCGGCAAGCATACCGTCTGGCTGGCCCGGGCAGCGTAGGACTTAAAAGGAACCGCCGGGGCAGCCCGGCGGTTCTGTTTTGGGATGGAGGCGAGGCGGCGCCCCGGGGGGGCTAGGGCTTGGCGAACTTGGGCTTCGCGGCCTTGGCCGGCGCGGCTTTTGGCGTGGAGTCCAGCCGGGTCAGCAGCGTTTGAACGACGGCGGACTCCGTCCGGCCTTGCAGCCTGAGGACCAGGCGGTCATTTTCGGGGCGCTTCTGGAACTGGGCTGTGCCAGGCAGGTAGAGGGAGCAGAGCCCGCCGTTGCTGTAGGATACCGTGAAGGTCACGGTGTCGCCGTCCTGCTTGGGCGCTTCCAGGTTCAGATCGCAGTACGCCGGCGCGGAGAAGTTCAGCGTGACTTTGTCGGGCTTAGCCTGGGGCACGTCGAGATCGATCCTGAACCGCGTTCCTTTGGCGGTGGTTCCAAATCCCCTCCAGGACCCGGCCAGCCAATCCGCGTAGGCGGGGCCGTCGGCGTAGCCGCGCCCGGCGCAGAATAGCGACACGGCGATAATGGCCAGGCCGAAGAGAGCGGTGTTTTTAATTGCGGTGCGTGCGGTCATAAGGTCCTCCGGTTTCCAGGTTTGCCTGTCGGGTCGGCTGCTGAAATCGTAGCAAAAGTGCCGTTCCATGGTCTTGCCAATTTTTGCGGCGTCTGTTAGACTATAAAGGTGCCGGGCCCGCCCGGCGCGCTATGGACAAGACTTCCCGCTAATAAACCTCCTGCAGTGACCCGCCGGCCTTGCCGGCTTCAGAACAATTGCGTTACGACACCCGGAGGTAACTCTATGGGTAATAAAGTGCTTATCGAGGCGCGGGACCTCGCCTATTCATACGACAATAGCCCGGACACGGTGTTCACCGGGGCGTCGTTCCCGGTGTACGCCGGGGACAAGGCCGCCCTGCTGGGAGACAATGGCAGCGGCAAGACCACGCTGCTGCGCCTGCTGGCCGGGGAGCTGGAACCCACCCGCGGCACGCTGCTCAACCGGGGCGCGTCGGTGTACTTGCTCAAGCAGGAGGACGCGGCCCTGGGCGACCTGAGCGCCGAGGCCTGGCTGCTCGCGGCGCTGGGCGGCGGCTGGGAGGAGCTGCCGCGCGTGGCGGCCGCGGCGGCTGCGCTGGGCTTTGCCCCGGCGGACCTGGCCCGCCCCGTGGAGACCTTCTCCGGCGGGGAGCGCAAGCTGCTGTCCATCACGGCCGGGTTGCTGCGCGCGCCGGACCTGTACCTGCTCGACGAACCCACCAACTACCTGGACGGCGAGGCCATGGGGCGGCTGTCGGCGGCTCTGCGCGGCTACAAGGGCGGCTTCATCGTGGTCTCGCACGACAGGGCCTTCCTGGACGCCTGCGTGGGCAAGGTGCTGGAGCTCAAGCGCAGCGCGTTCGCGGTGTACGGCGGCAACTATACCTCCTATGCCGGGCAGAAGGAGGAGGAGTTCCTGCGAGCGACGCGCAAGAAGGAGAAGATAGAGCGCGAGATAGCGGACCTGCGCGTAATGGAGCGCGATTACCGCGACTGGGGCGCCGCCAAGGAGAAGGAGAAAAAGGGGGCCTTCGACAAAGGTTTTATAGGCGCTCGCGCGGCGCGCCTGCAGAAGAAGTCCGCCCGCGCGGCGGAGCGGGCCCGCGAGAAGATAGAAGAACTGGAGCGCGAGAAGCCCTTTATCGAGAAGGTGCGGCACGTGGCGCTGCCTGCGGCGGAGGGGGCTTTCCTGGAGGCACGCGGGCTGTCGGCCAGGGCCGGGCGGCGGGAGCTGTTCAGGGAGCTGTCCTTCTACCTGAAGTCCGGCGAGCGGCTGTGCCTGGAGGGCGGCAACGGCGCGGGCAAGAGCACGCTGATGCGCATACTGGCTGGCGAGCTGGAACCCCAGGCCGGGGCCCTGCGGCGCAACCGGGCGGCGCGGGTGTTCTATATGCCGCAGTTCCGCGCGCCGGCGCCTGCCGACGCGCGGGGGGCGGACTTTTTCCCCGGCGCGCTGCGGCAGGCGGGCTGCGCCATGCTCGACCACCTGGGCGCCGACGGGGAGCTGCTGTTCCGCCCGCTCGCCGCGCTCAGCGAGGGCCAGCGCCGCAAGGTGGAGCTGGCGCGCTTCCTGGTGAACGGCGCCGACATCGCCCTGCTGGACGAGCCGACCACGCACCAGGACATAAGGAGCGTGCGCGTGCTGGAGGAGGCGCTGGCCGGTTACCGCGGCGTGCTGGTGCTCATCTCGCACGACGCGGCCTTCCGCGCGGCCCTGCCCGGCGCGGCGCTGCGGCTGGGCGATTAGGCCACGGCCGGCCAGCGGAACCGCCGGGGCGGCCCGGCGGTTTTGTTTGTAGAATTATGGCTATGGCGGAACCAGCGATACGCGAAGATGAAAATGTCCCGGACGTATACAGGGACTACCTGGAGCTTTGCCGCGGCATAAAGTACGCGGAGCCGGCCGGCGGGCTTTTCGACGGGTTAAGGTCGGAAGACCCCGCGCGGAGGAGCCGCTCCTGGGAACTGCTGTGCGGCGCCTGGAACCGGCGCGGGCCGGAGTTCGCCGCCCTTCTCGCGCGGGCGAGCGCCGCCAAGGACCCGGACATACAGGCGCGCTTCGGTTTGGACCCGGCCCCGCTCCTGGAAGTGGTGGGGGAGACGAAGCCGCTGCTCCACCGGGCGCTCAAGCGTAAGGCGGCCCGGGTGGGCGCCGGGGATTTCCGCTTCTGCGATATCTGGGCGCGCGTGCCGAACGCGGGTAATTCCGGCGCCGTGCCGCTGGCCGCCGCGCTTGGCGCGCTGGGCGACATGCTGGAGAAGCGTATCGAGGGCGGCAAGGCTTTTGTGGACGGGGTGGCCGCGGGCCGGCTGCACCTGGAGGAGCAGGCGGTGGACTGCCCGCATTGCGGCGTACCGGCGCCAGGCGGGCCGGTGCATGTTTATATGCCGCTGCGGTTCAAAGAGGTGCGCCCTTGCGACCTGCCCGGCCTGGCGCATGAGCTGGGCCACGTAATGCATTGCGACCTGCTCGACGAGCTGGCCCCGGGCGAGCCTATCAGCACGGTGTTCCTGGAGACTTTCAGCCAGTTCCTGGAGGGTTTGGCCTGGCTCGAGCTGCGCGATGGCGCCGGCTCCAGCGGGGCGCGCGAGGACCTGGCGCTGGATAAGCTCACCGAGGAAACCTTGGACCTGCTGCTGTTCCCCGCCATGCTGGAGTTTGAGGGCCGCATGATCGCCGCGTCCGGCAAGGGGGCGGCGGGGCCGGAAGCCGTGGAAAAGACCTATCTGGAAACGTTCGGCAAATGGTTCGGCGCTTCCCCGGCGGGGACCTGGTTCTGGATGCGCGGCAAAACGCTGTACGACCCGCGTTGGCCTTTCCGCGACCTTACTTATCTCCTGGGGCGGCTGGTTTCGCTGGAACTGGTACAGCGTGTCCGGACCGGCGGGAAAATGAGCCGGGAGCAATACCGCAGGGCCGTCTCGGACACCGTCCGGTCGGATTTCGCCGGTTACTGGCGCAAACAGGGCCGCGGTTCCCCCATAAGGCCCGAAGACTGGCGTGAAATGCTAGCGCCCGTGCGCGAAATGTTCGGGTAGGGGCGCCGTTCATTTCCCCGCAAAACCGCCGGGGAAGCCCGGCGGTTTTGTTTTGTAAAATTGAGGGGAGGGTTTAAGGACGGTAAGACATGGTGAAGCTTCTTTGGTTGGTCGCCGCGTACTTGATAGGCTGCGTGAACGGCGGTTATTACGCCGTAAAGTTCGCGTCCGGCAGGGATATCCGCGCGCTGGGCAGCGGCAACGCCGGCGCTACCAACGCCGGCCGCCTTATGGGCAAGCGGGGCTTTCTGCTGGTGATGATCTTCGACGCGGTCAAGATGCTGGCCGCCCTCAAGCTGGCCGCGCTGCTGTTCCCGGGCAGCCAGGCGGTACAGGCCCTCACAATGCCCGCGGTGCTGCTGGGCCATATCTTCCCGGCCCAGCTGCGCTTCAGGGGCGGCAAAGGGATAGCCAGCCTGGTGGGCGCGGGCGTCTACCTGCTTAACCTGCCGCTGCTGGCCTTTACGGCGCTGCTGTTCCTGGTCCTGTACCTGGCCACCAGGAAGTACTATTATTCCGGGCTGGCCGCGCTCGGCGTTCTGCCGCTGTCCTATCCCGGTTCCGCCTGGCTGCTGGGGCAGCCTTTGGACTTGTGGATGTGCGCCAGCCTTGCCGCGTGCATCGCGCTGATAATGGCGGTGAGCCTGCGGGCGGACCGCACGGTGAGGGACGCGGCAAAGCGCAGGAAGAACGCCCGCGGCTAGCGGGTGAACGGGGTCAGGTCTTTACTTTTGACCTTTAGCGCGCCGCCGCCGGGGACGCCCGGCGGTTCTTTTTTGCGGAAGGGGGTTTTTGGGAACCGCGGCCGCGCTATTTCCCGCCGGGGGCGCGGAGGGTGACGGCGGTGCGCTTTATCTCTTTGCGGTAGCTGGGGCCGGTGGCGGCCCAATCCACGGTGTCCACGCGGTAAGGGAGTTTGGCGGCCAGGAAGGCGTCGGAGAGCTTCTTGAGGCGCTCTTCTCCCAGGGGCGTGTCGCTCATTATGGCCAGGTCCAGGTAGGAGCGCGGGCTGGCCTTGTTGACGGCGCGGGCCCCGTAGGCCAGCACTTCGTATTCCGGCACATTGCCAGAGAGCACCTTGATGATCTTGCGCAGTTCCGCCGGTTTGACGTCTATCATAATGTCCGCCTTAAGGATATCATCCACCTTTTGGAGCGGCAAGGCAAGCGAATTCCTTGGGGGGGGCCTTGTTTTGTAATATATGGGCATGCGGAAACAACACAGGTCTTTTCTGCTGGCGGCCGTAGCGGCGGGGCTGGCCACTAAAATATGAAAAAAAGTTTCGCGATGGCGTTGCGGACCGCTGCGGCCTTTATCGGCGCCGCCGCGCTGGCCTTCCTGCTTTGGGAGCCGCATCTGGAAGGCCGCAACGCGCACGCTTCGCTTTTCGAGATCTACTTCAAGGACCCTTTCCTGGCTTATGTGTATATCGGGTCCATCCCTTTCTTTGCGGCGCTTTACCGGGCTTTCCGGGCCCTTGGCTATGCCGGTCGGGAGGAGCTCTTCATGCCGGAGGCGATAAAGGCGCTGAGATCCATCAGGCATTGCGCGCTGGCCGTCATCTGTTTCGCGGCGATAGGCGAAGTCATTATCATGCTCAGCGTCAGCGACGACCGCGCCGGCGGCGTCTTTATGGGCCTGCTAGTGATCTGCGGGGCCGCCGCCTCCGCCATTATCGCGGCTTTTCTGGAAAAGCGCCTGCGCCGCGGCTAGAGCGCCGCCGGGGAAGGCCGGAGTTTTTGTTTTGGTAGAATTTAAATTATGAACTTTTCCCCGCACTGGTCGTGGCTGTTGCTCGCCGGTTTCTTCGAAGTGCTCTGGGCCTCCGGGCTCAAGTCCACGCAGGGCTTCACGCGGCTGTGGCCCAGCGTCTGGGTGGGGCTGGCCATGGCGGTCAGCGTCTACGGGCTTTCTTTCGCGGTAAAGGGCCTGCCGGTGGGCACCGCCTACGCCGTGTGGACCGGCATCGGCGCGGCCGGCACGGCGCTGGTGGGAATATTCGCTTTCGGCGAGTCCGCCGCCCTGTCGCGGCTGGCGTGCATCTTCATGATCGTGGCGGGCACCGTGGGCCTGAAACTGTTCGGCAAGTGACGGCAGCCGAAGGGCCGGCCGAAAAATTGTAGTATTGGCCAAGGCGCCTTCGCGCGCCTTGCGGACATTCTCCAGGAGGAAACTATGAAATACGCTGTACTTGCGGTCGGTTTGGCTGTACTGGGTTTCGCGGGCTGCCAGCAGAAAGAGGCGGCCGCCCCGGCCGAGGGCGCGCCGGCCGCCGCCGAAGAAGGCGGGTTCGAGTTCACGGCGAAGAAGACGGGCCTGGAAATCGCCTTCAAGGGCGTGAAGGGCACGCAGTGGCAGGAAGCGAAGCATACCTGCAAAGCCCTGCCCTGCGAGTTCGTGCTGGACAGCTCCGGCGTGAATCCCGACAGGCCGGTCTCCGGTTTCGGCATAGCTTTCAGCCTGAACGCCAAGGGCGTGGATATGACTTCCTCCGGCGGGGCCGCCTGGAATACGCTCACCTACGCCTGCGAGGGCGAGGAATGCGCCTTCAAGGTGAACGAGAAGGGAGTGGCCGGCATTTAGGCCGCACTTCTTTGACGGGGAACCGCCGTGGAAACCCGGTGGTTCTTTTTTTGTGGAGCGCCGGCGAGAAAGGGCTTGCTATGGGGCTTAAAACTTTAAATAATGTGGCATAGCGCCCCGGGGAGCTCCCGGGACGAGGAGAGACATGACGACAAAGATAGCCCTTCTGCTTTCCATGTCGCTGAACGTGATGCTCGCGTTCACGGTGATGGAGAATTATAAAAGGCCGGTGTCGCTGGGCGACTTCAGGGACGCCGTGGCCGATACCCGCCCCGCCGCGCAGCCGTTGGAGACGGCTCCCGCCGAGCTGATCCCGCCTCCCGCGGCCGAGATCGCCCTGGTGGACGCGCCCCGCGCCGCGGCCGCCGTAGAGGAACCCGCCCGGCCGGCTCCGCAGGCCGTCATAGTGGCCAACGACTGGGCCTCTTACAGGGAAGAGATGGCCGAGGACCGGGACCTGCTGGTCAGCAATATCTTCCGCTCCGAGAGGAACGCCAAGCGCGCCATGGAAGCCGCCGTGGGCCGCATTTACGCCTCCGGCAAGGACGTGATCTTCTCCTGCGTGCTGCCCGCCACCGGCGGCGGCGTGTTCTACCTCATCCGCCTGGTGCCCTCCTCCACGGAGGTCCCGCGTCTGTCCTCCATGGCCGACGTTTCCAGACGGGAGTACCTCAAGGAAATACAGTTCATCGCGGACAAGACCGAAAAGGAAGTCTGGGGCTCCCTGTAAAAAAAGCCGCCAGCCAGCCGCGAACCGCCGGGGAAACCCGGCGGTTCTTTTTTTAGTATGGACCAAAGGGCCCGGGTCCGGGCCGCCAATTTACCGCGTGAAAGGGGGCCTTTGGGCTCTATGCCCGCCACGCGGGCCCCGCTACAATATGAGGTATATTAATGAGCCCCGGGCAGCCGGGGCAATAGGGGTGCGTTAATGAAAAAAAAGTTCAGCGCGGTGGCGTTGGTACCTTCTCTTCTGATAGGCACGGGCGTGATCTTTGCGTCAAGCGACGGGTCTATCACCCAGCTGTCGGACGTCAGCGACAGTATTAAGGAAATAGTACAGGAGCAGAAAGATTACGGGGCGAGGCCCCTTCCTCCTGGTTTCCAGCCTGGCCAACCCGGGCAGCCCGGCTTCCAGCCCGGCCAGCCGGTGCATCCGCCCAAACCTCCCAAACCGGACAATCCCGGCCATCCCCAGCCTCCCAAGCCGCCGGTACCCCAGCCCCCGAACCCGGTGCATCCGCAGCCGCCCCAGCCTCCCCAGCCGCCGCCCCAGGTGGACACCACGCACGCTTATAACGCCGGCCTACGGGACGGCGCCGAAAGGGGCGGGCGCGAAGGCCGCCGCGAGGGCCACAACGACGGCGTGAACGCCGGCGAGCGCGAAGGCTACCAGCGCGGCACCCGCGAGGGCGACAGCGCCGGCCGCCAGAACGGCTACCGCGACGGTTACGGCGTGGACCAGTCCATGGGCACGCAGCGCGGCAATGCCGACGGCCAGGCCGCCGGTATCACCAACGGCACCGAGGCCGGCAAGCGCCGCTGCTACGAAGAGGGCTATACCAGCGGTTATAATACCGCCTACGCCGCCGCCCAGCAGGCGGGCCTGCAGGATACCGCTTCATACAATAGCGGCTTCGCCAAGGGCCAGGCCGACGCGGCCGTGACCGAGGTCGCCAACGGCAATAAGGCCGGCTACCAGGCCGGCTTCAGCCAGCGCGAGACCGAACTGGAGAACTCCTTCCCCGCGGGTCTGGACGTGCGGAGCTTCGTGGCCAAGGGTTTGACCGCGGCTTCGCTGGAGCTCCCCATCGAGATGGTCCGCGCCGGCTTCGCCACCCCGGAGGAGAAGAAGGCTTATGACCGGGGCTACCGCGAGGGCTACGACAGGGCCTACCGCAGGGCTTACGACGACGCCAAGCGCGACGGTTACAACGAGCGCTTCCCCATGGCGTACCGTCGGGCCTACGACGCGCAGTATTCCATCAGCTACCGCGACGGCTTCTCCCAGGGCAAGTCGGAGGGCTACAAGGCGGCTTATGACGCTGCGTATAACTCGGCCTATAATAACTTCCACAGCGAGTACAGCAACCGCGAATACGCCGACCAGCGCCAGCAGGGCCTGAGCAACGGCCGGGCGACCGGCCAGAGCGAGGGCTTCGAGGCCGGCTGCGCCGAGCAGGCCAAGCGCGGCTACAAGGCCGGCTACGAGAAGAAGGCGGCCGAGGTGTACCCCGGCGCTTTCGAGGCCGGCAAGCAGGCCGGCATAGCCGCGGCGGATAAGTATTACGCCGAGAACTCGGTGCTGAAGGTCTCCGGTATGGCCTTCTACGACGAGAACGGCGACGGCAAGTTCGAGGCCAACGAGAACGTGCTGCTGCGCGCCGAGCTGCGCAACCTCGGCTTCCGCGGTTCCGAGCCCGTGATCATAACCGTCAAGACCGAGCGCGGCGAGATGGCCGTGACCGCCGACCTGAAGGCGGAAAGCGTGGGCGGCCGCGCCAAGGCCGCCGTCAGCCTAAACATCGGCCGCATCTACGACGTAGCGGCGCCCGGTTCCGACGCGCTCTCCGTGAAGTTCGTCGAGAAGGGCCGGACCGTGGGCGAGTACCGCCAGGTGTATTCCCGGACCAACGCCAACAAGGTGGGCGTGGTCGAGAAGAACGACACCCCGGTGCGCAAGAAGTCCAATGTCTTCTCCAGCACGCTGGCCAAGCTCAACAAGGGCGACAAGGTCATCATCCTGGGCGAGAAGGACTACTACACCAAGGTGCGCAAGTCGGCCTTCGCCGGCGGCGAGTGGACCGAGGGTTACGTCTACACCGACAAGCTGACCGTGCAGCAGTAAAGCGGACAGCGCCGCTGAAAGGGACCGCCGGGCGAAAGCCCGGCGGTTCTTTTTTTATCGCGGGGAGGGGAGGACTCAGGGCAGGGCGTAGAGCACGGTCTCGCAGGCGACGGGCTGGTGCTGGCGCAGGTAGAGGCGGTATTCCGGGACCAGCGATCTTATGAAGAAGGGGATCTCGAAAAGGTCCCCAGGCTTGTGGTAGACGCAGACGGCCAGCTT
>CAYSYJ010000027.1:0-19143 GCA_964435105.1 uncultured Elusimicrobiaceae bacterium
CATGGAGGCCTCCCGCCGCATGCGCATCTACCAGCAGGACGCCTACATCTCGGTGGACTACGTGAGTTCCCGCCTGAAGATATACACCAAGAAGAACCCGGTCATCAACTCGCTCAAGGACATCGAGATCTCCTACCCCAAGTTCGCCCCCAAGCAGCCCATCCGCGAGGAGATAATGCATTTCATAGACTGCATCAGGACCTCCAAGACGCCCACCCCCAGCGGCGAGAAGGGCCTGAAGGCCCTGCGCCTGGCGCTGGACATCACCAACCAGATGCGCCGTTTCGAAGTCTCCGGCTCCAAGACCGAGGAATCCCCCGAATCCCTGGCCGGGCGCCTTGCCGATATCGGCAAGGTGACCAGGGTGCTGGTGGAGGAAGGCCTCAAGAACGCCGGGATAGACAAGAACTGACATGGCAAAGATCGCACCCGTCAACAAGAACGTCCTCATCGTGGCCGGCGACCCGTCCGGCGACCTGCACGCGGCCAACCTGGCAAAGGCGCTGCGCGCCAAAGACCCGGAGATCTCCGTCACCGCCATCGGCGGCGTCCGCCTGCAGGAGGCCTCGGACCGCTTCCTGTACAACCTGGTCTCGGTGGGAGCCGTGGGCTTCTCCGAGCCCTTCAAGCATTTCTTCCTGTGGCTCAAGCTCATCAGGCTGGTGAGGCGCTACATGGAGGACCGCCGCCCGGCCTGCGTGATCGCCGTGGACTTCTACGGCTTCAACCACCAGGTGCTGGGACTGGCCGCCCACCGCAAGATCCCCGCTTTCTACTATGTCAGCCCGCAGGTCTGGGCCAGCCGCCCCGGGCGCGCCGCCAAGATAGCCAAGCTCACCCGCGAGATCTTCGTGATCTTCCCCTTCGAGGAAGCGCTCTACAAGAAGGTCAAGGGCAACGCCACCTTCGTGGGGCACCCGCTGCTGGACCTGATGCCGGAGCCGCAGGCCAAGGCCGCGCCGCCGGCGGAAGGCGCCTGGCGGGTGGGCATCCTGCCCGGCTCGCGCCGCGCCGAGATCAGCCGCCACCTGCCGCTCTTCGTGAAGGCTTTTTACCGCATAAAGGAACAGCACCCCAAGGCCCGCGCCTACCTCTTCGCGGTGCCGGAATTCCCCGACGAGAAGCTGGTCCCGGCCCTGGAGGCCGCGGAGAAGTACTGGTCCAAGGACATCGAGATCGTCCGCGAGAAGGACTACAAGGACCGCGCGGAGCTGGATTTCGCCTTCACCTGCTCCGGCACGGCCACGCTCGAGAACGCGCTGCTGGGCGTACCCATGGCCGTGGCCTACCGGATGCCCAAGTTCACCTACGAGATCGCCAAGCGCGTGGTGAAGACCCCCTATATCTCCCTGGTCAATATCCTCCTCAAGCGGCCCGCCGTCAAGGAGCTGATCCAGGACGACGCCACCGTGGACAACCTGGCGCAGGAAGCCTTCTCCTTCATCAATAACCCGGCCCGCATCCGCTCCGCCAGGGCGGAGCTGACCGGCCTGCGCGCCATGCTGGGCGAGCGCGGCGCCGCCGACCGCGCGGCCGCCAGGATCATCGCCCACCTCAGCTGACATGACCGCCGCCGCCAACAGCGAAAAGGCCCGGCCGGGCCGCTTCAGGGAACTTTCCCTGGCGCTGCTGGCCTATGTCAAGCCGCACAAGGCCCGCCTGATACAGGCGGCGGCCTCCATGATCCTGCTGGCCGCCATCAAGAACGCGGTCATCTACATCTCGGGCCCCGTCATCAAGGGCGTCTTCATGGACAAGGACATGGGGATGCTGCGGCTCATCGTCATCGGCCTGCCCGTCCTGTTCCTGCTGCGGATGATAGTGGAATACATCAACGCCTACCTGATGAGCTGGATAGGCCAGCGCGTGGTGCAGAAGATCCGCGAGGACCTGTTCGAGCATATCCACCGGCTCTCCCTGGAGTTCTACTGGCGCAAGCGCTCCTCCGACGTGATGAGCCGCGTCATCAACGACCTCAACAACGTGCAGAGCACGGTGCAGTTCATCCCGCTCTACGGCATCCGCGACGTGCTGACCGTGGTGGCCTGCGTGGGGCTGCTCTTCTATATCAACTGGCGGCTGGCCATCGTGGCCACCATCGTGCTGCCGGTCATCGCCGGGCTGCTCGGCGTGCTCGGCAAGAAGATGCGCAAGGCCTCGGCCGAGAGCAACGTCATCGTGGGCGAGATCTCCCACCGCTTCCAGGAGAGCCTGCAGGGCATCACCGTGGTGAAGGCCTTCAACTACGAGGACCAGGCCATCGCCCGGTTCAAGGTCTCCAACGACGCCTATTTCTCGAAGATGATGCGCTACCTGCGCGCCACCGCCCTGAGCGGCCCCGTGCTGGAATTCGTCAGCGGCCTGGTGCTCATCGCCATAGTCTACCTCAGCGGCAAGGCCATCTTCGAAGGCACGATGACCGTCGCCCATTTCTTCTCCTTCGTGGCGGCCTATGTCACGGCCTATGTCCCCCTCAAGAACATCGGCAACCTCAACAGCAAGCTGCAGCAGGGCATGGCCGCCTGGGAGCGCATCTACCAGATCCTCGAGGAGAAGCCCGCCGTCGTGGTCAAGCGCGAGACCAGCAGCCTCGGCCAGCCGCGCGGGGCCATAGAGTTCAAGGGCGTCAGCTACGCCTATCCCGGCCGCGACGCGCAGGTGCTCAAGGACCTGTCCTTCCGCATCGAGCCCGGCCAGATAGCCGCCTTCGTCGGGCCCTCCGGCTCCGGCAAGACCACCGTCATCCACATGCTGCTGCGCTTCTTCGACCCGGTGAGCGGCCGCATCGAGGTGGACGGGCGCGACATGCGCGACCTCGACACCACCGACCTGCGCTCCCACATGGGCCTGGTCACCCAGGACACGATACTTTTCGACGACACCGTGCTCAAGAACGTCACCATCGGCCGCCCCGGCGCCTCCATGGAGGAGGTCGTGGAGGCGGCCAAAGCCGCCGACGCGCACGCCTTCATCGAGGCGATGCCGCAGGGCTACGCCACCGTGCTGGGCGAGCGCGGCGTGAAGCTCTCCGGCGGCCAGCGCCAGCGCCTGGCCATAGCCCGCGCCATCATCAAGAAGCCCAAGATCCTGCTGCTCGACGAGGCCACCTCCAACCTGGACACCGGCAGCGAGCAGGCCGTACAGGCCGCCATCGAGCGCATCCTGGGCGGCCGCACCGTGGTCATGGTGGCCCACCGGCTCTCCACGGTGAAGAACGCCGACAGGATCTTCGTGCTCAAGAAGGGAGAGCTGGCGGAAACCGGCACCCACGAGGAGCTGCTCAGGCTGGGCGGCATCTACAAGGGCCTTTACGAAGCCCAGACTTGAACCGGGGCCGCGCGGTCCCGGGAGGATTTTATGGTAGCACTGTTCAGTTTACTGGCTGTAATTTTCACGCTGGCAGGCGCCGGCGCCGTGCTGCGTTTCGGCGGCTTCAGCCGGACCTTCCTCGGCAGGTCGCTCGCCTACGCCGCCGGCGTGCTGGTGGCCGCGGCCCTGATGGACATCATTCCCGCCGGGCTCGACCTTCACGCCCGGGCCCTCTCCTACGGCGCCCTGGCAGCCCTGCTGCTGCTCTTCACCCTCGAGACCTTCGCGGCGCACAGCGCCTGCAGCGAGTTCATGGAGGACTGCCACGTGCATCACCTCGGCGCCTTCGCCATGGCCGCCATGGGCCTGCACTCCCTGCTCGACGGCTTCAATATAGCGGTGGGCTTCTCCTCCGGCACGGTGGCCGGCTTCAACGTAGCCCTGGGCGTGATACTCCATAAGTTCGCCGACGGCATAACTTTGGTCTCGCTGCTGCTGCACGCGGGCCGCTCGCCGCGCCAGGCGCTCCGGCTCAGCCTGCTGCTGGCCGCGGCCACGCCGCTGGGGGCACTGGTGGCGGCCCCGCTGATAAAGGCCATCCCCCCGGGCGCGGAGGCCTTCGCCCTCGGCCTTTCGGGCGGCTCCTTCCTCTACATCGCCATGGCGGACATCCTGCCCCGCCTGCACAAATCGATGGACCGCGTGACCGCGGCGGTCTTCCCGCTGGGCTTCGCCACCGTTTTCCTGATACACCACTTCGGCGGTTAAGGCAACCATGGAACTGGAAGAACTCCTGAAAAAATTCCGCGAATACTCCTCCCAGGACACCACGCTGCTGGAATACGCCTGGAACTACGCCTCCGAGTCGCACCAGGACCAGAAGCGCGCCTCCGGGGAGAAGTACTTCGTCCATTGCGCCGCGGTGGCGGAGATCCTGGTGGACTACCGCATGGACCTCGAGACCGTGGCCGCCGGCCTCCTGCACGACGTGCTGGAGGATACCAAGATCCCGCACGAGACCTTCCGCAAGGAGTTCGGGGACGACATCTACAACCTCGTGGCCGGGGTCACCAAGATCGAGACCCTCAAGTTCTCCTCGCGCGACGAGGCCCAGGCCGAGAACTGGCGCAAGATGCTGCTGGCCACGGCCAGGGACATCCGCGTCATCGTCATCAAGCTGGCCGACCGCCTGCACAATATGCGGACGCTCAACTTCATGCCCAAGGAGAAGCAGCTGGAGATCAGCCACGAGACGCTCTCCCTCTACGCTCCGCTGGCGCAGCGGCTGGGCATCTTCCACCTGAAGTCCGAGCTCGAGGACCTCTCCTTCAAATACCTGCACCCCGACGAGTTCCAGAGCCTGCTGGCCAAGGTGCAGATCCGCTACGCCAAAAGGGAGAAGCTGCTGGAGGACTTCAAGACCGAGCTCGAGCGGCACCTGGGCGGCGCCAACGTGCCCCACCGCGTGCTCAGCCGGGCCAAGAACCTCTATTCCATCTACCGCAAGATGCTGCGCCAGGAGAAGCCCTTCGAGGAGATCCAGGACGCCCTGGGCGTGCGCATCATCACCGACACCATCATCAACTGCTACGCCCTGCTGGGCACCGTGCACTCGGTCTTCAAGCCGGTGGCCGGCTCTTTCACCGATTACATCGCCGTGCCCAAGATGAACCTCTACCAGAGCCTGCACACCAGCGTCATGGCGGCCTCGGGCGAGATCATAGAGATCCAGATCCGCACCGAGGACATGCACCGCACCTCGGAGTACGGCATCGCCGCGCACTGGCGCTACAAGCTGGGCGACAAAGGCGCCGACAAGCACCTGGACGAGAAGCTCAACTGGCTGCGCCAGTGGATGGAATGGCTCCAGGACCTCTCCAGCCCCCGCGAGTTCATCGAGAGCTTCAAGACGGACCTCGAGCTGGACCAGATCTTCGTCTTCACCCCCAAGGGCGACGTGAAGGCCCTGCCCGTGGACGCCACGCCCCTGGATTTCGCCTACGCCATCCACACCGATATCGGCAATACCTGCATCGGGGCCAAGGTCAACAACAAGATGGTCCGCCTGGACGAAGGGCTCAAGAGCGGCGACATCTGCGAGATCGTCACCCGCAAGAACTCCGCCCCCAAGAAGGACTGGCTCTCCGCGGTAAAGACCGCCGGCGCCCGCAGCCATATCCGCAAGTACCTGCGCGAGCACGGGCAGCTGCAGGACTGATGAATTTCCCGGAACTTTCGGACATCACCCCCGCCAAGACGGAGGCCCTCCGGGCGCGCGTCGCGCGCCTGGGGCTGGACCTGCGGCTGGTGGAGGAGAGCTTCGTCCGCGGCGGCGGCAAGGGCGGCCAGAAGATCAACAAGACGGCCAACGCCGTGATGCTGAAGTACCCGCCGCTGGGCCTGGTGGTGCGCTGCCAGCGCGAACGCAAGCGCTCCGTGAACCGCTTCCTCGCGCTGCGCGAGCTGGTGGACGAGATCGAGTTCCGGGTCTCGCCGGAAACGTCGGAAAAAATGCGGGAGATCGAGCGCCTGCGGCGCAAGAAGAACCGCTGACCCTTATTTCAGGAATTTTTTGGCTTCACGCTGGAACCGCAGGATTAGCGGCGTCCAGGGCTCGGCGGCCTTGCGGCCGCGCAGCTCCCCGTATTCCGCGTCGAAGACCTTCACCCCGCCCTTGTAAACCTCGAGCGGCATCTCCAGGGTGCCGGCGCCGGTCATCAGCCCCGCGCTGTCCCAGGAGAAGGCCGCGGCGAAATCCCGCGGCCCGGCGTCGAACAGGTCCCGCCCGCCGGAATAGTCGCCGGGCGGGTTGCCCGCCCCGGCCAGCGCCATGAGCGTCGGGACGATGTCCATATGGCTGGTCAGCCGGCTTATCCTTTCCGGCCGGCGGCCCGGCGCGTAAAAGACCAGCGGCACGCGCACCTCTTCCGGGCTGAAGCCCTGGTTGTGCCCGTAACGCCCGCGTTCCAGGAAGGCCTCCCCGTGGTCGCCCAGCACGATCACCACGGTGTCCTTGAGCCCGCCGGTCCCGGCCACGGCCTTCAGGATATCCCCCGCCAGCTTGTCGTCGGCGTGTATGGAGTTGCGGTACCTGTTGAAAAGCAGGCCGACATTGCCCTTGTTGAGGGCCAGCTGGCTTATGGGCGAGGCGGGCTGGAACTTTTCCAGGCCGGGCAGCGAATCGTAGTTGCCGTGCGAGGCGTCGTAAAAGACGAAGGCGAAATAGGGCTTTCGCGGGTCCCGGGCCTTGAGGTAGGAGATGAACTTTCCCGAGATGTCGCCGTCCCTCAGCGCCCCGTTAGCGCCGGCCGGCTCGTCGTAGACATTCTCCCGCGGCACGTCCACGAAGCAGGTCTTATTGAACTCGGGGAAGCTCAGCTTGGCGCTGGCGTAGGCGCGCAGGTCATAGCCCTGCTCCTTCAGCAGGGCCAGCAGGGCGGGGCCCTTACGCTCGCCCAGCATGGGGAACCAGTAATTGCCGTACAGGCCGTAAAGCATCGAGAACACGCCGAAGCGCGTGCAGTTGCCGCCGCTGTAGTGGTTGCCGAACACGGCGGCCTTGCGGCCGAAGGCGCTGACCTCCGGCATCACCTCGGGGTTCAGCATGTCCGCCCGCAGCGAGTCCACCACGATGAAGAGGAAATTGAAGGGCCGGGCGGGCCGGGCGGCCCCGAGCGGCGCTGCGGGATAGTTCAGCCCGGAATAGCGGGCGTCGATGCCGCCTTTCACCTCGGCGTCCAGCTTCACCCCCAGGTATTTGACGGCGAAACTGCGTATCCGCAGCGGCTGGTACAGCGGCAGCAGCTGCGAGTTGCGGGTCAGGTAGGCATTGTCGTAAAGGGTGCCCCAGGCGAAAACGGACTTCTCCGCGGCGGCCAGCAGCAGCAGGGCCGCGAGCCCGGCCAGCGACCTGCGGGCGGTGAAGGCGGGGGCCAGCCTTTCGGAAAGCCGCAGGAAATACCACTGCGCCGCGGCGAAGCCGGCCAGCGCGGCCAGGAAGAGCAGCTTGGTGCCCCAGCCCTGGTCCAGCGAGTCCAGGCCGCCCGGGGTCAGCACCAGGTTCGCCACCATGGAATTCATGTGGAACTTGAAGATCTTGTAGACGGCCAGGTCGGTGGCCAGCCAGAGCTGGAAAACGGTCAGTAGAGTCCCGGCGAAGGCCCGGCCCGCCGGGAAACGGAAGCCGGGGCCGGCCAGCAGGAGCAGGCAGGCGTAAAGCATGCCCGTGTTAGAGACCAGGGCCGCCGCCCCCCAGCCCAGCGCCAGCGGGTGCGACCCGGCGAAGAAAAGATAGCCGGCCCCCAGCAGCAGGGAAAGGCAGAAATTAAGTCCGAGGAAGGCCAGCAGGCGTTTAAAGTTCATGCGGGAGGGCGGCGCCGTTGATATTGGTCAACATACCCCGAAAATTGCTAATATATTCTATCTTAATTATGGAAATGATAAAAACCGCTCTTGTCGCCGTTTTTGCCTTTTTCACCCTTAATTCCTCCCCCGCCGCGGCCTTCGACCTGCCCTCTTTTTCCGCCGAAGACGTGAGCTGCTCCGCCCCCGCCCCCGAGACGGAAGGCCTGCGCCCGGCCCTGGCCGAGGCCGCCGCCGCCGCCAACGGCCTGGACCCCGTGGTCATCACCGTCCCCGGCCTCAAATTCGGTGAGATCGGCTGGCGCTCCGCCGAACTGCGCAATGTCCTGCGCATAGTCCGTTTCTTCTTCCGCAACAAGGAAGTTACCGAAGCGGACGTGGTCAACGGCATAGTCTCCTTCAGCCCCCGCTATTTCTTCCCCGAGGACGAGGAGGACGGCGCCGGCGACAGGGAGCCCCGCCTGCCCGACAATTACCTGGAGCTGAAGCTGCAGGAGATCCCCGGCTACGACCAGCACGACGTCAGGATAGTTCCTTTCGGCTGGTCCCGCGACCCGGGCGACACCAAGGCCACCCTCCCGGAACTCCAGGCGAAGATCGCCGGGGTCTACGACGCCTACAAGGGCAGCGGCCGGCCGGTCTATATACTGGCCCACAGCTGGGGCTCCGTGCTGGCCCACACCGCCCTGCACCGCCTGCATAAAGAGCGCCCGGACGTGCGCGTCGACAAGCTCATAACCGCCGGCTCCCCCCTGGTGCCGGCCAACGTAGTGGTCCGCATGTTCCTCAAGGTCGAGAAGATAAAGGAAGGCCTCGAGAAGCGCGTCAGCAAACCCGCCAACGTGGGCGTGTGGCGCAATATCTGGGCCATGCGCGACGCCTACTCCAACGCCATCCCCGCCGCCGACAGCAACTACCAGGCCGACGCCGAGGTGGAGAACCTGGAGCCCACGCTGATCCAGCTCATCCTGCACAACAAGCTGCTCAAGAAGCAGGCCCGCCGCGACCTTTTCAAGATCCGCGACATCAAGGCCTGGCACGGCGCCTATTTCTACGATTACAAGGCCGAGCTGAAATCCCTGCAGAAGGAGATCTTCGTTTCGGTCTTCAGGCCCGTGCTGGCCCCGCAGGTCGTCGACTGCGGCAATTGAAGCCCGCCAGCAGAGGACGAAAGCCCGCCTCGGCGGGCTTTGTTTTTAGGGGACGCTGATCACTTTATTACTTTTGCCGTTCCCCGCCCCTTTTAAGCGGCTGTTTGCGCGGGCAAAAGTAATAAAGTAATCAGCGTCCCCAATTTGGGATAATATAGTTATGGACTTAAAGAAACTTTCCGACTTCCTCAGGGAGAACGGCCTGCCGGCCTTCCGCCTCAAGCAGGTGCGGGACGCCGTCTACAAGAACTTCGCCGTCTCCTGGGACGAGATCCCCGCCCTCCCGGCGGAGATGCGCGAGCGCCTGAAGGCCGGCCTGCGCGTGAACTCGCTGGACACGGAAAAGACCCTGGTCTCCAAAAAGGGCGACGCGGTAAAATTCGCCTTCAAGCTCAAGGACGGCCACATTATCGAGACCGTCCTGCTCAACCTCCTGCCCGAGAAGTGGAGCCTCTGCATCTCCACGCAGGTGGGCTGCCCGGTGCGCTGCCCCTTCTGCGCCACCGGCCGCAAGGGCCTCAAGCGCAACCTCTCGCCGGACGAGATCGTGGACCAGTTCCTGGCCGCCGCGAACTACCTCAAAAAGACCGGCTCGCAGAAGATCGCCAGCGTGATCTTCATGGGCATGGGGGAACCTTTCTACAACTACGAGGCCCTGGGCGAAGCCATAAAGACCATTACCGACCCGGACATGATCGGCCTGGGCCAGCGCCACGTCTCGGTCTCCACGTCGGGCCACGTGCCCGGCATCCGGAAGTTCGCCAAGGATTTCCCCCAGTGCAACCTCGCGATCTCCCTGCACGCCTCCGAGGACGCCCTGCGCAACGAGCTGGTCCCCATCAACCTCACCTACCCGCTGTCGCAGCTCGCCAAGGCGCTCAACGATTACATCTTCAGCACCCGCCGACGCGTTTTCGTGGAATACGTGCTGATGGACGGGGTCAATAACAGCCGCTCCCAGGCCGCCAAGCTCAACTCCTGGCTGCGCTCGGTGGCGGCCCCGAAGTATTTCACCATCAACCTCATCCCCTACAACCGCACCGGCAACCCCTACAAGGCGCCGGCCAAGGACCGCGTCAAGGTCTTCGCCGGGCTCATGGAGGAGTACGGCTTCGAAGTGACCGTGCGCAAGAGCCTCGGCGACGACGTGGCGGGCGCCTGCGGACAGCTGTCCGGAAAGTAAGCCCGCCCGCGAAAGAAAGAGCCCCGGGAGGTCCCGGGGCTCTTCTTTTTTGCCGCGCGGCTTCAGGCGCCGAGGGTGGCCACCATAACGGCCTTGATGGTGTGCATGCGGTTCTCGGCCTGGTCGAAGGCGATGCAGGCGGGAGACTCGAACACGTCCTCCGTCACCTCGATGCCGTTCTTCAGCCCGAACTGCTCGCTGACCTGCGCGCCCACCTTGGTGTCGGCGTTATGGAAGGCGGGCAGGCAGTGCATGAACTTAACGTTCCTGTTGCCGCTTTTCTTCATCAGCGCGGGGGTCACCTGGTAGGGCTTGAGCAGCTTGATGCGCTCGGCCCAGACTTCCTTGGCCTCGCCCATGCTCACCCAGACGTCGGTGTGGATGAAGTCGACGCCCTTCACGGCCTGCGCCGCGTTGGCGGTCACGGTGATGCGCGCGCCGGAGGTCCTGGCTATCTCCTTGCACTGCTCGACCAGCGCGGCGTCGGGCTGCAGGCCCTTTGGGGCGCCTATGCGCACGTCCATGCCGAGGATGCTGCCGATCACTAGCAGCGAGCGGCCCATGTTGAAGCGGGCGTCGCCCACGTAGGCGTAGGCTATCTTCTCGAGGGGCTTCGGGCAATGCTCCATCATCGTGAGCACGTCGGCCAGCATCTGGGTGGGATGCCACTGGTTGGTGAGGCCGTTCCACACGGGGACGCCGGCGTACTTCGCGAGCTCCTCCACGATCTCCTGGCCGAAGCCGCGGTACTCTATGCCGTCGTACATGCGCCCGAGCACGCGGGCCGTGTCCTTGACGGTCTCCTTGTGGCCCATCTGGGAGCCGGTGGGCTCCAGGTAGGTCACGTGCGCGCCCTGGTCGTGCGCGGCCACTTCGAAGGCGCAGCGGGTGCGGGTGGAGGTCTTCTCGAAGATCAGGGCGATGTTCTTGCCCTTGAGCCTCTGCTGCTCGGTGCCGGCGTACTTGGCGGCCTTGAGGTCCTTGGACAGCTTGAGGAGGAACGCCAGCTCCTGCTTGGTGAAGTCGAGCTCCTTGAGGAAATGCCTGTTGCGAAGGTTGAATCCCATTTTTTGTCTCCTTGAAACCGCGAAAGTTAACGAAAATCGTCCGTTAATATTATACCCTTTTCCCGCCCCGGGGCCGCCGCGGCCGGCGCCAAAACGAACGCCGCCGGCGGAGGCCGGCGGCGCTGGTCCGGCCGGGCCGGTTTACTTCAGTATGGTCATGCCGCCGATGATCGGCAGCGGCTTCATCTCGCCCCTGGAGGCGTTGATGATCCCTATCACCATGAAAGCCAGCACGGCCAGGCTGGCCAGCGGGACCAGCAGCGCGCCCAGCAAGGGTATGACATGGGCGGCGACGTTCAGCGCCACGGCGCAGATGAACAGGACCAGGCCCTGGTTGGCGTGGTACATCGCGAACCTGGACTCCTTGGCGGCCAGCAGCGGGATGAAGAACAGGATATAGGCCAGTACGCCCATCACCTTGTTCCGCTCTATGTCCGCCGCGTCCGCCGAAACTTCCGGGGCGGGCTGCCCGTTTTCCGTGTCCGTCATGAAACCCCTCCCATCCCGGTGAATTCGCTTCTATGACATCTTCCCAAATACCGCCGCCGGTCGCGCCTACGAGATTACCCAACGCTATCGCGCCGCCGTCACCGCAGAGCCTGCGCCGAGGACGCCCCGGGAAAGTTATTGTGACCCGGTTGAAATCGGCGGCGCCGCACATGCCCTGCGCCCCTATTGAGTTTCATGGCCCTGAAAGCCTAATTCCGACACGGACTTCGCTTCGGAGCGTCCTTTGTAGTTTAAGGCAACGGAGGCATTTTATACCACTGCGCTTTTACAGACTCATTGACCTCAAAGATCTGCACCGAATTTCCGCCTGCCCCGTCTATCCCTTGAGACGTTACCCACAGGTACCGGCCGTCAGGCGTTACATCCATGCCCACCGGGAACGAATCAGCGCACACGCGCGCCGTCACCAGCATCTTTTCAGTATCCACAACCGCTATCTGGGAATCCGCGTTGAGCGCAACGAATATCCATTTCCCGCCAGGAGACAGTCGCATTGAGCGCGGCGCGCCGCCAACACTTACGGAAGAGACAGCCACCGCAGCCACGTTACCGGCAGCTGCCCTGCGCACCGTCCCCACTTCTGCCTTTATCACAGACCCGGACGCTCCGGAAGCCGCATACAGCCAACGGCCGTCTTTGGAAATGGCCAAGTCGCGGGGATTTCCACCGACCCGCACTCGTCCGGAAAGTACCGGAGAGCCATATCCGGGAACATCTATGACCGCCACGCCTCCGGCCCCGCCCATGCAGCCCACAAAAAGCGTCCGGGAATCTACGCTCCAGGCAAGGCCCCTAAGGCAAAGCCCGCACTCACGGTCTCTGTCCATCCCCTCGCTGCCGCTGGGAGGCTGCGTAGAACCGATGATAACAAGACCCGCGGGGGCGAAAGCCGCAGGTTCGGAAGAAGATATATCTATGAGTCCCACTGTGTTGCCTCCCCAGTGGGCCACCGCCATATAGCGCCCGTCCGGGGACGCGGCCACGTTCTTGGCTATGGGGCCGGCCGGCAGGACCCGCAAGATCTTCCTGCTGCCGGTATCCATAACGGCCAGGGCGGATGGCTGGGTGCCGTCAAGGTCGAAATCCCTGCGGTAGTACGGAATCCACAGGTAGCGTCCCCCGTGACTAAGCTCTCCCTCCACGGGTTTGCCGCTGAAGACATTCGGGCCTTCCGGCGGAAGGTCCGCAGAGAATTTATAGCCGAACCATGGTTCACCGGCCGGAAACAAATCCGCTTGGCTGGCGCTGAAATTGTGCCGGACGGAAGACAGTTTCCCAGGCAGTTTGGCGTCGTAAATAACCGTACGCCTCCCTTCCAGTGAATTCACGAAAGCCGTAGTTCCATCCGTGGATATTACCACCGACTTGGGGGAGTCTATCTCCGTGTCGTATACGTCAGCGGCGTTGAGCGTAGAGGTGCTGTAGCGCTGGAACCGCGCCGCCAGCCGCAGCCGCAACGGCGCGTCTTCCGGAGATGACAAAGTACCGATAGGGAACCGCGATGCAGATTTGGCGCGGCGCCTGTTACGGGCGTCCCAGGACCGCCGTGCCGCGGCAAGGCGCTTGGACAATTGTTTATCCTCGGGGGACAGTGCGGCCAATTCCTCCCAAGCGGTCACGGCGTCTTCCCACTGCCGCAGGGCCGCGTGCGCGCGGCCTTTGCCGTCCAGGCAGGCCGCGTTCCCGGGTTCTATCACCAGGCACCGGTGGAACTGACCTATGGCCGCGGCAGGCCGCCCGCGCCGCAGCGCAAGCCGTCCCGCCTCGACAAATTTATGGACCCGGACATCCTTCCGAAGCGGCGCCGCCGCCACCGGTGCCGCGACTGGAGCCACCGGCGCGGACCTGCGCCCATAACAGCCGGCCATAAGGAAGAAAACTACCGGGGAAAGCCTGATCATGATGCCGTATGTATAGCGCCGTACCACCACAGAACGGGATGACATCGTATTACCGTCAAGCATAGCCCCAAGGCACCTCAATGTCCGCTGAAGGAAAAATGCATAAAATCTTTTTGCCGTCCATCTATCTCTCCGCCCCACTTAAAGCCGGCAGCCTTCATGACATTCACTATGACCGAGCCATGCACGAGAGCTCCTCTCGCACCGGGATCCCACCGCCCTCCCTGGAGAAGGCGGCAGGCCGGGCCGAATTTAAAGCAGTTGTCGTACAAACCATTCTTTGCCCTGTTTATATCCAGGGCGGCGCCATACGCGTGATTACTGAACCCAAGCCTATTCCCGGACCGGTCGAGCGGGTTTTTGGTGCGCCCCGGGCGGTATCCTTCCACTTCAGTGACCGGCTCCCCTGAGGCAAGCAATTTTAAAAGCGCCTCACGTACTGCGGGCACCAACTTACGGCACAGAAAGAACGGTTTCACCCCCGCAACGGTAACCAGCTCCTGATCCTCCTCGCAAACAGTACAGCCGGTATCGGGGTCCTTCTCCTCGGCCCTCAATTCCGAGTAGGGCCGCCTGACGCGCTCAAAATTAACCGCGCGCTTTTTCAGCGTGCTCCAATTGTATACGTCATAAGTGCACGTCGCGGGCTCCGTGGGGAGCGGCTGCTCGGCACAACAGGTCCCGGAGAGCAGCATGATTAGCAAGCAGAGCGGAGCCCAGACATAGCCCCTGCGAGGCTCAGGTCCTGGCGAGTATTTCAAAGTGTTTCGTGGAATAATTCCCCTCCTGATCGACCACAGTTATCTCATGCGCGCCGGGCTCTGTCCCGTCTGCTGGAATTGACGCATATCTGAAAGCCCAATTCTGTTGACACTTTTCAAGTCTTTGCCGGTTCTGCTTCTCTTGAGAACTTTCTCCCCGAAAAACCAGCCCGCATTCGATGCCGCAGAAGATATTCGTAAAAATCCCGGTATAGTTGCAAATCGGGAATATCCTGAAAGTGTCAACAGAATTGTCAATTCAAATGTTTCAATCTAAACTAGACAGTACAACCTCCGCCAGAAATTCCACACGGATATTGCTCTTCCTGGAAATTATCCCGGAAGTGTGTCCGCTGATAAAATTCTTCCAAAGCGGGTTAGACTCCTTTATCTGCGGAATCTTCCCGGGAGAGCCGGACATACGGACCGCGGCAAAGACGGCCAACAAAAAAAAGAAACCGGTAATTATCCATTTCCGGTACGGCATCAGAATAGCGTCCAGCCTGAGCATCAACGCGTGAATCTTGTCCATTTTTATCCCCTGCGGCAAAACCATAAAAGAGGCCATTGCCGCAAAACCCAGAACATAGAGCCCGTAAGGGGATACTATAGGGAATGCCGACGCTATTGTCAAATTCGCGCGCGTCAGTTTTTTTGCGATTTAACTTCGGGCAAGGGCATGTTGGCTCCATTTGGGAAACGCCCGGCAGGTGCGCCCCGGCCGCACAAAGAGTTTAACCGCCCTGTTTTTTCATAGAATACACGGAGTATCGCAAACTCTAGTTCAGGGGGATATTTGAAAATGAAAAAGTATCTGATTACGGTGGCGGTGATAGCTACGGCTGCCTGCGCGCTGTACGCGCAGACGCCGCAGGCGCAGCAACCGGAGGCTCCGGGAATAACCGTGGAAAAGATAACGGCAGCGGCCTCCGTGGAGAACCGTGAACCGGTGGGGGAATCGGCGGTTTTCCCCAAGGGGACCGTACGCGTCTATGTCTGGACCAGGATAGCCGCGCTGTCCGCTCCGGTGAAGATAAAACACATCTACTACTACGAGGGCAATAAAGCGGCCGAGGTGGAATTGGCCGTGAATTCCAGCCCCTACAGGGTATGGAGCAACAAGTCGGTAAGACCCGGCAACTGGAAGGTTGACGTTACCGACGAGGCCGGCACCGTACTGGCCACGCTGGACTTCTCGGTTTCTTCTGACGATGCCCCCCAGCCCAAGCCTTAGCGGGCGGGGTTACACATAACAAACCGGCCCCGGAGAGTTCCGGAGCCGGTTCCTCAATTACTGCGGGCTGTGTCAGCGCTCGACGCAGACTGCGATGCCCATGCCGCCGCCGATGCAGAGGGTCGCGAGGCCCTTCTTCACGCCGCGCCGCTTCATCTCGTGCAGCAGGGTTACGATGATGCGGGCGCCGGAAGCGCCGACGGGATGGCCCAGCGCTATCGCGCCGCCGTTCACGTTGACGATGCTATTGTCGAAGCCGAGCTCCTTGGCCACGGACAGCGCCTGCGCGGCGAAAGCCTCGTTGGCCTCGATGAGCTCCACGTCCTTGAGCTGCCAGCCGGCCTTCTTCAGGGCCTTGCGCACGGCGTCGGCGGGGCCGATGCCCATGATGGACGGGTCCACGCCGGCCCAGGCGTAGGAGACGATCTTCGCCATGGGCTTGAGGTTATGCTTCTTCACGGCGTCGGCCGAGGCCACCAGCAGGACGGCCGCGCCGTCGTTGATGCCCGAGGCGTTGGCGGCGGTCACGGAGCCGTCCTTCTTGAACGCGGGACGCAGCTTCGCCAGGCCCTCGGCGGTCACGCCGGCCTTGGGGTACTCGTCCCTGGCGAAGGCCACCGGGTCGCCCTTGCGCTGCGGGATCATCACCGGCGCTATCTCGTCGGCGAAGCGGTTCTCTTTGAGGGCCTTCTCGGCCTTGTTCTGGGACTCGGCCGCGAACTTGTCCTGCTCCTCGCGGGTCAGGTTATACTTGGCCGCCAGGTTCTCGGCGGTCATGCCCATGTGGTAGTTGTTGAAGACGTCCCACAGGCCGTCGCCTATCATGGAATCGGTCAGCTCGCCGTGGCCCATCTTGTAGCCGTAGCGGGCTTTCTTGAGGAGGTAGGGCGCGTTGGTCATGCTCTCGGCGCCGCCGGCTATGATCATCTCGGCGTCGCCGCACATTATGCTCTGGGCGGCGTTGGCCACGGCGCGCATGCCGGAACCGCACAGCATGTTGAGGGTCACCGCGGTCTTCTCCACCGGTATGCCCGAGCCCACGGCCACCTGCCGAGCCACGCCCTGGCCCTGGCCGGCCTGGTAGATGCAGCCCATCAGGACCTCGTCGATCTCCGACGCCGGCACCTTGGCGCGCTCGAGCAGCGCCTTCGCCGCCACCTTGCCCAGCTCCACCGCGCTGAAATCGGCCAGCGAGCCCCCGAAGCTGCCGATAGCCGTCCGAACGCCGTCCACGATAAAGACTTCTTTCATTTTGTTCTCCTCCGTCAGGTTTATTTAAATACTGAAATTACAGATACCCCAGTTTCTCCGCCTGCTTCCTAAGGTCAGCGCGGAAATCGGGGTGGGCCACGTTTATCAGGGCGTTGGCCCTTTCGCGCACGGTGCGGCCGCGCAGCCGCGCTATGCCGAACTCGGTCACGATGTGGTCAGTGTTGGCGCGGTGCAGCGTGACGGCGGTGCCCGGGGCGAGCGTCGGGACTATCGCCGACACCGTGCCTTTGCGGGCGGTGGAGCGGCAGGCGATAATGGACTTACCGAGACCGTCGTATGCTTCTTTCGCGCCCACGGCGGTGTCGGTCTGGCCGCCGGTGCCGGAATACTGCACGGGGCCTATGGATTCGCTGGCCACCTGGCCGGTCAGGTCCACGGTCAGGCAGGTGTTGATGGAGACCATGCGGGAATTCTGCCGGATCACGGCGGGGTCGTTCACCCAGCTGCCGCGGCGGAACTCTACCGCCGGGTTATTGTCCAGCCAGTCGTAGAGTTTGCGCGACCCCATGGCGAAGGTGCAGACGAATTTATCTTTCAGCAGGGCCTTGCGCTTATTGGTCACCACGCCGGCCTCGTAGAGTTCCATCATGGAGTCCACCATCATCTCGGTGTGCACGCCCAGGTCTTTCTTGCCCTTCAGCGCCAGCGCGCAGGCGTTGGGTATGCCGCCTATGCCCAGCTGTATGGTGGAGCCGTCGTCCACCAGCTCGGCGATGTAATTGCCGATGGTCTTCTCGGTCCCGTCGGGGTTCGGCGAGGGCAGGGCCGGCACCTCCTGGTCGTGCTCCACGAACCAGTCGACGTCGTTCACGTGGAGGTGGGTATCGCCGAAAGTGCGAGGCAGGTTGCGGTTGATCTCGAGGATCACGGTATCGGCCGCCTCTATCACGTCCTTCTCGTAGGTGATGCCGAGCGACAGCGAGACGAAGCCCTTGCCATCCGGCGGCGTGCAGGTGCCGAAGAAGATGTCGGGCTTGCGGGCCTGGATGCGGTCCGTCGCGGCGCGGTGCAGCATGTTGGGCACATAGGTCACGGTGCCGGCCCCGGCCGCCAGCGCCTGGCGCGAGCCCGGCGCGTGGAACCAGCTGGCCAGTTCGAAATGCCCCCGCATCTCCGGCTTCATGTAGAAATCGTAGGGTTTGAGGGTCAGCACCGAGAAGACACGGACGTCCTTAACGCGGGGGGCGGCGGTATGGAACT
The DNA here is from genome assembly GCA_964435105.1 of uncultured Elusimicrobiaceae bacterium. GTDB lineage: Bacteria > Elusimicrobiota > Elusimicrobia > Elusimicrobiales > UBA9959 > UBA9959. The sequence goes on from CAYSYJ010000027.1 coordinate 17,951, forward strand.
TCGCCATGCAGCCCTGCGGCTCGGAGGCGCACTGCGCCACCACCACGTCGTCGCCGCTCTTTATCTTAGCGGCGGCTTGTTCGGCCGTTATCAGCTTTTCGGCGCAGGCGCGGGGCGCGGGCCGGGTCTTTTCCAGCGTCATCATGCCTTCCCCCTGAGGATCCCGCGCTTGAACACGCGGGCGAACAGCTTAACGGCCTCGTTATCGGGCAGGCCGTAATGCCCCTTCACCTTGAAGAGCTTCTCCATCACGAAATAGTTGTAATAGTTCCAGGTCACCATCATGAGGGCCGCCACGGGGTCCAGGTCGGGGGCTATCTTTTTCAGCCCGGCGCCGCCGCGGGCCTTGATGGCCTGCGCGTAGCCCGCCCGCATATTGGCGAACAGCCGCGCCACGTGCCTGGCCTCGAACTCCACCACGTCCACGTATATAAGGAGGATATAGGTCGAGAACTTCTCTATGGTGTCGCGGGAGGCGAAGCCCAGCGCCTCGATATTGTCCGGGAAGGAGCTTTCCAGCAGGGCCTTGATCAGCGGCTGGTCGGGGCGGAAGTACTCCTTCTCGTAGGTCTCCAGCAGCCAGACGAAGATCTCCTCCTTCGTCTTGAAATAGTTGTAGATATTGCCCAGCGAGACGCCGGCCTCGGCCGCGATGTCGCGCGTGGAGGTGCCGTGAAAGCCCTGCCGGGTGAACAGCCGGGCGGCGGCGGCGAGGATGCGGCCCAGGTTGCCGGCGCCGGTCTTTTTGGGGAGGGCGGCTGGTTTTACCATATATGAACGAGCGTTCGTTCAGAAATATTCTAGCACAGGCCCGCGCGCCCGGTCAACGGCAAAAAAGCCCCCGGGCGGCCGGGGGCCCGCCTGAGGGGGCGCGCCCTAGGCCGCTTTCGCGGCGGAGCGGCGGTGGCGGATATACTCTATTACTCCCGGCAGGACGGAGACGACGATGATGCCCATGATCACCGCGGTGAAGTTGTTCTTCACCGCCGGGATATTGCCGAAGAAGTAGCCGGCCAGCGTGATGGAGAAGACCCAGAGGAGCCCGCCTATCACGTTATAGGCCAGGAACTTGCCGTAGGTCATGGCCCCCACCCCGGCCACGAAAGGCGCGAAGGTGCGCACGATGGGCACGAAGCGGGCGATGATGATGGTCTTGCCGCCGTACTTCTCGTAGAAGGCGTGGGTCTTCTGCA
>CAYSYJ010000028.1:0-18860 GCA_964435105.1 uncultured Elusimicrobiaceae bacterium
GGCGCCGGGGCGGCCGTGGTGGCCAAAAAGGGCCTGCTGGTGGAGAAGGTAGTTATCCCGCAGCCCAGGCCCGAACTGCTGAGGGAACTTATTTAAGGCCGGGGACAGACGTCTTGTTCTTGGCGGACAGGCGGTTTTGGCGTGCGACAGACATCTGTCCCCAGTATTGTATAATCTAATTAATTAAGGAGACACGACAATGGCCCGTATCCCGATGATAGCCGGCAACTGGAAAATGCACATGACCGCCAAGGAGGCCGCCGACCTCGCCGCCGCCATGAAGAAAGGCCTTGATCCGGACCTGAAGCACGAGGTCCTGCTCGCCCCGACCTTCACCGCCCTGCACGCCGTCCACGCCGCGCTGGCCGGCTCCAAAATTTTCCTGTCCTCCCAGGACGTAGCCTGGGAGGAGAAGGGCGCCTTCACCGGGGCGGTCTCCCCGTCGCAGATCAAGGACGCCGGCTGCACCCACGCCATCATAGGCCACAGCGAGCGCCGCAAGGTTTTCCTCGAGACCGACGAGGTCATCAACAAGAAGATGAAGGCCGCGATAAAAGCCAATATCGTGCCCGTGCTCTGCATCGGCGAGACCCTGGAGGAGCGCGAGAGCCAGAAAACCTACAAGGTGCTCGAGACCCAGCTCAACGGCGCCTTCTCCGGCATCACCGCCGCCGAGGCCGCGAAGGTCGTCATCGCCTACGAGCCCGTGTGGGCCATAGGCACCGGCAAGACCGCCACACCCGACCAGGCGCAGGACGCCCACGTTTTCGTCCGCAAGCAGATGGAGCGCATCTACGGCAAGGATTACGCCGGAGCGGTGCGCATCCTCTACGGCGGCTCGGTGAAGGCCGAGAATATCGACGAACTGATGGCCCAGCCCGACATCGACGGCGCCCTGGTGGGCGGCGAGAGCCTGAAGGCCGACAAGTTCCTGCGCGTGATACATTTCCAGCCCGCCCTCAGCAGGTAAAGGGTAGGGCCGTCATCCCGGCGAAAGCCGGGATCCAGAGAAAAAAACAGTGAACGAGAAACTGCTGAACGAGATACTCGAGGACCTGAAACTCCGCCAGGAGCGGTCCTCCCTGCCCGTCCCCGTGGGCGTCTCCAACCGGCACGTTCATCTCACGAAGGAAGATTTTAAGACCCTGTTCGGGCACGATTGCGACGACACTCGGCTCAAACCGGTCAAGCAGCCGGGGCAGTACGCCTGCAATGAGCGGGTTACGGTGGAGGGCCCGAAGGGCGCCATCAAGGACGTGCGGATGATAGGCCCCTACCGCAAGTACAGCCAGGTGGAGGTGTCGCTGGCCGACGCGCGCCGGCTGGGCGTGGAGCCGCCGATCCGCGACTCGGGCAAGCTGGAGAACTCCCCGGGCATAAAGCTGGTCGGCCCCAAGGGTTCGGTGACGATAAAGCAGGGCGTGATCCTCTCCAAGCGCCATATCCATTTCAACCTGGCCGAAGGCGCTAAGTACAAGGTCAAGGACGGCCAGGAAGTGCGGGTGCTCTGCGGCGCCGGCACCGAGCGCGAGACCATCTTCGAGAGGGTGCTGTGCCGCGTCGGCGACGCCTACTCCCTGGAGCTGCACCTGGACGTGGAAGAGGCCAACGCCGCGGGCCTCAAGAATGGCGACTCCGCCTACATAGTCTGATTTCGGTAATTTAGCTGAGTTCGACAGGAGGAAGATAACATGGAAGCACTCGGAATGATAGAGACCAAGGGCCTCGTGGCCTGCGTGGAAGCGGCCGACGCCGCCGTGAAGGCCGCCAATGTCCACATAGTGGGCTATGAGAAGATCGGCTCCGGCCTCGTCACCATCCTTTTCCGCGGCGAAGTGGCCGCCTGCCGCGCCAGCTGCGACGCCGGCGCCGCCGCCGCCCAGAAGGTGGGCGAGCTGGTGAGCGTGCACGTGATCCCGCAGCCGCACGGCGACCTGGAAGGCAAGCTGCCGATCAGCGAAGCCAAAAAGAAATAAAAAATAGGGACGGAGCCCTATTTTTATTTCGCAGACGATTAATAATTTATTGATATCAATAGGGCGCCTGTCCCGGGATTTCGGGAAAATAGGGCTCCGTCCCTATTTTTTCAGCGGAGGGAATATGTTATTCGCACGCGTAGTGGGCAACGTGGTCTGCACCCGCAAGGACGACAAGCTCGTGGGCACCAAGCTGCTGATGGTGCAGCCGGTGGGTCTCGACGACAAGCCTAAGGGCAATACCCTCGTCGGCATCGACGCCGTCGGCGCGGGCACCGGCGAACTGGTGCTGCTGGTGCAGGGCTCCAGCGCCCGCCAGACCAGCAAGACCGAGAATACCCCGGTGGACTGTACCGTCTTCGCGATAGTGGACACCGTCGAGAAGGACGGGAAGATAGTCTTCAAGAAATCCGTGGACAAGTTCGCGGAGTAAGGCGGCCCTATGCCCTTGAGCGAAGAAGACCTGAAAAAGATAGTGACCGAGGTGGTGCGCAACCTCGGCGCCGGCGTTCCTGCGCCGGCCGTCGAGCCCTCTTCGGGCGGGCCGGTGTTCGAGAGCGTGGACGGGGCCGTCAAGGCCGCCGCCGCCGCCCAGCCCGGCTTCCAGGACATGGGCCTCGAGGCCCGCGCCAAGATAATAGCCGCCATGCGCGAGGTGTCCCGGCAGAACGCCCGCCGCTGGGCCGAGCTGGCCGTAGCCGAGACCGGCATGGGCCGCGTGGCCGACAAGGTGCTCAAGAACCTCGTGGTGGCCGACAAGACCCCCGGCACCGAGGACCTGCGCGCCACGGCTTTCACCGGCGACAAGGGCATGGCCCTCGTCGAATACGCGCCTTTCGGCGTGGTCGCCGCCATCACCCCTTCCACCAACGCGGTAGCCACCATAGTCAGCAACGCCATCGGCATACTCGCCGCCGGAAACTCGGTGGTGTTCTCGCCGCACCCGGCCGCCAAGGGCTGCGTGGCCGACGCGGTGCGCGTGCTGAACCAGGCCATCGTGGCCGCGGGCGGCCCCGCCAACCTGGTGACCACCATAGCCAGGCCAACGCAGGAGGCCACCAAGCAGCTCTTGTGCCACCCGCGCACCAATATGAACATCGTCACCGGCGGCCCGGCCATAGTGAAAGTGGCCATGACCGCCGGCAAGGCCTGCAAGACCATAGCGGCCGGCCCCGGCAACCCGCCGATAGTGGTGGACGAGACCGCCGTCTTCCCCGACTGCGCGGCCGAGATCATCACCGGCTGCGGCTTCGACAATAACGTGCTCTGCATCGCCGAGAAGGAAGTGATCGTCGTGGAGGCCGCGCGGGCCCGCTTCCTGGAGGCCATGCGCCGCGACCACCGCGCCCACGAGCTGACCGGCGCGCAGATGGACCAGCTCACGAAACTGGCGATACTCGAGCCCGGCCGCGAACCCAAGGTCAACCGGGATTTCATAGGCAAGAACCCTTCCGTCATAGCGAAGGCGATAGGCCTGAACCTCTCCGACGAGGTCCGGGTGCTCTGGGCCGACGTGCCCAACGACCACCCCTTCGTGGTCAGCGAGCAGCTGATGCCGGTGCTGCCGGTCACCACCTCCCGCAACATCGACGAGGCCATCGAGCTCGCCTATTTCGCGGAGGGGGAGAACCACCACACCGCGGGCATGTACTCGACGAACATAAAGAACATGACGAAGATGAGCCGCCGCATGGCCTGCTCGATCTTCGTCAAGAACGGCTGCACGCTGCACGGCCTGGGCCTCGGCGAGGGCTACGCCTCCATGTCCATCGGCACCCCCACCGGCGACGGCATCACCCGGACCCGGCATTTCGTGCGCCCGCTGCAGTGCAGCACGGTAGGCGATTTCAGGATAGCTTAAGGAGTTACCACTATGCAGGCCAATATCGCGATAGGTATGCTGGAGACTTCCTCGATAGCCAAGGGCATCGAGGCCCTCGACGGGATGTGCAAGGCCGCGGGCGTAAAGCCCGAGGTGCACCAGGCCATCTCCGGGGGCAAGTACATAGTAGTTATCTCCGGCCCGGTGGGCGAGGTGGAATCCTCCCTGGCGAAAGGCGCGGAAATAGCCGGCAACACCGCCGTCGCCCGCCACATCATCCGCAACGTGCATGCCGGGGCGCTCGCCGCGCTGAATAAGCGCATCAAACCCCAAAAGATCGAAGCGGTGGGCATCGTGGAGACCAAGGAGGCCCTGCCCGCCCTTTTCGCGGCCGACGCCGCGGCCAAGGCCGCCTTCGTGCACGTGGCCGAGGTGAACACCGGCAAGGGCATAGGCGGCAAGGGCTATTTCGCGGTAGTGGGCGAGCCGGGCGCGGTGCGCACGGCGGTCTCCGCCGGGGTGAAGGCTATCGGCGAGGACGCCGTGGTCAGCCGCATAGTGATACCGAACGCCCACGAGCACCTGGGCGCGGTCATATAAGAGAGGCTTTATGCGAATCGTAATAGGCGCGGACCACGCGGGTTTCGAGGCGAAGGAGAGGCTCAAGAAGTTCCTGCAGGGCCTCGGCCACGAGGTGACGGACTTCGGCTGCTATTCCACGGAGCCGGTGGATTTCCCCGACATCGCCCTGCTGGTGGGCGAGGCCGTGCGCAAGAAGGAATTCGACAAGGGCGTGCTGGTGGACGGCTTCAACGGCGCCATGCCGCTGGCCGCCAACAAGATAGCCGGCATCCGCGCGGTGGCCGCCTACGATATCATCTCCGCCCGGTTCGCCTCCGCGCACGAGGACTGCAACGTGCTGTGCCTGGGCGGCAAGACCCACGGCGAGCTGGCGCTGCAGGAGATGGTGAAGGTCTGGCTCAATACGCCATTCGAGGGCGGCAAGTACCAGAAGCGGCTGGACAAGATCACCGCCATAGAGCAGCGCTGCTGCTAGGACCCTGTCCGGCATAAGGCTTTCATGGCGAAATTTGAGATTTTGTTGACGAGCCGAAGCGGTGCGAGGCGAGCATCCTCGGCCAGAGGCTGTAAGACGAGCGCCGCGAAGGCGCAGGCCAAAAGCGCAAATTGCAGACGAAATCGCTTATGTCGGACAGGGTCCTAAAATGAAACAGGCCAAGGTCATCGGAAGGGTTTTCTGCTCGCGCCAATGCTGCGGCATGGAGCAGAAGACCCTGCTTTTGATACAGCCGCTGGACTGGGAGACCGACAAGCCCGCCGGCGACCCGCTGGTAGCGGGAGACACCGTAGGCGCGGGGGCGGGGGAGACCGTCTTCTTCGTGGCCTCGCGCGAGGCCATAGTGGCCTTCGAGGGCTGGGAGGGCGAGACCGCCGCCAAGGCCGCCCCGCCGCCGGTGGACGCCGCGATAGTTGGCATCATAGACGGCAAACGGCTGGCCTGAAAATTTATGTTCGTAGCGAAAATTATCGGTAATGTGTGGGCCACCCGCAAGCACCCGGGGCTGCAGAACGCCACCATGCTGCTGGCCAAGCCGCTCGGCCCGGACGGCAAGCCCGCCGGGGACGCGCAGCTGGTGCTGGATAACCAGGGCGCCGGCGTCGGCGACACCGTGCTGATAGTGGACGAGGGCGGCAGCGCCCGCAAGATATTGAAGAACTCCAAGGCGCCGGTGCGCACGGTAGTGGCCGGCATAGTGGATAAAGTGCACATCGACAAGAGAGGCTGATCATGAACGACGAGGACATCAAGAAAATCGCGGCCGAGGTGGCCAGGATCATGAGGGCGCAGGGCGCCGGCGAACCGGCCAGGAAGATGCCCGGCGATTCCGTCAGCATAGGCAGCGCCGGCAAGGTGTTCCAGCACCCGCTGGTGAACCGGCCCGGGGCCGCCCCCGAGAAGAAAGCCTGTTCCGGCCAGGGCGATTGCAGGCTCGAGACCAACACCTGCTCCTCCTCCTGCCAGAGCTGCAACCCGCTCAACAGCTATACGCCCCAGCAGATCAAGGCCTCGGCCGACCGCGTGAGCTTCTGCAACCCGAACGAACAGAGCTCGTCGATAGCCGGCATGATAGACCATACCCTGCTCAAGGCCAACGCCACGCAGGAGGAGATCGGCAAGCTCTGCGAAGAGGCCCGCAAGTACCGCTTCGCCTCGGTCTGCGTGAACCCCGGCTACGTGGCCCTGGCCAGCCGCCTGCTGCGCGGCTCCAACGTGATGGTCTGCACCGTCATCGGCTTCCCGCTGGGCTCCACCACGCCCACCGTGAAAGCCATCGAGGCGCGCGACGCCATAGCCAACGGCGCCGACGAGATCGACATGGTCATCAATATCGGCGCGCTGAAGTCCGGCAACGACCAGCTGGTGCTCGACGATATCCGGGCGGTGCGCGAGGCCACCCGGGGCAAGTGCCTGAAGGTGATCCTCGAGACCTCCTACCTCACCAACGACGAGAAGGTGCGGGCCTGCAAGATGAGCAAGCAGGCGCAGGCGGATTTCGTGAAGACCTCCACCGGCTTCGGCTCCGGCGGCGCGACCCCCGAGGACGTGGCCCTGATGCGCCAGACGGTGGGCCCGGAGATGGGCGTGAAGGCGTCCGGCGGCATCAAGAACGCCGAGGTGGCCGCGGCCATGGTCAAGGCCGGCGCCAACCGCCTGGGCACGAGCGCGAGCATAGCCATAGTTTCCGGCGGGGAAGCCGCCAAGGGTCAGTATTGAATTCCGGGGACGGTCGGGGAATTGCCCCGAACGCCAGTTGGGGAAGGGAGGCTCCAACCGCGGAACGCGGTTGGAGGGGAACCGCGCAACGGTTCCCTGCAGTCCTGGCGGGCGGGACAATTTCCCGGCCGGCCCCACGGACAGGATTTCGTGAAGCAAGTTCTCAAGGAGAAAGTAAATGTCTGAACCGAAAGAAGCGCTGGGCATGATAGAGACCAAGGGGTTCATCGGGATGATCGAGGCTTCCGACGCCATGAGCAAGGCCGCCAAGGTGCGCCTGCTCGGCTACGAGAAGATCGGCTCCGGCTACGTGACCACCCTGTGCGTGGGCGAGGTCGGCGCCGTGCGCGCCGCCGTCGAAGCCGGCGGGGCCGCCGCCCAGAAGGCCGGCGAACTCGTGGGTATCCACGTGATACCGCGGCCCGCCGACGACCTGGACAAGTACCTGGCCAAGATCTCCGTAAAGGTTTCCTAAAGCCCGGATACGCGCGCGCCGGACGGTCCGACCGTCCGGCCGCCGCTTATGCTGACGAAAGGCGCGATAACGGACCTGATAGCCGGCCACCTCGCCCGCCAAGCGGGGGGAGGCGCCCGGCCCGGACCCGGCGGCAAGGCCGCCAGGGCCCGCCGCGTCTTTATCAGCGACTACAAGCTGCGCCGCCTGCTCGCCCCGGGCGCCCGGGCCATAAAGGTCCCGGCGAACGCCATCCTCAGCCCGCTCTCCCTCGACTGGCTGGATTACGAAGGTATAAAGGTGGTGAGGGAATGAACCCCGGTCACGGAGAACTTAGAGCGATGACGAAACTTTTACTTGCCCCCCTGTTCTGCTCCCTGCTTTGCGGCCGCCTGGCCGCCCAGGAAGACCAGCCCGCCCAACCGCCCATGCAGGAGCAGGAAGTTGCCGCGGCCGCGCCGGCCGCCGGTGCGGAGGCCGCGGCGCCGGTGCCCCAGCCCGAGGCGGCGCCCGCCCCGCAGCGGGAGGCGCCCGCCGCCGAGCCGGCGGTTACCCCGGCGCAGGACGGCTCCGTATCCGCGGAATGGGAATTTTTCCTCAATAACTCGTCAGACAAGAGCGAAGAAATCCTCCAGATGCTGCTGGAAGGCATCGACGACTGGCTGGCCCGCAACCCGGACGGCGCGGGCCAGTATATCAGGGCCGGCCTGCGCTACCGGCTGGGCGACCATAAAGGCGCCCTCATCGACCTGGTCCACCACTTTTACGAGTTCCCCGCCGGTGGGTCGAGCGAGGAAGCGAAAAAACTGTTCCAGGAGATCCTGGATAAAAAAGCCGACAAGAAGGCGAAGCCGGGGCTGCTGGAACTGGCCAAGGCCGTCCCCGCCGGGGATACCGCCGACCGGCTCTACGCCATGCTGGACCTGCTTCCCGTCAAGGCAGGCGCGGCCTTCTACGAGCCTATCATGGAAGAGTACCGCGCTTTCCTCAACAGGTACCCCGGCCGGCCCGGCAACGATAAGGTGGCCATGGACGCGGCCGACATGCACCTGAACATGAAGGAGTACCTGAAGGCCCGGTTCGGCTACGAAAAGGTCATAGCGGTCTACCCTGGCAGCCCGCGCGTGCCCCGCGCCAAGCTTTTCCTCGCCGTGATCCTGGCCGACAACCTGAAAGAGTACGACAGGGCTCTGAAGGTATTCCGGGACATCACCCGCACCCTGCCCGGCACCGACCAGGCCAAGGCCGCCTACGCCCGCCTGCCCGAGCTGGCCGAAAAGCGCGACCAGCACCAGCTGGCGGTAGAGGTTTACGAGGAGATCATCCGCCTCTACCCCGACACGCCGGAAGCCCACAAAGCCTACCTCGCCGCGGCCCGCGTGCAGCGCGAAGAGCTGGACAAGTTCCCGGAGGCCGTGGCCGTGCTGTCCCGCCTGGCGGACGCGTACAAGGATTCGCGCGGCGCCGAGGCCCTGATGCTGGCCGCCGAGATCCACCGCAAGGACCTCAAGGACCAGGAAGGGGAGATAAAGATCTACGACCGGCTCGCCGCGGATTTCCCCAGGGACCCGCTGGCGCCCAAGGCCCTGCTGGCCGCCGGCGAGATCTTCGAGAAGTCCAAGAATTTCGAGAAGGCCCGGGCCTATTACTCGGCCGTTACCGAAAAATACCAGGAAGACCCGCTGGCCAAGAAGGCGCAGAAGCGCCTGGACGGCCTGCTGGCGAGGTGAACATGAAGGCCCATCTCGGAGTCATAGAAGGTTTTTACGGCGAGCCCTGGAGCTGGGGCGAGCGGGCGGATTACGCCTCCTTCCTGCGCAAACAGGGCTTCTCCTTCTACATCTACGCGCCCAAAGGCGATCCTTACCTGCGCAAGAAGTGGCGCGAGCCCTTCCCCAAGGCCCACGAGGAGAAGCTCGCCAAGCTGGCCGGCCAGTGCCATTCGCTCGGCATCGAGTTCGGCGTCGGCTTCAGCCCTTACGAGATCTACCTGGGCCAGTTCGACCTGGAAGCCAAGCGCCTGCTGCAGGCCAAGCTCGACGTCTTCAACCGCATCGGCGTCAACAAGCTCGGGGTGCTGATGGACGATATGAAGGGGGACCTGCCGGGCCTCGCCGAGAAGCAGACCGAGGTGGTGAACTGGCTGGCCGCCCGCTCCTCGGCGAAGCAGCTGATCTTCTGCCCCACCTATTATTCCGACGACCCGGTCCTGGAAAAGCTCTTCGGCAAGATGCCCGAGGGCTATTTCGAGAAGCTGAACGCCGGCCTCGACAAGAAGGTCTGCTCCTTCTGGACGGGGGAGCTGGTCTGCTCCAAGGGCTATACCGGGGAGCACCTGCGCGCCGCCGGCGCCAGGCTGGGGCGCAAACCTTTCCTGTGGGACAATTATCCCGTCAACGACGGGCCGCGCATGTGCAAGTTCCTGCACCTGCGGGCCGTCACCGGCCGCCCGGCCCAGCTGCCTGAGTGGACCGCCGGGCACGCCGTGAACCCGATGAACCAGGCCGCGCTTTCCAAGATCGTCCTGCTGACCTTCAAGGCCTCCTACGAGCAGGGCGCCGCTTACGACCCGGTAAAAGCCTTCCGGAGGGCGGCCGCGGCGGTCACCTGCGGCGAGCTGGCGGCGCTGCTGGAGCGCGACCTGCCGGCCTTCGCTGACCGGGGGCTCGACGCCTTAAGTGACGACGAGAAGATAGCTCTGACGGCCGATTACGAGCCTTTCCTGGAGGCCAGGGAGAACGATACCGCGGCCGCGGCCCGCGAGGTCACGGCCTGGCTGGCGGGGAAGTACAATGTGACGAAGGACCTGTTCCTTACGCAGTGATGCCTGCCGCCGCAGCTGGTGAACGGCCCCTTTCCGCCGCCGTCTGGAAACCGGCCCTGATAGTTTCCCTGGCCCTCGCGGCCTTCTGGCCGACCCTGCGGGTCGGCTTCATGATAGACGATCCCTACCTGCTGCGCGCCGCCCAGTCTCCGCCGGGCATCAGCGCAGCGGCGATAAAGGCCGATCTTACCTCCAACGTTCACAAGGAAGCGGGAGCTTTCTATTACCGGCCGGTGCTGGCCCTGCTGACCAGGGCCGAATACTCGCTCTGGGGCAGGTCTCCGGCCGGCTATCACGCCGTTTCCCTTCTTTTCCACGCCGGCAACGCCGTGCTCCTCTACTGCCTGCTGTCCTCTCTGGGCCTAGGCCAGGCGCTGTCCCTGCTCTCGGCCTGCCTTTTCGCCGTGAATCCGCTGATAATCGACGACCTGCTGGCCGCCACAGGCGGGGAATCGATGGCCAATTTCCTGCTGCTGGGGTCCCTGCTGCTGTTCCTGAAGAACCGCACGGCCGCCGCCCTGCTCCTGTCAGTCCCCGCGGTTTTCGCCAAAGAGAGCAATGTGACGCTGCCGCTGCTGCTCGCGATCTGCCTGGCCTTCGCCGGCAGGCTCAGGAGCGAGTACCGCAAGCCCCTGGCCCTGCTGCCGGTATGCGGCCTTTACCTGTGGCTGCGCCACCTCTTCGTGGACGCGCCCTCCGCCGGGGCCTGGCAGGCGCTGGAGTTCTCGTTGAAGTCCCTGCCGTCGGCGGTCTTTCACTATCTGGGCCTGCTTCTGGTACCCCTCGGGCTGGAAACCTGGCCCAGGCTGCCGGAGCCTTCGCCCTTCTGGCCCCTGTACCTGGCGGCGGCCGCCGCCGCGGCCGCCGGTATTTTTCTCCTGCCCCTGAAGCGCCGCCTGGCGTTTTTCTGCCTGGCCTGGTTCCTGGCCGGTCTCGCGCCAAAGGTGCCGGCCATGCTCTTCAACCAGGTGCTGATGGATAAGTGGATATTCATGTCCGCGCCGGCCGTTTTCCTGCTCCTGCTGGGGCTTCTGGAGCTGCCGGGGAAAATATACACGGCCCGCCTGCGCCTGCTGCCGCACGCGGTCGTGGCCGCGGCCGCCGTTTTCTGGATCGCGGTCGCGCACGCGGAGGTAAAGCTGCGCGGTTCTGACGAGAAGAATTACAGGTGGACGCTGCGCGACGGGCCTAGGCTGTTCGCCGGTTACCGCCTGGGGCTCATACTCATGGGTGAAGGACGCTACCCCGAGGCCGTGGAGGCGTTGGCGCCGCTGCTCAAGCTGGCGCCGGACAGGCCCGACCCGCAGAACGCTTTCGCCATGGCCCTTTGGCACAGCGGCCGCAGGGCCGAAGCCCTGAAAATGATGACGGCCCTGGGCCGGACCTATCCCGATAATGTCCCGATAAAGGAGAATCTGGCGAGGATGCGGCTCCTGGCCGCCGGGAAAGGCGGCTAGTAAGGGTCAGTCACCGCAGGGGCGGCTCCGGTCCTTTTTCACGTCGGACCGGAGCTTTTTGCTTTCCAGGCGGCGCTGTTTGGACCCGAAGGTGGGCTTGGTGGCGCGCCGCGGTTTGGGCGGGCGGGCCGCGCGCTCGAGCAGGGCGGCCAGGCGGCCGCGGGCGGCCTGCCGGTTCTGTTCCTGGGTGCGGTATTCACTGGCGATTATCACTATGTCCCCGTCGGCGGTGAGGCGCGAGCCGGCCAGGTCCCGCAGGCGCTGCTGCACGGGCCAGGGGAGGCCCGAACGGTAGAGCGAGAGGCGCAGCTGCACCGCGGTGGCGACTTTGTTCACGTTCTGGCCGCCGTGGCCGCCGCTGCGCACGAATTTCTCCTCCAGGCAGCCCGGGGACAGTCGGAAAGGGAACTCTTGCATGCCTTCATGGTATCAAAAAAACACGGCCCCGGCTTTTTCTATAATATCGTCATGACCAAAACCGTGCTGGTTACCGGCGCTTCGGCCGGCATAGGCTACGCCGCCTCCGAACTGCTGCTTAACCGGGGGTGGAAAGTATTCGCCGGGGCGCGCAGGTTGGAAAAAATGAAGCCGCTCGAGGCTTTGGGCGCCACCCTGCTGCGGCTGGACGTCACGGACGAGGCCTCGCTGCGGGAGGCGGCGGCCGCGGTGACCGCCGGCGGCGGGCTGTGCGCGCTGGTCAATAACGCCGGCTACGGCGCCCACGGCGCGGTGGAGGACGTTCCCCTGTCGGAGGCCCGCCGGCAGTTCGAGGTCAACCTTTTCGGCCTGGCCCGGCTTACCCAGCTGCTGCTGCCGCACCTGCGGGCGCGCGGCGGCGGGCGGATAATAAATATCTCGTCGGTAGCTGGCAAGGTCGGAATGCCCACCGGCGGCTGGTACCACGCCAGCAAGCACGCCCTCGAGGCCTATTCCGACGCGCTGCGCCTGGAGACGGCGCGGTTCGGGATCCGGGTGACGCTGGTGGAGCCGGGCCCTATCAAGACGGAATGGGACGATACCGCCCTGGTGAACCTGAACAAATATTCCGGCGCCGGCGCTTACGCGCCCCTGGTGGAGCGCCTGACTAAAAAGTTCAGGGCGGGCTACCGCGGCGGCGCGCCGGGGCCTGAAAAGGTCGCCGCCGTCATCCTGAAGGCGCTGGAGTCGCCCAGGCCGGCGGCCCGCTACGCGGTCCCTTTCAAGGCCTCCCTTATACTTTTCGCGCGCTGGCTGCTGCCCGACGCGGTTTGGGACCTGGCCATACGGCGCGCGCTGGATTGGTAAAGGGGAAAAGATGGACCTTAAGCCTGTCGTGAAAAAAGGCGCGGCTTTCGCGGCGGTATATTCCGTTTGCGCCGCCGCGGTGGTATGGCTGGCCTCGCTGGCCTCCGCGGACGCGGGGATTTGGGCCCTGCTGGCGGTTTGCGCGGCCTGGCTGCCCGCTTCCGCCGTGGGTTTTTACAGGATGGCCGAGCCGGCAGGCCGCGGCGGCTGGGCCCGGGCGGGGCTTACGGGCTTCGCCGCCTCGGCCGGGGCGGCGGTTGCGGGCCTGGCCCTGACAGGCCTGGCCTTGTTCGCGCGCCTTTCGGCCGGCTACCCTTACGGGCTGGACAACTCCAAGGAGCACTCCCTGCTGGCGGCCTTCGTCGCGCTGATCTTCGCCGTCCCTACGCCGCTGGCCGGCCTGCTTTCCGGCCTGGGCCGGAACTGGATCCTCGTCTCAAAGGATCCCGGGGCCGCGCCCGCCGCGGAGGGGGGGCGGGTCCTGGGGAAAGTGCCGGCCGGTTTCGCCGCGCTTTTCCCCTTGCTGGCCCTCCTGGGCGGCGCGGTCGCCGTGTTCACGGACCTGCTTTGGCGCATAAACAAGGGATACTGGGGCTCGCCCGCCTGGCCTTGGCGGCTGGCGGCCGCGCTCGCCTGCTGCGGCGCTGCGGCCGTTTTTTACAGGCTTTTCTCGGCGCGGCGCTCCGGCGAGGCGAGGGAATTATTCGGGTTCAGTACCATGACTTTGGGCGTCGTCTCCCTGCTCTCCGGTTTCGTCGCCGCGCTTTTCATCTGGCGATTCCCGGGTTGAGGCCTGGCCGGAAAAAAAGAACCCCGGGGGAAGCCCCGGGGTTTTTCTTCGCGGCGGGTTTTCAGTCGCCGTAGACCAGGGCGGGTTTCTCGCCGGCCCTGTCGACCACGGCCCAGTAGGACTCTCCGTCCAGCCTGAAGAAGAAGATCCAGTTGCGCTCCACGGTCTCTCCGTTAAGGGGCTGGTACTGGTGATAGGGCCTTACCAGGGAGGCCAGCGAGGCGCCGTCGTTGAGCAGCGCCATGACCTTCTGGCGGGCCTTGTTCAGCTGGCTCTTGGAGGGCGAGTTCTGGACGCCGGCCTCGCGCAGGGCCCGGGCCAGCGGGCTGGTGGGGGAGGAGTAATCCTCCAGCAGGGCCAGCAGCGACAGGCGCAGGGCGTGCTCGAAGCAGAAAGCGTTATCGTAGAAATGGCTCTGCCGGATGACTTCGGCCTCGGGCATGTCCAGGGCGATGGTGTCGACGCCGAATTCCTTTATCAGCACTTCTTCCGCGCCGGAGTAGTTGGCGCCTTCCTTGGGGCCGGCCTTGGCCGCCGCGGCGGCGGGGACTTCTATGGCCGCCAGCGAAGCGATGTCGAACCCCGGGGCCCAGTCGCCGGCGTGCGCCGGGGCCGCCAGGAAGATAGCCGCTATTGCCGCTGAAAATTTCATTATGCTCGCCTCCGTAACCTGCCTATAGTTTAACACAGGTCCTCCAAAAACTGTTTTGACCATAGTCATGCTCCGAGTCAGGCGTCCCCGGGTGTGCCTCCCTGAACCAGGACTGCAGGGAACCGTTGCGCGGTTCCCCTCCAACCGCGTTCCGCGGTTGGAGCCTCCCCTCCCCAACTGGTTCCGGGAGGCACACCCGCGGCCGCCTTGCTCTTTTTTAGCAGTCGGGAGGCGGTATTGACAATTATGGCTTCAAGGTGTATAATATTTTTGGCAAACAAGTATTCCGAGTGCTAATTAAAACGAGGGTGCTATGAGGGTTCTAAAACCGGAAGTGGCGCAGGACAGGAAGGAGAAGATCCTTAACTGGGTCATCTACAACTATGTCAGCACCGGCCGCCCCGTCAGCAGCGAGCTGATCGCCGAAGAGGGCCGGTTCAACGTTTCCAGCGCCACCATAAGGAATATATTAAAGGAGCTCGAGACCGAGGGCTACCTGATACAGCCCCACACCTCCGGCGGGCGCGTCCCCAGCGACAAGGGCTACCGCGCCTACGTCAACAATATCCAGCGCATGCAGCAGCTCGCCGCCGTGGAGAAGGACCGCCTCGAGCGCGAATACGACCGCCGCGTCGAGCAGATCGACGGTTTCCTCAAGCATACCTCCCGGATGCTTTCCGACATGTCGCAGTGGGCCGGCTTCGTGATGAGCGCCGACACCGACATGGACAGCGTCAAGCGCCTGGACCTGCTCAGCATGGGGCCCAAGAGCGTGCTCTCCGTGATGTTCGCCCACTCCGGCCTTATCAAGCACGCCGCTTTCTCGCTGGACCACGCGGCGGAGAAGAACGCCGTGAAGGCGCTGTCCATGCGCCTCAACCGGCGCCTGAAGGACCTGCCGCTGTCGGACCTGCCGCAGGTGATCTTCAAGGAGTTCCTCGCCAAGGAGAAAGACAAGGGCCTGGAGGAACTGCTGCGCAAACTGGTGGATTATTTCAAGGGCCTGGCCAGGAGCGAGGACGCGCTGTACCTGGAGGGCCTGAGCCGCATCTTCGCGAACCTCGAGGAGAACAGCGTGGAGGACATGCGCAGCATCGCCCGGCTGCTGGAGGAGAAGGAGCGCTTCTCCGCCATGCTGCGCGAGCGCCTGCGCGACTGCGCCCTTAAAGGCAGGGCCCTGGCCGAGCCCGGCAAGCGCCACATCGTGGACGTCACGATAGGTTCCGAGAACCACATGAAGGAATTCAAGAATTTCAGCCTGGTGTCCAGCTCCTACTGCATGAACGACAAGGCCGTGGGGCTGGTCGGCATCCTGGGCTACAAGCGCATGGAATACCCGCGCATAATCTCCCTGGTGGACACCGTCAGCTCCATGATGGAGGATATGCTGGGCGAGTGGGAGAAGCTCGACCTGGAAGAATAGCATGAAGAACCACAAGGCCGAAGAGAAGAAGGGGAAGAAGGCGGAGGAGGCGCAGGACTGCGTCTGCGGGCCTGAGGCCAAGGCGGCCGAGGCCGCGGCGGACGGGCTGGAGGCCCAGCGCAAGAAGGCCGAAGACTACTATAACCAGCTGCTGCGGCTGCAGGCGGACTTCGAGAACTACCGCAAGCGCGTGGAGAAGGAGAAGCCCGAGCTGATAAAGTACGGCAAGGCCGAGATCCTGATGAAGCTGCTGCCGCTCTACGACCTGCTGCTGGCGGCCCACAACCACGTGGCCGCGGCCAAGGACGGGGGCGCCAACGACGACGTGCTGAAGGGCCTCGAGATGATCTTCAAGGAGTTCTCCAAGGTGTTCGAGGCCGAGGGCATAAGGCCGATGGACCCGGTGGGCAAGCCTTACGACCCGATGGCCTCCGAGATCCTGGGCGTGACGGAGGGGACGGAGGAGAACGACGGGCTGGTGACGGAGGAGCTGCAGAAGGGTTTCTACTACGGCGAAAAGATCCTGCGGCCCGCGCGGGTGAAGATCGCCAAGAAGAAGGCGGCCCCGGAGCCGCAGCCGGAACCGAAACCGGCGGAAGAAGGGCAGTGAATTTCGCAGTAACTTAATTTGGAGGATATCAATATGGCTAAGATAATCGGTATAGACCTGGGCACTTCCAACACCGCGGCCGCGGTGCTGGAAGGCGGTAAAGTTACCATCATCCCTTCCGCGGAAGGCACCAGCCTCGGCGGCAAGGCGTTCCCGTCCTACGTGGCTTTCGCCAAGGACGGCCAGATGCTCGTGGGCGAACCCGCCCGCCGGCAGGCCGTGGCCAACCCCGAGGGCACCGTCAGCGCTTTCAAACGCAAGATGGGCACCGACCACAAGTACCGCGTGGGCGGCAAGGAGTTCACGCCCCAGCAGCTCAGCGCTTTCCTGCTCCAGAAAGTGAAGCGCGACGCGGAGGCTTTCCTCGGCGAGAAGGTGGAGAAGGCGGTCATCACCGTGCCGGCCTACTTCAACGACAACCAGCGCCAGGCCACCAAGGACGCCGGCACGATCGCCGGCCTCGAGGTGGTGCGCCTCGTCAACGAGCCCACCGCCGCGGCGCTCGCCTACGGCATCGATAAAGAGGGCCGCGACCAGAAGATCATGGTCTTCGACCTCGGAGGCGGCACGCTGGACGTGACCATCATGGAGCTCGGCAAGGAGGGCACCTTCGATGTGATCTCCACCTCCGGCGACACGCAGCTGGGCGGCACCGACATGGACAACGCGCTGATCGAGTATATCGCCGGCGAGTTCCGCAAGGACACCGGCATCGACCTGGCCAAGGACCCGACCGCGATGCAGCGCATCAAGGAAGCCGCCGAGAAGGCCAAGATCGAGCTCTCCACCACCATGGAGACCGAGATCAACCTGCCGTTCATCTCGGCCGACGCCGGCGGCCCCAAGCACATGGCGCTGAAGCTCGGCCGCTCCAAGCTCGAGGCCATCGTCGAGCACATCGTCAAGCGCTGCGAGAAGTCCATCACCACCGCGCTCGCCGATGCCAAGCTAAAGAGCTCCGACATCAGCCGCATCATCCTGGTGGGCGGCCCCACCCGCATGCCGATCGTGCAGAAGTTCGTGGAGGAGTACGTCGGCAAGAAGATAGAGCGCGGCATCGACCCGATGGAGTGCGTGGCCAGCGGCGCCGCCGTGCAGGCCGCCGTGCTGACCGGCGACGTCAAGGACGTGCTGCTGCTCGACGTGACGCCGCTGTCCCTGGGCATCGAGACGCTGGGCAGCGTGATGACGCGCCTCATCGACAAGAACACCACCATCCCCGTGAAGAAGACGCAGGTCTTCTCCACCGCCTCCGACAACCAGCCCGCGGTGACCATCCACGTGCTGCAGGGCGAGCGGGCGATGGCCGGCGACAACGTGTCGCTGGGCAAGTTCGACCTGGACGGCATCCCGCCGGCCCCGCGCGGCATGCCGCAGATCGAGGTGACCTTCGATATCGACGCCAACGGCATCCTGCAGGTGCACGCCAAGGACCTGGGCACCGGCAAGGCGCAGCATATCACCATCAGCGCCCCTAACAAGCTCAGCAAGGAAGACATCGACAAGTTCATGAAGCAGGCCGAGCAGTTCGCCGACGCGGACAAGAAGTACAAGGAGAAGGTCGAGGCCAAGAACGAGGCCGACACCATCCTCTACACCACCGAGAAGGCGCTCAAGGAGCACGGCGACAAGATCAGCCAGGACGAGCGCCTGGCCGTGGACCGCTCCATCAACGAGCTGAAGGAAGCCCTGAAAGGCGACGACATGGAGAAGGTCAAGAAGGCCAAGGACGCGCTGCTGCAGTCCTCGCAGAAACTGGGCGAGGCCGTGTACAAGGCCGCGCAGGAGAAGGCCAAGGCCGGGGCCGGCGCAGGGCCCCAGCCCGGCGGCGCCAAGCCCGCCGGCGGCAAGGACGACGTAGTGGACGCGGAAGTGGTGGACGACAACAAGAAGTAAGTCCCCGGCGCGCGCGGCGGGCGGCGGGGCGCAGTCCCTTCCGCCCGCCCGCGGCCTTCCGGGCCGCGGATGTTTTGTAGAATCCCTTTGTCACCCTTATGGCATCCAACGATTATTACCGCACCCTGGGCGTGGCGCGCAACGCCGGCCCCGACGAGATCAAGACCGCCTACCGCAAGCTGGCGCTGAAGTACCACCCCGACCGCAACCAGGGCAACAAGGAGGCCGAGTCGACCTTCAAGGAGATCAACGAGGCCTACGAGGTGCTCTCGACCCCCGAGAAGCGCCAGGTCTACGACCAGTTCGGCGCCGAGGGCCTGAAGGCCGGCGCCGGCGGGCGGGGAGGCTTCGGCGGGTTCCAGGGCGGCGCGGACCTGGGCGACATGTTCGGGGACCTTTTCGAGAACCTGTTCGCGCAGGGCCAGGGCGGGCGCGGCCGGCCGCGCTCCCGGCGCGGCGCCGACCTGAAGGAAGAGGTGGAGATCTCCCTGGAAGAGGCTTTTACCGGGGTGAAGGTGCCGGTGTCGGTGGACCGCACCGAGCTCTGCCCGGAGTGCGACGGCACCGGCGCCCGCGGCAAGACCGGCATCAAGAAATGCCCCACCTGCCACGGCGCGGGCCGCGTGCAGTACTCCCAGGGCTTCTTCGCTTTCAGCCAGGCCTGTCCCGACTGCGGCGGCCAGGGCGAGGTCATCTCCAGCCCCTGCAAGGCCTGCAACGGGGCCGGGCGCCAGCGCAAGCGCGTCACCATCAATATCAAGCTGCCCGCCGGCGTCGAGGAGGGCTCGGTGCTGCGCGTCAACGGCGGCGGCGACGCCGGCCTTAAGGGCGGCGACTCAGGCGAGCTCTACGTGCAGGTGCGCCTCAAGCACCAC
>CAYSYJ010000029.1:0-18223 GCA_964435105.1 uncultured Elusimicrobiaceae bacterium
TCCTGTTTGCCATACCAGTTGCCCTCCATGGGTTATTTTAACAACTTTCAACTGGGCCAGTTTTCGGGGGGAAGGTCACGAGGTGCCGGTGCCGGCCGGCCTTAAGGCCTCGGGGGTGGTCCTTTCCGACCAGGTAAAAAGCCTGGACTGGCGCGCCAGGGGCGCCAGGTTCTGCTGCCGGCTGCCGGCCGCCGCCGTGGCCGAAGTGCTCGAAAAGCTCTCCACTCTGATCGGGGACTAATCCGGGCGCGGCGCGGGTTCCTGCCGCCGCCTATTTATTTATATAATTAAAGAGCGCGGGTTTTTGGGCCGCGGCTGGTTTCGCTTTTCCGGGATAAGATGCAAACGAAGTTCGTACACCTCCATAACCACTCCGAGTACTCGCTGCTCGACGGGATGCTGCGCATCACCGACGGGCACGGCGGGCCGTCGGAGTTCCTCAAAGGCCTGGCCGCCGTGCCCGGCAACGCCATCGCCGTCACCGACCACGGCAATATGTACGGGGCCATGGAGTTCTATTTCACCGCGCAGGCGCTGGGCCTCAAGCCCATCATCGGCTGCGAATGCTACATCACCCGCGGCTCCCGCAAGGAGAAGAGCGGCACCCGCCGCGACAACGGCCACATCACGGTCCTGGCTAAGAACGAGACCGGCTACCGCAACCTGATGAAGATGGTCTCGGCCGCGTACCTCGAGGGCTTCTACCACGACCCCCGCATAGACAGCGAACTGCTGGCGAAGCACGCCGAAGGCCTGGTCTGCCTCTCCGGCTGCCTCAAATCCCACGTGGCGCGCAACTGCGCCGAGGGCAAGCTCGACGAGGCCGCCAAGATCGCCGCCGAGTACGGCGACATCCTGGGCAAGGGCAATTTCTTCATCGAGCTGATGGACCACAATATCCCCGAGGAGACCGCCGCGATGGCCGGCCTGCTCGAGGTCTCCAAGCGCACCGGCATCCCGGTGGTGGCCACCAACGACTGCCATTACCAGAAGAAGGACGACTGGGAGGCGCACGACGCGCATATCTGCATCTCCACGGGCTCGCTGATGGACGACCCCGACCGCATGCGCATGACCACGCACGAGCTCTATTACAAGAGCCCGGACGAGATGATCAAGCTTTTCTCCCATACGCCCGACGCCGTCAAGAACACCCTGGCCATAGCCGAAATGTGCAACGTCAAGGTGGACAATAGCAAGCTGCACCTGCCCGCCTTCGACATCCCGCAGCGCTACAAGGACGAGCACCCGCAGGGCGACGGCGATTTCTACTACCTCAGGGACCTCTGCGAGGAGGGGCTGAAGAAGAAGGTGCCCGGCGCCGGCCCCGAGTACCATAAGCGCCTGGAGTTCGAGCTCGAGACCATCCGCAAGATGGGCTTCTCCAGCTACTTCCTGATAGTGATGGATTTCATAAAGCACGGCCGCTCCATAGGAGTGCCGGTGGGGCCGGGCCGCGGCTCCGGCGCCGGAGCCCTGGTGGCCTACACCCTCGACATCACCCGCGTGGACCCGTTGCCCAACTCCCTGCTCTTCGAGCGGTTCCTGAACCCGGGCCGCAAGAGCATGCCGGACCTCGACATCGACTTTTCCGACGACGGCCGCGAGAAGGTGGTGCAGTACGTGCGCGAGAAGTACGGCTCCAGCCGCGTCGCCAACATCATCACCTACGGCACCATCAAGGCCAAGAGCGCCATCCGCGACGTGGGCCGCGTCATGAACATCCCGCTCGCCGAGGTCAACGCCATCGCCAAGCTCATCCCCGGCGACCCCAAGGCCACCCTGTTCAAGGCGATGAACGAGGTGGGAGAGCTTAAAGACTACATGCGCGACCCCAAGCTCAAGAAGATGTTCGACATCGCGCTGAAGGTGGAGGGCCTGCGCCGCCAGACCGGCGTGCACGCCGCGGGCGTGGTCATCTCCAAGGACGACGTCACCGATTACGTGCCGCTCGCGAACCGCAACAACAAGGACGTCATCACCACGCAGTACGACGGCAATATGCTGGGGTCGCTCGGCATGCTGAAGGTGGACTTCCTCGGCCTGCGCACCCTGACCATCATCGAGACCGCTTCCGAGTTCATCCGCCGCCTCCCCGGGCAGGAGAAGTTCGACATCTACTCCATCCCGATGGACGATAAGAAGACCTTCGACCTGCTCTGCGAGGGCCGCACCACCGGCGTGTTCCAGCTGGAAAGCGAGGGCATGAAGAAGCTGGTGAAAGGGCTCAAGCCCACCGTTTTCAGCGACATCTCGGCCCTCGTGGCCCTGTACCGCCCCGGCCCCATCGAGTCGGGCATGCTCGAGACCTTTGTGGAGCGCAAGCACGGCCGCAAGAAGATCGTCTACGACCACCCGCTGCTGGAGCCCATCCTGAAGGACACCTACGGCACCATGGTGTACCAGGAACAGGTCATGGAGATCGCCAAGAGCATGGCCAAGTTCACGCCGAGCGAAGCCGACGACTTCCGCAAGGCGATGGGCAAGAAGAAGATGGACGTGATGGAGAAGCTGCGGACCAAGTTCATGGACCAGGCCAAGCAGCACTACAACGTCACCCCCAAGCTTTCCGGCAAGATCTTCGACGACATGGCCAAGTTCGCCGGCTACGGTTTCAACAAGTCCCACTCCGTGGCCTACGCCCTGGTGGCCTACCAGACCGCGTGGCTGAAGGCCAACTACCCGGTGGAGTTCATGGCCGCGCTCCTTACGAGCGAGATCGGCAAGAGCGCGGTCAACTCCGAGGACAAGGAGAACAAGCTCGTCACCTATATCGGCGAGGCCCAGGACATGGAGATCCAGATAGGCGGGCCCAGCGTCAACAAGTCCCAGAAGAAGTTCTCCATCGAAACGCACGACGGCCGCCCGGTGATCCGCTTCGCGCTGACGGCCATCAAGAACGTGGGCGAGGGCGTGGTGGAGGCGATGGTCGCCGAGCGCGAGAAGAACGGCCCCTACCGCTCCTTCGAGGAATTCACCCTGCGCGCCGATTCCAAACAGCTCAATAAGCGCGTGGTCGAGTCGCTCGCCAAGGGCGGCGCCTTCGACTGCTTCTACCCCGCCGAAAAGGCCGAGATTTCCCGCAGCCGCGCCATGGAGGCCGTAGAGCTGTTCTGCGGCGGCAAGGGGCGCGACTGCAACCAGGCCATGCTCTTCGGGGAGGAGAAGAAGGAATCGTCCGCCCTGAGCGAGCACACCATCCTCAAGAACGAGCAGGAAGTGCTGGGCTTCTATTTCTCCGGCCACCCGCTCAACAGCTACCGCCGGCACCTGTCCATGGTCAGCAACGCCCAGGCCGACAAGGTCCTGGCCGGGGGCTTCGAGGAAGGCGCCATCGTCCGCGTGGCCGGCATCGTGACCCAGTTCAAGAACATGCAGACCAAGAAGACCGGCGAGGCCATGGCCAAGTTCGAGGTCGAGGACCTGACCGGCAGCATAGGCGTCTGCCTTTTCCCGAAGAAGTACAAGATGTACGGCTCGCAGCTGGGCCCCAACAAGGTGGTGGTGGTGGCCGGCAAGGTCCAGAAGTCCGATTTCGGCGAGCAGAATTTCGAGCTGATAGCGGAGGAGGCCTACGGGCTGTTCGACGCCATGAACAAGTGGGCCCGCGGCCTGGTGGTGAACCTGCCCGAAGGCATATTGTTCGACGAGAAGCAGCTGCACGAGCTCAAGGGCGTGCTGGGCAAAAGCCACGGCATGTGCCCCGTGTATTTCCAGGTGAACGCCAAGGGGCGCGGCACCTACATGATAGAGACCACCGAGCGCGTGAACCTGACCGACCAGCTGCTGCGGGATATAGAGAAACTCCTGGGGGACAAGACATGGAAGGTACAAAGCGGATTCTGATCGCCGACGACGACCCGGACATAATTGACCTGCTGGAGGCCTATTTCCGGAAGGCCGGCTACCACGTGACCGCCAAGGTCAACGGCAAGGACGCCCTGCAGGCCGCCGAGACCGACAGGTTCGACCTGGTGCTGCTGGACGTGATGATGCCCTACATCGACGGCTACCACGTGGCCAGCGAGATCTCCTCCCGGCTCGGTTCCGAGGCGCCCAAGATCATCATCATGACCTCCCGGGACGTGGCGGCCGAGAAGGGCATAGCCATGCTCAGCGGCGCCAGCGACGCCGTGCAGAAGCCGTTCTCGCTGGAGGAGCTCGAGGCCAAGGTGAAGGCGGCGCTCGGCTGAATTTCGGTCAGTCAGAAACTCTTAAGGAAGGTAAAAATGAAAAAGCTTAACATCGTATTCTCGCTCCTGCTCCTGGCCGCGGCGCCCGCCCTGGCCCGGAACGACAAGGAGAAGGGGGAATCCGTGGTGCTGCCGGACGTGGAGATGATCGACATCCCCACGGCGGGCATCCTGGACTATTACGGCTTCATGATCAAGACCCGCGCCTATTCCGGCGGCGGCGTGCTGACGGGGCTCAACTTCGGCGTGCTGGAGCGCCTCAACCTGGGCGCCTCCATGACGGTGGACAAGTTCATCGGCTCCGATTCCGGCATCAAGATGCGCAAGCCCGAGATCCAGGTGAAGTTCCGCTTCTACGACGGCGGCTATTACATCCCGGCCGCGGCCGTCGGCTACGACGGGCAGGGTTACTTCTACAACCCCGACAGCAAGAAATACCTGGAGAAGGGCAAGGGCCTGTACCTGGTCGGGTCCAAGGAGATCGGCGTGCCGGGGCTGGCCCTGCACGGCGGCCTCAACGTGCCGGACTTCGACAATAACTACCTGTTCGGCTTCCTGGGCCTCAACTACACGCTCGAGGACAAGGTCGCGTTCATGCTCGAGTACGACAGCATGTTCCATTCGGACGACCCCTCCCGCTTCAACTCGGGCATCAGGGTCTACGTGACGCCCTACTTCCAGCTCGACTTCGCGCTGCGCGAGATCGGCCGCAACGGCGAGTTCGCCAACAACTGGCCGCGCAAGTCCGAACGCATCGTGCAGATGCGCTACAACACCAGCTTCTAACTTCACGCCAAGGAGACCTTAACACCATGAAAAAGAAAATAGGCATACTTACCGGCGGCGGCGACTGCCCCGGCCTCAATCCCGCGATCCGCGGCTGCGTCTACGCGGCCGAGCGCTTCGGCTTCGAATGCGTGGGCATCACCGACGGCTGGAAGGGCATGCTCGAAGGCACCACCACGCCGCTCTCCCGCGAGATCACCGAGTACATCATCATGAAGGGCGGCACCATGCTGGGCTCCTCCCGCACCAACCCCTTCAAGAAGGACGACGGCTCCAACGTGAAGAAGTGCCTGGAGACCTTCAAAAAGCTGGACCTCCACGCGCTGGTGGCCATGGGCGGCGACGACACGCTGGGCGTGGCGACCAGGCTCTACCGCGACCACAAGCTCAACGTCGTCGGCGTGCCCAAGACGATGGACAACGACCTGAACGTCACCGACTACACCTTCGGCTTCGACACCTCCGTGACGCGGGCCATCGAGGCGGCGCAGGCCCTGCAGGATACCGGCAACAGCCACCACCGCGTGATGGTTCTCGAAGTGATGGGCCGCCACGCCGGCTGGGTGGCGCTCTACACCGGCATCGCGGCCGCGGCCGACTATGTCTGCATCCCCGAGCGCAAGATCGACACCGCCGACATGCTCAAGAAGATCAAGGCCGCCCACGCCCGCAAGCGCTTCGCGCTGGTGGTCACCAGCGAGGCCGCCGAGCTCCCCGAGGTCGGCGAGGGCCAGTCCAAGCGCGAGGTCGACCAGTTCGGCCACGCGATCCTGAAGGACCGCGGCATGGGCGAGCGCATAGCCGGCTTCATCGAGAAGCAGACCGGCATCGAGACGCGCCACGCCGTGATAGGCCACATGCAGCGCGGCGGCGCGCCGACCCTGTTCGACCGCATGCTCGCCACCCGCGTGGGCATGAAGGCGGCCGAACTGGTGCGCGACGGCGATTTCGGTAAGATGGCGGCCCTCGTGGGCAACAAGTACGTGGGCGTGCCGCTCGAAAGCGCCACCGGCCAGCTCAAGGTCGTCGACCGGGAGTGGTTCGACGTGATGGAAGTGATGTTCTAAAAAGGGGAATTATGGAAAACACCCAGAACAAGGCGCCCCAGCAGTTCCAGCGCAAGACGATACTGATCAAGAAGCACCTGCAGTACCGCTACATGGCGCTGATCTTCGCCAGCGTGCTGCTGGCGTTCATAGTGGTCGGCCTGGACATCCTGTGGACCGTCTCCAAGGTGGTCAACGAGCACCCGATGATGCAGCCGCTGCTGGAGGAACTCTCGGCGATGATGCCGCTCTTCGGCATCAAGGTAGTGATGTACATGATCATGGTGCTGATAGTGTCCGCCGTGGTCTCGCACCGCATGGCGGGGCCCATCTTCAAGTTCGAGAAGAGCTGCGCCACCGTGGCGGAGGGCGACCTGACGCACCGCGTCTACCTGCGCAAGGGCGACCAGCTCACCGAGCTCCAGGACCAGTTCAACAACATGGCCGGGGCCGTCAACGAGGTGGTGAAGGAGTACGAGGCCTTCCGCCGCAAGGCCGCCGAGGGCGGCCTGCGCGAGGAAGCCGCGGCCCTGCAGTCGAAAGTCGCGGAGATAATGCCCAAGTTCAAGGCTTAAGATGCTGCTAAAGAAGCTGGCCGCCGCGCTGCTGCTGGCCCTGCCGCCGGCGGCCGCGGCGCAAGCGGGGGGAGAGGCGCTCTCCGTGGACGACGCGGTCGCCCTGGCCGTGAAGAACAGCCCGGCGGCGCTCGCCGCCGAGCAGGACATCATCATAGCCAGGCAGCGGGTGCGCGAGGCCCGCTTCATGGCGCTGCCGCAGTTCTCGCTGGCCGGCATCGCCACCCGGGCCTCCCTGGAATACCCGGCCGTGCTGGGCCCGGAAACGGGCGAGAGCTACCTTTCCCCGGCGATAGACAACTCCTTCTACACGCTGCGGGCCCAGGCCCTGCAGCCCCTCTACACCGGCGGCAAGAACACCAATACGCTGAAGCTGGCCAAGACCGCCCATAACCAGGCCAAGGTCAACTTCGAGACCGCGCGGGCCGACGCCGCCCTGGCCGCGAAGCGCGCTTTCTACGGCCTGCTCTACCAGCGGCGGCTCAAGGACTCGGCGGGCGACTGGCTGCGCCGGGCGCGCCAGCTGGACGCCGGCCTGCGCAAGGACCCTTTCGAGGCGCTGGAGGCCGCCCTGCTGCTCTCCGGCCTGGCCGACAAGGCGCAGCAGGCCTCTTTCGCGGAGGAGGCGGCCGTAACGGAATTCCTGCGGGCGCTCAACCTGGAGCCCGGCCGCCGGCCCGCGCTGGCCGGGGTTTTCGAGCCCCTGCCGGTGAAGGACGACGTGACGCGCAGCCTGGTGGCCGCCATGGAACTGCGCTCGGAGCTCAAGAGCGAGCTGTACAAGGCGCAGATGGACGACATAGCCGTGAACATGGCCATGGTGCGCCGCTACCCCACCATTTACCTGGGCGCCACCTACGACGTGAACGCCTACCGGCTGCGGGACCTGACCGACAACGACCTGCGGTCCAGCAACTGGCTGGCCTCGCTGTCGGTGCGCTTCCCGCTCTCCTACGACGTGTGGACCCAGGTGCAGCAGCGCCGGGCCCAGCGCCGGCAGGGCGAGCTCAAGCGCGCCGAACTGCAGGACAAGGTCCGTTTCGAGATAGTTTCGGCCCACAAGGAGGCCGCGGCCTGGCAGGCGGAGGCCGAAAAGCTCGCCGCCGACACCGAAAAGATGAAGGCCGCCTACGAGGCCGCCCTGCGGTCGGGCCGGGCGTCCATGTCCGCGCTGCGCGCCCTCTGCGCGCTCTGCGAGCTGGAGCGCAAGGCGCTGGACTCCGTCTACCGGCAGCTGCTGGCCCGCGTGCGCCTGGAATGGGCCAGGGCCAGCGACCTGCCGCGCTGAAGCCCGCGATTTTCAGATGAAGAACCCGGTCCTGCTTTTAGCCGCCCTGCTCGCAGCCGCCCCCGCGGCGGCGCAGACCTCCGACGACGAGATCCTGCGGGAGGCGCTGTGGAGCCGGGCCTCCACCGCGAAGCCCGCCGCCAGGCCCTCCGTGGGCCTGGCCCTCTCCGGCGGGGGGGCGCGCGGCTTCGCCCATACCGGGGTGCTGGAGGCGCTGGAATACGCCGGCTTCCCGGTGGACGGGCTGGCCGGCACTTCCATGGGGGCCCTGATCGGCGGCATCTACGCCTCGGGCCAGCCGGTCTCGGAGCTCTGGCAGTTCGGCCGCGACGCCGAGCGGCTTAAGGTCGGCAGCGACTTCCGGGGCGTTAAGATGCTGCCGCTCCTCATAGCCGACAAGCTCATCACCCCCAAGTACATCACCCGCTTCATCGAGGGCCGGCTGGGCGGCCTCACCTTCGAGCAGCTCAAGAAACCTTTCGCCTGCACCGCCATGGACATCCGCACCGGCGAGCGGCTGGTCTTCACCGAAGGCCCACTGGACCTGGCCGTGAGGGCCAGCGTCAACATCCCCGGCGTTTTCGCGCCGGTGCAGTACCGGCACCGCTACCTGGTGGACGGCGGCGTGGTGGACAATATTCCCGTGAACGCGGCCCGGGCGCTGGGCGCCGACTGGGTGCTGGC
Source organism: uncultured Elusimicrobiaceae bacterium (assembly GCA_964435105.1). GTDB lineage: Bacteria > Elusimicrobiota > Elusimicrobia > Elusimicrobiales > UBA9959 > UBA9959. Next base: position 8,573 of record CAYSYJ010000029.1, read on the forward strand.
CAGCGTCATGGAGAATACGGCCAACAAGAACCCGGACAGCGTGCTGATGACCCTGCTGCAGGTGATAGATATCCGCGGCTCGCTGCTGGCCCGCGAGGCCGAGCGCAGCGCCGATTTCGTGGTCCGCACCCAGGTGGGGGACATGACCGTGGCCGAGTTCGACCGCTGCGTGGAGGCCGGCGAGGCCGGCCTGGCGGCGGCCTCCGCGGTCATGGACGGGGCCCGCGAGAAGTACCTGATCTTCGCCGCGCCGCGGCTGGTGGAGAAGCTATGAGGCTGGCGGCCTGCCTGCTCCTGCTGTTCTGCGCCGGCCGCGCCGACGCCTTCCTTTTCGGCGGGTCTTCCGACCGCAAGGCCGGGGAACTGCTGGGCGAGCTCAGGGCGGCCCGGGACCGCGGCGACTGCGCGGCCGTGGGGCGCCTCTCCGAGGCCTTCTTCGCCGAGAAGCCGCCGGCGGCCATGCGCGAGGAAGTCTACGCCTGCGTGGGCGCCTGCTACGAAAGGGGCGGCCTGACCGATAAGGCCATAAGCACCTACAGGCTGGCCCTGGAACTTTACCCCAGGAACCACGTCTTCGCGGCGGGCCTGGCCGGGATCTACAACGCCTCGGGCTTCCACGCCAAGGCCGCGCCGCTGTTCCTGAAGGTCCTGGAGGGGCGCCCCGACGACGTGCAGGCCTGCCTGGGCCTGGCCCGCGCCTACGCCGCCCTGGGCTTCCACGCCAGGGCAAAGACCTATTATTCCAGGGCGGTGGTCCTGCGGGACTTCTCCGACGCGGGGCTGCTCAAAGAATACGCCGGGGCCATGCTGCGCAAGCGCGATTGGGACGAGGCTCTGTTCATCGCGGGCAAGGGCGAGGCCCTGCTGCCCGGCGACGCGGCCTGGCCGCTGGCGCGGGCCCGGGCCCTCTACGGCCGCGGCGATTATTACAAGGCCCTGCCGGAGCTCGAGGCGGCGCTGCTGCTGGCGCCATCGCGGGCGCTGCGCCTGGAGCGGGCCCTGTGCCTGCTGATGGCCGGCCTGCCGAGGCGGGCCATAGCGGCCGCCGAGACTGAGCTCGCCGCCGACCCGGCCGACCCGCTGGCCTCCATCGTCAAGGGGATGGCGCTCTACAACCTGGGCGAGAAGGCCGCCGCGGCGCCCTATTTCAAGGCCGCCGGGGCGGGCGGGCCTTTTACCGCCGCCGTGGCGGCGGCTTTCGCCGTGGCGCCGGCGCCCGCCGGGACGGAAACATGCAAAAACTGAAATTCTGGAAAATGTCCGGGGCGGGCAACGACTTTGTGCTGCTCACGGGCGCCCGCGGCGCGGCCGGGCTGCGCCGCCTGGCGCGCCGCCTCTGCGCGCCCAGGACCGGCGTCGGGGCCGACGGCCTGCTGCTGGTGAACCGCGCCGCGGCCGGCGCGGTAAGCGTGCGCTATTTCAACTCCGACGGCAGCGAGGCCTTCTGCGGCAACGGCTCGCGCTGCGCCGCCTGGTGGGCCTGGCTGAAGAACCTGGCCGACCGGGAGATGACGCTGGAGACCCGGGCCGGGCGGCTGCCGGCGTTCATCGCCGGCCGGGAGAGCGTGCGCATGCGCATGCCGGACGTGAAAAAGGTTTCGCTGCGGCATAAGGGGAAGTATCCCGCCGGCCTGCGCGAGGTGCATTTCCTGGATACCGGCGTGCCGCATGCGGTGGCGCCGGTGAAGGGCCTGGCCGGGCTGGATGTCGCCCGGCTGGGGCGCCTGCTGCGGTTCAACCCGGCTTTCGGCCGGGCCGGGGCCAACGCGGATTTCGTCGAGTTGAAGGGCGGATCGGCGCATATACGCACTTATGAGCGCGGCGTGGAGGGGGAGACCCTGGCCTGCGGTACCGGCATAACCGCCGCCGCGGTGGCGCTGGCCCTGGCCGGGCGGGTAAAGCCCCCGGTGAAGCTGCTGGCCCGCAGCGGGGAGAAGTTCCGGGTGGACCTTAAGCCCGCCGGCGCCGGGGCTTCCGAGATTTTCATACAGGGACCGGCGCGGCTGGTCTTCGAAGGAGAGTTCCCATGCTGAAACTTGAAGGCGTTTTTACCGCTATCGTGACCCCGATGAAGAAAGGGCGGCCCGACTTCGCCGCGTTGAAGAAAGTGGTCAAGTTCCAGCTCGACGCCGGCGTGGACGGGCTGGTGCCCTGCGGTTCCACCGGCGAGGCGGCTACGCTCTCGCCGGAGGAATACCTGGCGGTGATAAAGGCCGTGGTCTCCCAGGCCCGGGGCCGCGCCGCCGTTATGCCCGGAGTCGGCACCAATTCCACGGCCAAGTCAGTGGAGATGGTGAAGAAGGTCTCCGCGCTCGGCGCGGACGGCCTGCTGGCCATAGTGCCCTATTACAATAAGCCCACCCAGGAAGGGATGACGGTGCATTTCTCCGAAATGGCCAAGGCCACGCGGCTGCCGGTGGTGCTCTATAATATCCCCGGCCGCACCGGCGTGAACATGCTGCCGGCCACGGCGCTGGGGCTGCGCGCCAAGTTCCGCAACATAGTGGGCATCAAGGAGGCTTCCGGCAATCTCGACCAGGTGAGCGAGCTGGTGAATTGCGCGGACCCGGATTTCTCGGTGATGAGCGGCGACGATTCGCTGACGCTTCCCATGATGGCGGTGGGGGCTAAGGGCGTGATCTCGGTGGTGTCCAATATCGCCCCGGCGAAGACGCTGCGGATGTGCGAGTGCTTCGCGGCGGGCGACCTGCCCGGCGCCGTGGCGCTGCACCACGACCTTTTCCCGCTGGTGAAGGCCCTCTTCACCGAGACCAACCCGATGCCGGTGAAGTACGCGGTTTCGCTCCTGGGGCTCTGCGGCCCCGAGCCGCGCCTGCCGCTGCTGCCGCTGTCGGCCGCGCGCCGCGCGCCGCTCAAGGCCGCCATGGCCCGCGCCGGCCTCCTCTAGTTGCCCGCCAAAAGGGGAATTGTCTCCAAAACCGGCGTCGGGAACACCGTTCCCGCGCCTGTGATTCTCGGGCAGGTTGTGTCGTCCGCTTCGCGGACTCCACTCCGATACTTTTTCCGACAATTCCCCTTTCGGCGGTCAGGGGTATGACTATTGGGTTTGGTCGTCGCCGGGGGCGGCGGGGGTGCTGACGGCCACTTCGGTGGAAGAGATGATGTCGAAGGAGTCCTGCAGGGCCTCGTCGTCCCCGGCCTCGTCGGGCAGGTAGCCCGAGGCGCGCATGCGCGCGACTATGCTGCTCTTGCGCCGCTCCATGAAGCGCGTGCCGCCCACCGGGTTATAGCGCCGGGGGCTGGGCAGGGCCGCGGCGAGGGCCGCCGCCTCCTCCGGGGTCAGGTCCGCGGCGCTCTTGGCGAAATAGGCCTGCGCCGCCGCCTCCGCCCCGTAGATACCCTTGCCCCATTCCGCCACGTTCAGGTAAAGCTCGAAGATGCGCCGCTTGCCCAGCTCCTTCTCGAGGCGCCGGGCGATGAGTATCTCCTTGAGCTTGCGCAGCGGGTTCTTGGAGGGTGACAGGTAGAGGTTGCGGGCCAACTGTTGCGTGATGGTGCTGCCGCCCTTGGCGAAGCGGCGTTTTTCCAGGTTCTCCGCCGCCGCCTTCTTTAAACTGTCCCATTCAACGCCTTTGTGGCGGTAGAAACCGTCGTCCTCGGAGACCAGCACCGCGTGCTTGAGGTTCTCGGAGATCTCCGCCCAGGGCTTCCAGACCATCCGCCGGGCCGGCTTGCGCCCCTGCGCGCTGGCCTGCCGCTCCTTGAGGCGCATGAAGGCGGTCTCGGAGGGGTTCTTCTTTTTGTATTCGCGTACGTCGGGCAGCCACAGCACGTAGAGCGCCGTGGCGGCGAGCAGCAGCGCCAGGACGGCGCCTATCAGGGGCAATTCCTTGCCCGCGAGGGGATAACGGAAACCTTCGGTCATGTTGCCTTACTTGAGCAGCTGCCGGCCCGTCTCCAGGCCTTCCTTCACGCTCTCCTCCATGAAGGAATACTTCCAGCCGCCGTAGCGGCCTATGCTGCGCGCCCGGCGCGAGCGCAGCCAGCCGTTTATCACCGGCAGGGCCGCGGCGCGCTCCTTGTTGTAGACCACGTAGGCGCAGGGGATCTTGAGCCAGAGCCGCTCCGTCACTTTCGAGCCGGGGCCCAGCAGGCCGCAGCGGCGCAGGGCGCGCACGGCCTCGGCCTCCGCCGAGGCCAGGTCCAGCGCCTCGCCGGCGGTGGAGAATTCGATATAGAAAGAGGCGCAGCCCCGTGGCGCCAGCTGCGCGGAGAAATTGCTGGCGATGCCTGCGCGGTAGAAGGGGAATTCCGGGCCGGGGAAATAGCCCCAGTGCAGGTCCTGCCGCACGCCCGAGGCGCCCAAGTTCAGCACATATACGCTGTTGTGGCGCAGCGAGGCCGCCGCGCGGCGCACGGCCGCGGGCGCGTCGGCGCAGAGTCCCACGAAGTCCTTGAGCGGGGAGGTGTTGACCAGCCTTTTGAAATGCACCGGGCCGAAATGGCGCACCTGCGCCACGCCCTTCTTCAGGTCTACCCTTTCGACCTCCAGGCCCAGCCGCAGGCCGGAGGAGCCCCTGGCCAGGGCGTTCGAGAGCGCGCCTATGCCGCCGCGCTTGGGGTAATGGAATACCGTATTGTAACCCAGGCCCTCGTTGCCGTGGCCGTAGGCGCCGTTTATCACTTCCTCCGGGCGCGGCATGGGCACGAAAGGCGCGCACCATTCGGTGGTGAGCCGTTCGAGCGGGTAGCTCCAGAGCTTGGCGTTATAAGGCAGCATGAAATGCCGCGAGATGCCCTCGCCTAAGACGCGCCGGGTCCAGCGGCTGAACACTTCGGTGCCGTCGCCGGGGCCGCCGCCGGCCTGCCAGGCCTTGAGGAAGCCTTCCACGCATTCCGACTTGACCTTGGGCGGCATGCCGGAGAGGTTGGCCTGGAAAGGGTAGGGCGTCCAGCGCTTGTGGGCGAACACGCGCGCGTCGCGCTTTATGCGGCGGCAGTTGGAGCCCAGGGCGCCGAGTATGAGCCGGGTGGTCTCCGGCCAGCGCAGGTGCAGCAGGTGGCCGGAATAGTCGAAATGGAAACCGCCCTTCTTTACCGTGGCCGCGAGCCCGCCGGGGCGGTTCTCCCGCTCGGCTATTATGTAGCTTTTGCGGCCCTCCAGGGCCCGCGCCGCGGACAGCCCCGCGAGGCCGCCGCCTATTATCAATACGTCGGTCTTAAGCATCTTTTCCCATCGCTTTTGAAGCCGCCGCCATGAGGCGGGGCAGGTCTATGTCGCGCAGGCAGTCCAGGCCGCCGCATTTCACGCGGGGCCGGGTGCTGGCATAAGGATAATCGTAGCAGGGCGCGCAGGGCAGCGCCGGGGCCACCACCGCGTTGCGCTCGCCGTAAGGGCGGGTCATGGCCGGGTTGGCCGGGCCGAAGATCGTCACCGCCGGGGTGCCGACGGCGGCCGCGAGGTGGCCCAGGCCGGAGTCGGTATTTACGAAGAGCGAACAGCGCGCTATCAGGGCCGCCGTCCGGCCCAGCGTACCGCCGCCGAATATCAAATGCCGCCCGGAGGCATTGGCCAGCAGCGCCGCCGCGGCTTCTTTCTCGTCGGGGCCGCAGAAGACTATCACCTTAAGGCCGAGTTCCGACCCGGCCCGGTCGGCGAAAGCGGCCAGCGTCTTTACGGCCGCCGGGGACCAGGCCTTGTACACCTGGGCGGGGTTCACGGCCGGGTGCAGGCCCAGCACTTTGGCCCCGGCCAGGCCATTGGCGGCGAAGAACTCCTCCGCGAATTTCTTATCCTCCGGCGCCGGCTCATAGGCCAGGTCGGGCGCGGCCGGTACCGGCAGGCCCAGCGGGGCCAGCAGGTCCAGGTTATGTTCCACCTCGTGCCTGGGCGGCTGCGACGGCACCAGGCGGTTCTGCAGGCAGGCCAGCGTGGCCAGCGGGCGGTGGGCGTAGCCGTGCGTGACGCGCAGCGGCGCGCCGGCCCAGCGGGCCAGCAGGTTGTACCAGGGGCGGTTGGAGGGGAAAGTGGTGACGGAAGCGTCGAAGCGCTCCGCGCGCAGGCGCCATAGCAGGCGCAGCACCTGGCCGATGAGCGCCGGGCCCGGCCGGCGGAAACCGACCCGCACGGCGCTCACATAAGGCAGGCCGCGCAGCAGTTCCCCGCAGGTCCTGTCCGGCACCAGCACGGTCAGGCGCGCGTCGGGGCGGGCGGCGTTCATGGCGCGCAGGAGAGGCAGCGCCATAAGCGTGTCCCCCAGGCCTTTGAGCGAGAGCACCAGTATCTTCATGCTTTACGGCAGACGGCTACCAGGTCCAGGCCGCGCTCGTCGGAGTCGGCCAGGGAAAAATCGGCGGTGGAGACGGCGGCGCGCGCCTCGCTCCTGGCGCCGCGGTTGAGCAGGCTGAACAGCCGGAAGAAGAGTTGTTTGGCCGCGTTGGGCACCCGGGAGTAGAGGTTAAGCGGGTCCAGCCGCTGTATCAGGTTGCCGGTGCGGGTAAGCTTGAGCTCCATGTCGAAGAATTTCCGCGGGCTGCGCAGGTAGCGCAGGCGCACCTCGGGGAAGGCGCCTTTCAGCAGCGTCTCGAACTCGGCGGCGGTGTATTCCCGCACGTGGTACTTGTACCAGCGCGTGGGCTGCACGCGGTAGGCCTTATTGGGCGTGGAGACCAGGAATTTCCCGCCGGGCTTGAGCACGCGGCTCACCTCGGCCAGGAAGGCCGCGTCGCCGGGGATATGCTCGATACAGTGCAGGCTGACGGCCTTGTCGAAAGAGGCGTCGGGGAAAGGCAGGGTCACCCCGTCGTAGGAAAGGTATTCCAGGTTGCCGCGGCGGTACTTGGCGGCGGCGTGGGCGGCGGCTTCGGGGCTCTTGTCGAGGCCGGTCACCGAGGCGGCCTTGCCGGCCAGCACATTGGCGCCGTAACCCTCGCCGGTGCCTATCTCCAGCACCGCGTCGCCCGGGGCTATCAGTTCCGCGGCGGCGTATTCGTAGCCGAACAGCTGGCGGTAATACCAGAACAGCTCGTAATCGGAGGCCGCCGTTTCTGGCAGGAAGCGTTCCCCGGTATCCTTTATGTCTTCCGCCATGGTTAAGCCGCCGCGCCTCCGGCCCGTTCCCGCCGGAAGCGGGCCCAGGCGGCGTCCAGGGCCAGCGCGGCCCCCATGATGACGAAGGTGTCCATGGGTACGCGGTAGCGCAGCGTCACCACGAAGAAGAGGTGCACCGCCGTATAGGAGGCGAACAGGGCCAGCAGCAGGGAGGTCTCCCTGAACCTGCGCCAGGCGACTATCAGCCCGACGACGCAGAGGGGGATATAAACGCCCGAAGTCAGCATCGCCGCCTTTTTCTGCCAGGGCCAGGCCATTACCGGGTAGAGCCGCCAGAAATGGATGAAGCGCAGTTTCATGAGCAGGAAGAGCTTATCGGGGTTTCCTTTTATCCAGGCCAGGGCACGCTCCTTGCAGTACTTGTCGCGCTCGGGCAGGGGCAACTGGGAGACATAAGCCCAATCCTTGGGTATGGCCGGGTTGAAAAGGTCGGCAGGCGGCGGGTAGTCCAGCTCGGGCAGCAGTTCCGGGTACAGGGCCTCGTCGCAGGCCGAGCCGTAGAGGCTGAACCAGGGCGTATTCACCGGCATCACGTAGCCCTTGTCGTAGTGGAAATAGTTGCGCAGCGTCCAGGGCGTTATGGTGAGCAGGGTGAATATCCCCACCAGCAGGCCGGCCTTGAAACTGCGGCTGCGCCACCAGATCCAGGCGCAGGCCAGCAGGAAAAAAGGCAGGACGGTGGACTTGGTGAGGCCCGCCAGGCCTATGGCCGCCCCGGCGAGGGCGAAATTCTTCCAGGCCGGGAAAAGCGCGGCCCGGACCACGGCGTAAACCCCGGCCGCGAGCATGAAGGTGAGGAAAGTCTCGCTCAGCAGGTCGCCGGCATAGGCGATGAAATAGGGGTAGAAGCTGACCAGGGCCGCGGTTATCGAACCTACGCGGCGCCCGAAAAGCATCTTGCCCGTCAGGTAAGCCAGCAGGACCGTCGCCGTGCCCAGCAGGGCGTTCCCTATCTTGGCCGCCATGATGGATTTGCCGAACAGCGTGAAGACGCCGGCCAGGTAGAAGGCGTAGGCCGGCGGCCGCCAGGAACCGCCAAAGCCCTCTCCCGAGGCGATGCTCCAGCCGGTGTTCATCCAATCCCAGGCGTCGGGCGAGATGCCGCCCGTGCCGCTCTTGACGACGAAGGCCAGCCGCAGCAGCGCCGCGAGCCCCAGCCAGAACAGCAGGAAGTTCCGCTCGCTGTCGAACCAGGCCAGTGCTCGGCGGATCATTTGCGGCCCTGCTCCATGTCGAAGAGCATGGCGAAAAGCAGGAACTGCGTGCCGGAGATCAGCATCAGCGCCACCAGTATGGAGCGCGGCGCCGTCACGGCCCAACCGCCGCAGAACAGCTTGTCATAGACCAGGTAGCCGCCGTAAACGAGCCCGGCGGGCAGCAGCAGGACGGCCAGGTAGTAGAAGAACACGAGCGGGTGGAAGTCCCGGTACATGTACTTGAAGTTGATGCGCCAGAAGAAGTCCCGCACCAGCATGGGCGAGACTTTCATGGCGTAGTTGAAGCCTTTGATCTGGCTCTGCCGCTCGCCGGGCAGGTACACGGCGGTGCGGGGGATATCTATGAGGCGCTGGCCATAGGCGTTGAGGCGCACCAGGAAGTCCATGGGATAGCCGTAGCCTTTCCAGGCGCGGCTCCAGTTGATGGTCTCTATGGCCTTCCTGGTGATGGCGGTATAGCCGTCCACCACGTCCATGGTCTTGTAATAGCCGGAGGAGATCTTGGTGAGCGCGGTAATGAGCCAGTTGCCGAAGAGGCGGATACGCGGCATCTTGGCCAGGGTGTCCTCGAGCTTGGAGTCCAGGAAGCGGTTGCCCTTGGCGTAATCGGCCTTGTCGTCGATGAGCGGGTCCAGGAAATGCGCGGCTTCGGCGAGCTGCATCTGGTTGTCGCCGCCCACCACCATGGCTATGTCGTAGCCGTCGGCCGCGCTCTGCAGGTAGCCGGTGATGATCCCGCCGCCGGGGCCCTGGTTCTCCTTGTGGCGCAGCAGGGTCACGCGGGGATCTTTCTTGGCGAATTCCAGCACCACTTCAGCCTGCTTGTCCGGGCTGCAGTCGTCCACCACATAGACCTTGTCTATGAGCGGCGGCACGCCCTGCAGGGTGTGGACTATGAGCTTTTCTTCGTTATAGGCCGGTATTACGAGCGAAATTTTCTTGTCTCGGTACATGTTCTCCCCTATTGAAGTCTATATGATATCCTCTTTTGCCCCCGTTAGGCAAATTGCGGGGTCAGGTCTTGATTTTTAGCACAAGCCCGCTTGTTGACACCCCGGCCGCCCTATTCTAAACTATCGCTGCGGGGGAACGGATCAAGCCATACGCTAAAATTCAAGACCTGACCATTCGGCCATGATAAAGGTATGAATATGACTAAACGCTTGTTTGTGGCTATATGCCTGATGGTGGTTTGTCCGTCAGCGATATGTGTATGTGCTCAGTCCAACGTCGATGTTGAGCAGATAATCAAGGACGTTGACGCGGGACCCTATGTGGTAGATGAGAATGCTGCGCTTGAAGATCTTTTGACCCTCTCCCGCTAAACTAGCCCACGACCAATTGCGGTTTCCGGATGCTAAA
>CAYSYJ010000030.1:0-18028 GCA_964435105.1 uncultured Elusimicrobiaceae bacterium
TAGCCGGCGAGAACAAGGTGCAGGACGCCCGGGCCAAGTGGGCGGGCGGCGCCCTGGCCCCCTACCGCTCCCGCGTGGAACTCCATTTCATAGGCCACCTGCAGACCAACAAGGCCAAGGCCGCGGCAGAGACCTTCGACTGGATAGACTGCGTGGATTCCGTCAAGATCGCGGCGGAGCTGAACCGCCACGCGGCCGCCGCCGGCCGCACGCTGCCGGTGATGATACAGCTCAAGCTCAACAGCTCGCCCACGCAGAGCGGCGTGGCGCCGGAGCTGGCGGGGGAACTGCTGGCCGCCGTGCGGGGCATGAAGAACCTGGACCCGCGCGGCTACATGGGCATAGCCCCCGCGGAAGGCGCGCCGGAAGAGCTGCGCGCGGCCTTCGCCGAGGCCAGGAAAATTTTCGACAGGGATTTCACCGGGCCGGGCTGCCGGCTGTCCCTGGGCATGAGCGGCGACTACGAACTGGCGGTGGAGGCGGGTTCGACCCTGCCCCGCATCGGCGGTTCGCTGTTCGCCTGAAAGCCGGAAAAGATCCCGATAGTTACAGGAGGTAGGGGCAATGATCGTAAAAGTCAGAGTGATACCTAACTGTGAAGACAACGAGGTCGTATCCCGCATAGGCAGCGTGCTGCGCGTGAAGATTTGCGCCGCCGCGGCGGACCTCAAGATCAACTCGCTGCTGCGCGACTACCTCTCGGAATTCTTCGAAGTTCCCTGCAAGATGGTCAACATCATCCGCGGCGCCAAGGGCCGCGAGAAGACGGTGGAGATCACCGGCAAGACCGAGGAAGAGCTGAAGAACCTGCTGGATTCGATACCGTAAGACCCTAAAAGCAGACTGGAAGTCCGGGAGTTTAAGGCCGCGCGCGGCTTTTACTGGCCCGGACTTTTAGTTACCGGAGAAAGCATGATACCGCCCCGACTGATATTCGCCAAAGGCCTGCTCAAAGTGCTGGACCAGCGCCTGCTGCCCGACGAGGTGCGCTACCTCGCCGTGCGCGACGCGGCCGGCACGGCCAAGGCCACCAGGGACATGGCCCTGCGCGGCGCGCCGCTGATCGGCTGCGCCGCCGCCGACGGCTTCGCGCTGGAGCTGGACCGCCTGAAGCCCGCTTCGGGGGGCGAGCTGGCCCGCGCCGCCAGGAAGACCGCCGACCTGCTGAAGGCCGCCAGGCCTACGGCGGTGGCGCTGTTCTACGCCGCCGACCGCATGCTCGGCAAAGCCATGGATTTCGCCAGGGCCAACCCGGGCAGGTTCTCGCCGGCGCAGAAAAAAGAACTGGTGAACCTGCTGTACAAGGAGGCCCGCCTGGTGACCAGGGAAGACCAGGACGCCTGCGCGGCCATGGGGGAATACGGGGCGCGCCTGCTGCCCAGGAACTGCGTGATAATGACGCATTGCAACGCCGGGGCGCTGGCCACCATGGGCATAGGCACGGCGGTGGGCGTCATCACCGCGGCCCATAAGAAAGGCAAGATCAAGCACGCCTATTCCTGCGAGACGCGTCCCTACCTGCAGGGCGCCCGCCTGACCATCTGGGAGCTGATGCGCGAGGGCGTGCCGAGCGAGCTGCTGACCGACAATATGGCGGCCCACATCATCAAGACCTGCGGCGTGAACGCCATCGTGGTGGGGGCGGACCGCATCGCGGCCAACGGCGACACTGCCAACAAGATCGGCACCTACGGGCTGGCGGTCATCGCCAAGCATCACAAGGTGCCCTTTTACGTGGCGGCGCCCACGCCGACCATAGACCTGAAGGCTTACTCCGGGGACAGCATCGTGATCGAGGAGCGTTCCTGCGAGGAGGTCACTTTCGTGAAGGGCAAGCGGATAGCGCCGAAGAAGGTGCGGGTGCGGCACCCGGCTTTCGACGTGACGCCGGCCGGCCTCATCACGGCCCTCATCACCGAGCGGGGGGTGATCAGCCCCGTCTCCCGCTCCGCCGTCAAAAAGCACCTCTCAAGATAGACGCCCACCCGGGGTATGGGTGCTCCGGGCAATCCTTAATCAGACGCCATAGAGGCCCCGCCCGGGCAGGGGCGGAAAAAGTTTCCGGAGGCCCGAGCTTGCGTAAGCGCGAGGGCCGAGGTAAACAGGAGCGCGCACGGTGTGCGCGACTCCGGTTTTGGAGCCCCTGCCCGGGTGGGGCCTCTTTTACTATTTCTGTAATCTCTTTGTAACAGGGCTTTGTTAAGATTTAAGCATGACGGAACAGATTTCGCGGTATTACCTGTACATCAAAAAGACCATCCGCGGGCCTTTCTACCCCAAGGACGCGGCCCTGCAGCCCGGATTCGGCCGCGGCACGCTGGTCTGCCCCGAGAAGGCACTGGGCCAGTGGCGCGAAGCCTCGCTCGAACCCGCTTTCCAGTCGCTCATCGCGACCCCGCCCCAGGCGCCCGCCAGGCCGCGCCCGCCCATGACCGTGCAGGCGGCGGAGGAGACCGCTTCCCGCTCGCTGCTGGAGAAGGCCATAGCCAAGAACGCCAACCTGGAGCGCGACGTGCGCGAGCTGCGCAAATCCTACAATTCCGAGAAGGCCTCCTTCGAGGAGGCGCTGCGCAAGAAGGATAACGAGGTCAAGGCCCTGACCGAGAAGCTCAAGCGTTCCATCGAGAATTCGCAGAACGTCCGGGGGGAACACCCCTCCTGGGAGACCCTCTACAAGACCCTCAAGAAGCGCTCCGAGGACAAACTGTCGGAGGCCACCCAGGCCCTGGCGGAGAAGACCTCCGAGATGGCCCGTCTGCGCGAGAAGCTCATGGACGCCGCCGACAAGGCCGAGGCCGACGCCAAGCGCGCCGCGCAGGAGCGCGACGCCGCCGCGCTCGCGTTCGAAGAGGAGATCAAGGAGCTCAAGTCCCAGCTGGAGGAGAAGGACCTGCTGGCCCGCACCTTCAGCGACAATATCTCCTCGCTGGTGGGCAAGAACGAGGAATTCCAGCGCATCCTGCTCGACGAGCGGCGCGACGCCGAGGCCCAGAACGCCAAGTTCTGCGAGGAAATAGGCCGCCTGCGCTCCGAGCTCAAATGGCGCGACCAGGAACTGGCCAAGATCCGCGAGGAGCTTTTCGACGCGATGAACCGCCTCAAGGAATTCGAGGCCCTGGACGAGATCAAGAGCCGCGAGCAGGAGGAGCTCTACGGCGTGCTCAGCAGCAAGCTCAAGCTCCTGAGCGGCTATTTCGAGAACCTCGAATCCCGCGTGAAATACGCATTCCGCAAGGCCTAGGCCGGGAGGGGGAGAGCGGGAAGGCGGGCCAAGCGGCCCGCCTTCCTGTTTTTGGCGCCCGAATTGCTATAATTTGATAAATTATAGAAACGCGGTAAAGACATGAATATAACCCTGAAACAACTCCTCATAGCCGGAGGCCCCATCCTCTTCGTGCTGACGGCCCTCTCGATCTACTCAATAGCCCTCATCTGGGAGCGCTGGACGGTCTACAAGAAGACCTTCGGGGGCATGGAGGACCTGGTGCACAAGGCCCACGCCCTGCTCAAGGGCGGCGAGCTGCGCCAGCTCTCCGAGTTCTGCGTGAAATCCCGCACCCCGGCCGGAGACATCCTGCACAAGGTCATCTCCCATTACGGCGGCGCGCAGGAGAAGCGCGAACTGGCCGAGAAGGCCATAGAGTGGCACGTGGCGCGGCTGGGCAAGAGCCTGACCGCCATCGCCACCATCGGCAGCATCAGCCCCTTCGTGGGGCTGTTCGGCACGGTCCTGGGCGTAATCCGCGCCTTCCGGGACCTGTCCGCGTACGCCGGCGCCGGCCCCTCGGTGGTGGCCATGGGCATCGCCGAGGCGCTGGTAAACACGGCGGCGGGGCTCTTCGTGGCCATCCCGGCCGTGATCGCCTACAACTATTTCGCGCACAAGGCCAACGAGTTCTCCAGCGAGATGAACTGGCTGACCGAGCAGATCATAGAGCGCTCTTCCCACCGGGAGTACAGCGGCATAGCCTGACGCCATGCGAGTACACACCGTAAAGAGCGGCATCATAGCGGAGATCAACATGATCCCGCTCATCGACGTTTCCCTCATCCTGCTCATCATCTTCATGGTCATCACGCCTTTCCTGGTGCAGTCGCAAATCCAGGTGGCGCTGCCCAAGGCCTCCAGCGGGGTAAAAGGCGGGGACGACAACGTGATAAAGGTGCAGCTGGGCGCCGGCGGCGAGCTGACGGTGGACGGCAAGCCGGTGCGCCTCGCGCGCCTGGAGAAAGAGCTCGTCCTGCGCTTCTCCAAGGCCTACAAGAAGACCGTGCTGGTGGAGGCCGACAAGGCCGTGCCCGTGGAGCGCGTAGTGCAGGTGCTCGACGCGGCCAAGAAGCTGGGCGCCGGCAAGGTCGGCATAGCCGTCAAGCCCGAGAACTGACCTTTTGCCATGCGGCATTACCTCCTCTATTCCTCCTACGCCCATGTCGCGCTCTTGGCCGCGCTCATGATCGCCTCGCGCAATTCCCTCAACCTCGTCAAGAAAGAGGCTTACTACATAGATTTCATCGGCCCCTCCAAGGTGGTCACCATGGAGAAGGCCGCCCTCGAGGAGGGCAAAAGCGGCCAGGACAAGCTCCCCGCAGACAAGGCGTCCGCGGCCAAAGCCGCCGCGGCCAAGACAGCCCCGAAGGCCCCCGAGGAGGAGGACGACTTCTCGTCGGGCGCCCTGCCCAAACCCAGCGTGCTCAGCGGCGGGGGGAAGCTCTTCGAACCGGCACCCGCCAAAGCCGGCGGAGAAGGCGGCACCCCCATAGTCACCGACTCGGCCAACTTCCCCTATCCCTGGTACATCACGCAGGTGCGCGAGCAGCTCTGGAACGCCTGGACCTCGCGCATGCCCTCCGCCGGCGGCCTGCGCTGCACGGTGCGGTTCTCCATCCAGCGCGACGGGACCGCCCGCGCCGTCAGCGTGGAGAAGTCCTCCGGCAACCGGCTCTTCGACAGCGCGGCCGAGGGGACGGTTGAGAACGCCGGGCCCTTCCCGGCCCTGCCCGACGATTTTTTCGAGGATAAGCTGACCGTGCACGTGGAATTCAAGGCGATGGAATGAAGACCTCCACGCTAATACTCCTGGCGATACTGGTACACCTGGCCGCCTTCGTCTGCTTCCCGTATACCGGCAAGCTGGGCCCGACCTTCACCTATATCTCGCTGGTGCTCTGGGTGGCCCTCGCCATCTTCCTGGGCTCCCAGCCGCCCTATTCCCCGTCGGGGCAGTTCATCACCGCGGCCCTGTTCCTGGGAGGCTGCGTGCTCTCGACCCTGTCCTTCCTGCCGCAGAAGGACGCCGTCAGCCCCATTTACAAGCTCGCGCGCGGCGCCTACCCGTCCAAGGCGGACCTTTACCTGGGCCTGCTGCGGGTGGGGGTGGACGCCCCGGCCCTCAAGCCGCCGCCGCCACCGGAGCAGGAGGAGATACTGCCGTGACCCTGATACTCAAGATCCTCGCCGTAGGCCTGCTGCACGCGACCTTTTTCACCGCCTACCCGGAGACCGGCCCTTACGGCAACTGGTACCTGGGAGTCTCCGTGCTGGTCTGGAGCGTCTTTATCCTCTTCCTCAATACCAGCACCAAGCTCATCCGTTTCGTCAGCGGCGCGGCGGGCTTCGCTATAAACCTGGCGGCCTTCGCCCTGATGGCGGCCGCGGTGGCCTTCACCATGCCGCAAAGGGACGGCGGGCGGGTGCTGGAAAAGATCCAGAAGGGCAAATACCCGGACCGGGACACCGTGAACGCCGGGCTGCTGCGCTTCGGCGTCAAGCTGGACTCCGAAGTGAAGCGCGGCGTGAAAGGCCTGGACGCCGAGGTAGGCAAGGCCCTGAAGAAGCTTAAAGAGGACCGATGAGCGCGAAAACGGTAGCTATAACGGGGGGAACGGGGTTTATAGGCACGGCGCTCGCGCGCATGCTGCTCGCCCGCGGCTACGCCGTGCGCATCTTTACCCGCCGCATCCCCGCCAGGCGCGTGGAGGGGGCCCAGTACGCCGAGGTCGCTTACGACAGCCGCGAGTCGCTGAAAAAGGCCTGCGCAGGCGCGGACTACGTGGTGCACATGGCCGCGGTGCTGTTCTCGCGCAGCCGCGCCGGTTTCGAAAAGGTGAACGTGGCGGGCACCGCCAACCTGGTGGGCGCGATAAGCTCCCTGCCCAAGCCGCCCGAGAAACTCGTCTATATCTCCAGCCTCGCGGCCGGCGGGCCTTCGCCCGCCGGCGCGCCGCGCACCGAGGCGGTTCCGGACGCCCCCGTTTCCGAGTACGGCCGCACCAAGCTGGGCGGGGAAAAAGAGGTCATGCGCCTGCCGCCTTTCGTGCGCCGCACCATCCTGCGCCCGCCCATAGTCTACGGCAAGAACGAGTACGCCGTCTCGAAGATCGCCCACTGGGTGAAGAAGGGCTTCATGGTCAACGCCGGCTCCTCCGGCAGCTTCAATTTCGTCTATGTCGAGGACCTGGCCGCCGCCGTCATAACCGCCCTGGAGAACCCGGCCACCGACGGGCAGGCCTATTATGTCTGCGAGAACCGCGCCTACCCCTGGCGGGACTTCATCGCCATGCTGGCGCAGGCCATGGGCGTGAAGATGCCTTTCATGGTGGACCTGCCGGGGCCGCTCCTGGGCGCGCTGGGCCTGGTCTACGAGGCCGTCTCCCTGGTCGGCGGGGCGGAGCCCGTCTTCAACCGGGACAAGGCCAAGGAGGGTGCGGCCCCAAATTGGACCGCCTCCTCGTCCAAGTGGGAGCGCGACACCCGCTGGCCCGGCTGGACGCCGCTGGCGGAAGGGATAAAAAAGACTTTCGGCTGAACTGTTTTTTTATATAATTTACTTGCTACAGGGTTTGGGTCTTTGTGGAGAGGTGGCCGAGTGGTTGAAGGCACCGGTTTGCTAAACCGGCATACGAGGGTAACCTTGTATCAAGGGTTCGAATCCCTTCCTCTCCGTATTTTTCTTAAGTGACCCCGCCGCGGCGGGGTTTATTTTTTTTCGGGCTTCGCCCGGGGGGGAAAGGGAATTGCAGAACCAGAAGGCTCCCGAATTGCGCAGGATTAAACTGCGGCTGGCGGCCATTTTCGCGGCCGCCTCCGCGGCTCTGGCCGGCGCCGCCTTCATTTACTACGCTCATCACCGCGCCCACCTTCTGGCGGACGCAGGGGAACTCCTGCGCGCCACCGCCGTCCTAAAGTCCGACGAGATCTCCGCCTGGCGCAACGGCCGTCTGGGCCGCACCGCCGCGCTGCTGGACACCCCCATCCTCTCCATCTACCTGAAGAAACTGGCCGCAGACCCGGGCGACCGGGAGACGGCCTCCCTACTGAAAAAAAGGCTGGAAACTTTCATTTTGCACAGCCAGTTCGACTCGGCCTATCTCACGGACGCGGCCGGGCGCATAAAGGTTTCCGCCGGCGATGCCATGAAGGAACTCTGCCGCCCCGCCGCGGACATGGTAAAAAACGCCCCCGTGAAGCCAGTAATTGGCGACCTCCACCATAGCCCGGGCGGAAAGAAGCACGGCCTGCATATCGCCGCCCTGGCGGCCAAGGCTGATTCCGGCGCCAGGCTTTACCTTGTCCTTACGGTAAAGCCGGAGGACTATCTCTACCCTTTGATAAAGAAATGGCCCGGCCCCAGCCAAAGCGGGGAAACCCTGCTTCTCCGCAGGGAAGGGGAGGAGGTGGTCTTCCTCAACGACCTGCGCCACTCGCCTGATACCGCTCTGAAGCTCCGCCTGTCCATGAAGACGGACCTGCCGGCCGCCATGGCCGCCCGCGGGATCACCGGTATAGTCCAGGGCACCGATTACCGCGGCAAAAAGGTGCTGGCCTACCTTTCCTCCCTGCCGGAATTCGGCTGGTACATGGTCACCAAGCTGGACACGGAGGAAGTGTTCGCGCATGGAAAAGCCACGGAATTCCTTCTGCTGCTGGCCGTACTGCTCTCGATGGCGGTCCTGGGAGGAGGAGCCTACGCCGTCTTTGAGTCCCAGAACCGCGAGTTCTCGCGGGAACTTGGCAAGATCTCTGCGGAGCGGATGCGGGCCCTGCAGGATTTCGAGGCGGTCTTCCGCAACTCCGCGGACGGGAAATCCATAACCTCCATAGACGGCACGGTAAGGCCCAACCAGGCCTTCTGCGAGCTGGTCGGCTATACCGAGGAGGAACTGAGAAATAAAAACTGGCGGGATATAACTCCAGAGGAGGATATCCCCGGGATAGAGCAAATTCTCAAAGACCTTTTGGAAGGCAGGGACAGGGCGCGTTTCGAGAAAAGGTATATCCGCAAGGACGGGGTCATCATCTGGGGGGAAGTCAGCGTGGCCGTGCACCGGACCGCCGACGGCAAACCCGAGTATTTCATAACCTCCGTGACGGACGTCACGAGGCGCAAGAAAACGGAGGGCGCCCTGCGCGAGCGCGACGCCATCTTCTCCGCCTTCATGGAGCACAGCCCCATCTACGTATTCTTCAAGGACGAAGAACTGCGCTCGCTGCACCTCAGCCGGAACTTCGAGCAGATGCTGGGCCGGCCGCTGCCGGAACTGCTGGGCAAGAACATGTTCGAGCTCTTCCCCTCGGATTTCGCCAAAGCCATGGTCGAGGCCGACCGGCGCATAATGCTTGAGGGCAAACCGGTAAAGATGCTGGAGGAATTCAACGGCCGCAAGTACACCACCACAAAATTCCCCATACAGCTGGAGGGCAAGCCGGCCCTGCTCGCCGGTTACACCATAGACATCACGGAACAGGAAAGAGCCGCGGAGGCCCTGCGCTCCAGCGAGGCCGCCCTGCGCGAGGCCCAGCGGCTGGCCAAGATGGGCAACTGGACGCTGGACCTGGCCACGAACCGGCTGGAGTGGTCAGAGGAGATCTTCCGCATCTTCGAGATTACCCCGGACAAATTCGGGGCTTCCTACGAGGCTTTCCTCGACGCCATCCACCCGGAGGACAGAGCGGCGGTAAACAAGGCCTACGCGGACTCGCTGAAGAACGGGAGCCGGTACGAGATCACCCACCGGCTGCTTATGAAGGATGGCCGCGTTAAGCACGTGACCGAATGTTGCGAGACGGAGTTAGACGAAGCCGGCAAGCCGCTGAAGTCCGTCGGCACGGTGCAGGACGTCACGGAGCGGCTGGAAGCGCTGGAAGCCCTGCGCAAGAGCGAGCAGCGCCTGCGCTCGCTGTGGGACCATATGGCAGAAGGCGTGGCCCTGCACGAATTGGTCCGCGGACCTTACGGCAAGCCCGAGAATTACCGTATCGTAGAGACCAACCCCCAGTATGGGCCCATACTGGGTCTTGACGCCTCGGCCGTGGCCGGGAAGCTGGCAACAGAGGCCTACGGCACCGGGGAAGCGCCCTTCCTGGACAGGTACGCCGCGGTGGCCGCTTCCGGCAGGCCGGACAGCATGGAAATATATTTCGACCCCTTGGAAAAGCATTTTTCCATCTCGATAGCGCCATGGGGGAAGGACGGCTTCGCCACCATCTTCTCCGATGTGACCGCGCGCAAGAAAGCTGAGCTTGAAACCGAAAGGCTCAACAGGGAACTGACCGAGAAGAACAAGGAGATGGAGAATTTCCTTTACGTCACCACGCACGACCTGCGCAGCCCCCTGGTGAACATCCAGGGCTTCAGCCGGAATTTATCTGGATATCTGGAGGAATTCCGCTCGGCCTGCGGCCGCGTCTCCGGACTGCCGGAAACGGAACATACGCGCGTGAGCGAGATCCTGACCGAGAAGGCCCCGGAAGCGCTCGGTTTCATCTTGGACAGTTCGCGCAAGATGGACGCGCTGATCACGGCGCTGCTCAGGGTATCCAGGGCCGGCCGACTGGAACTTAGGCCGGAGCGCCTCGACATGAACTCCCTGCTGAAAGACGTCCTGGATGCCATGCGCTTCCAGGCGGACAGTTGCGGGGCCGCGATAACCGTTGAGGACCTGCCGCCATGCAGGGCCGACGCCGGGGCCGTGAACCGCATCTTCAGCAACCTGCTGGACAACGCGCTCAAGCACGCGCAGCCCGGAGTGAAGCCCGAGATCCGCGTGAACGGCCGGAGAGAAGGGGCCATGGCCGTGTACACAGTCGAGGACAACGGCCCCGGGATCCCGCCGGAGGACCTGCCCCGGGTCTGGGAGATATTTTACCGCCCGGCCGAGCCCTCCCGCGGCCGTGGCGAAGGCATAGGCCTGCCGCTGATAAAGCGGCTGGCCCTGCGCAGCGGCGGGGAGGCGGCCGCGGCCGCAGCCTCCGGGGGCGGGGCGGTTTTCACCATAAAGCTGCCGGCAGCTTGAAAGAGAGGACCCGATATAATTATGAGCGAAGAATTGACCATACTGATGGCGGAAGACGACGATGGCCACGCCAAGCTCGTGCAGGAACGCTTCGCCGAAGTCGGGGTCACCAACCCACTGCGCCGTTTCCGCGACGGCGCAGAGGCCTGGTCCTTCCTTTCGGACCCCGTCAATGCCCGGCCGGGCGAGGGGTTCCTGCTGCTGCTCGACATCCGCATGCCGGGCCTGGACGGGGTGGAAGTTCTGCGCAGGATAAAGGCCGACGCCCGCCTGAAGCCCATGCCGGTCATCATGCTCACAACCACCGACGACCCCAAGGAAATAGAGACCTGTTACGCCCTGGGCTGCAACAGCTACCTTACCAAGCCGGTGGAATTCGAGCGTTTCGCCGAGGTCATCAAGCGCCTGGGACTTTTCCTCACCATAATCCGGGTAGACAAGCTAAAATAGGTGCGTCCAATGGAACAGCAAGACCAGCCCAGCGAAAATTATATCCTGATCCTGGAAGACGACAGGGGCACCTGCGAACTGGAAGCCCAGCGGCTTACGCCGCTTGGCCTGCCCGTGCGCAAAGCCTTCGCGGAAGAGGAAGCGGCGCAGGCCATGCGCGCCGGCCTTCCCAGGCTGATGCTCGTGGACTACTCCCTGCCCGGAGGCAACGCGCTGGATTTCATAAACTCGCTGCCCGCCGCGGGGATACAGGCGCCGCCCTTCATCGTGGTTACCGGGCGGGGAGACGAGAAGGTGGCGGTGGAAGCCATGAAGGCCGGGGCCTGCGACTACCTGGTAAAGAACTACGATTTCCTCGAAGCCTTGCTGCCCAAGGTCCAGAAGGCCCTCGAAAAGCTGGAACTTACCCGGGAACTGACGGCGGCGCAGGAAACCACAAAGAAAACGCTGCGCCTCTATACCTTCCTCGCCCAGATGAACCATGCCGCCGCCAGGCGGCCCGGCCGCCAGCAGCTGCTGCAGGCGGCCTGCGAGATAGCGGTAAACTCGGGGGGGATGAAAATGGCCTGGGTGGGGCTGCCGGACAGGGATATGGGCCGCTTGCTGCCCGCCTGCCACGCCGGCTCGGCGCGGGAATACCTCAAAGGCCTGCGCATAGACCTGGACGGGGGGGAGTACTCCCGCAGCCCCATGGGCCAGGCGGCGCTGAAAGGGAAGATCTCGACCTCGGCGGATATCGGCGGGGACCCCTCTTTCGCGCCCTGGCGCGAAAAGGCCCTTGCGGCAGGCTTCAGGTCCGCCGCGGCCATACCCCTGCTCGAAGCCGGCAAGGTCGCGGCCGTGCTGGGCCTGTATTCGCAGGAGCGGGACTTCTTCTCCCGGGAGGAACTGCAACTGCTCTCGGAAATACAGGGGGACCTTTCCCTGGCCATAGAGGCCATGGGCGACGCCGAGAAGCGCGCCGAGGCGCAGTCCGCGCTGGAGCGCACCGCGGCGCAGTTGGCCCATATCATGGACGTCACTCCGGTGATACTGTTCACCCTGCAGACCAGACCTTCGGGAGAATTCTTCACCGATTGGGTGAGCGGCAACGGGGCGGACATAACCGGCTACACCGTGGAGGAGATACTGAGCCCGAACTGGTGGACCGACAACCTGCACCCCGAAGACAAGGGAAGGGTGCTGGAGGGCCAGAAAGACCTGCTTTCCCGGAAAAGCCTGACGCAGGATTTCCGCTTCCGGCGCAAGGACGGTTCCTATTTCTGGGTGCACGGCCAGCTCAATATCTCCAAAAGCCGCCAGGGCGAGATAACCGGCTCCTGGACCGACATAACGCGTCTGAAGGAATCGGAAGAGCGCTTCCAGGAATTGTTCGAAAAAGCCCCTATAGGCTACCAGTCCCTGGACGAGAACGGCAACCTGCTGGCCGTCAACGACACCTGGGTGGAAACTTTCGGTTGCGCCAGGGATGAGGCCGTCGGACGCAACTTCGGGGACTTCCTGGCCGATGACTACAAGCAGGGCTTCCGCGAGAACTTCCCCAAGTTCAAGTCGGCCGGCAAGGTCGCCGGGGTAGAGTTCGAGATCCGGCGCAAGGACGGGGAGAGACGCCATATAGTCTTCAACGGCAGGGTGGCCCATAACCAGGACGGGTCCTTCAGGCAGACCCACTGCGTCTTCACCGACGTCACCGCCACCTGGAAAGAGTCCCGCCAGCGCAAGATCCTCAACGAGGCGATCAATGCCAGTTCCAACGAGGTCTACGTCTTCGACGCTGAAACCTTCAAGTTCATTTTCGTGAACCAGGGAGCCCTGAGCAACCTGGGGTACAGCCGCGAGGAGCTGGACGACATGACCCCGTGGGACCTGAAGCCGGAATACACCGAGGCCTCTTTCCGCGCCGCCGTCGAGCCTTTGGCCGCCGGGCGGGACAGGGCGCTGCTGTTCGAGACGGCGCACCGCCGCAAGGACGGCAGCACCTACCCCGTGGAAGTAAGGCTGCAGCATATCGCCGCTCAGAGCGGCCAGGTCTATCTCGCCGTCATAAACGACATCACTGAGCGCAAAAAGGCCGAGCGGATGATGCGCGAAATGGCCAGCATGCAGCGGGTGGAATCCCTGGGCGCGCTGGCGGGCGGTATCGCGCACGACTTCAACAATATGCTGACCGGCATCATGGCCAACCTTTCGCTTTTGGCTGCCCGGCTCAATGAAAAGCAGGACAAGGAGATCATCAGCGACACCCTGGAGGCCGCCCGCAGCGCCCAGGTGCTTACCCAGCAGCTGATGGCCTTCGCCAAAGGAGGCAAGCCCGTGAAGAAGGAATTCCGCCTCGAGCGCCCGCTCAAGGAGATCTTCAACCTGTCCACCCGCGGCAGTTCCTGCGCCCATGAGCTTAATTTGGACGAAAGCCTGTGGAGCGTGGAAGGCGACGAGGGGCAGATAAAGCAGGCGGTGAACAACCTGCTGGTCAACGCCCTGCAGGCCATGCCCGCCGGCGGCACTTTGACCCTGACGGCGGGGAACCTGCGCCTGGAAGAGGAAAGGGGGCCCCTGCCCCCCGGCAATTATCTCAGGCTGACCGTCTCGGACGCCGGTATAGGCATACCGGCCGACTACCTGACGCGGATCTTTGAGCCCTACTTCACTACCAAATCCCAGGGCCACGGCCTGGGACTGCCCATGACCTGGTCCGTGGTGAAGAATCACGGAGGACATATCGAAGTCTCGTCCGAGCCGGGCAAAGGCACCCGGTTCGAGATCCTGCTCCCCGCCACCGGGCGTTGCCTGGCCCCGGAGAAGAGAACCGAGCACCAAGCCGTTAAAGGCTCCGGCAGGATACTGCTGCTCGAGGACGAAGACCTCCTGAAAAAGGCCGCCATGAGGATGCTGAAGGAACTGGGTTACGAACCCGTGGTGACCGTAGAAGGCAGGGAGACCCTGAAAGCCTACAAGGAAGCGATGGAGGCGGGCTCGCCTTTCGCGGCCGTCATCATGGACCTGACCATCCCGGGCGGCATGGGCGGCAAGGAGGCGGTGGCGGAACTGCGCAAGCTCAACCCCGCCGCTAAAGTGATAGTTTCCAGCGGCTATTCGGACGAGGCCGTGATGGCCGACTACAAGGCCTACGGTTTCGACGCGGTACTGCCCAAGCCCTACACCTACGAGCAGATGGCGGAAACCCTGGCCAGGCTGCTGGGCTAGCGGGCGGCGCCCGCCGAAATTGCTAGAATTATCCTGTCCGCCGGACGGCGGCGGACGGCGATATGCACGAACCCTCAGCCAAGGATATCCACCGGGCCGCCGCCGCGCTCAAGCGCGGGGGGGTGGTGGCTTTCCCGACCGAGACGGTCTATGGTCTGGGCGCCGACGGGCTGGACCCGCGCGCCTGCGCCCGCATCTTCGAGATAAAGGGCCGGCCCCGCTTCGACCCGCTCATCCTGCACGAATGCTCGGCCGCCAGGGCCCGCCGGCTTTTTTCCCGCGTGCCCGCCGGGGCGCTGAAGCTCATGAAGGCTTTCTGGCCGGGCCCTCTTACGCTGGTCCTGCCCAAGGCCGCCGCGGTGCCGGCCATAGTCACCTCCGGCCTGCCTACCGTGGCGGTGCGGGTGCCGGCGCACAAGACCGCCCTGGCTCTGATAAAGGCCGCCGGCAGGCCGGTGGCCGCGCCCAGCGCCAACAAGTTCGGCCGCCTGAGCCCCACCACGGCGGCCCACGTGCGCCGCCAGCTCGGCTCCGGGCCGGACATGGTCCTCGACGGAGGACGGGCCAGCATAGGCGTCGAATCCACCATAGTCACTTTCGTGAAAGGCCGCCCGGCCCTGCTGCGCCCCGGCGGCCTGCCGCTGGAGGAGATCGAGCGGGTGGCCGGGCCGGCCGTGCCGGCGCCTTCGGGGAAGAGCCCGCTGGCCCCCGGCTGCCTGAAGAAGCATTACGCGCCCAAGGTCCGCCTGAAGCTGGTCCCCCGTGGCTCCCGCGTGAAGGGCGGCCCCGGCACGGCCTACCTGGCCTTAAGCCGCAGGCCGGCGGGCCGGTTCGCCGCCGTGGAGGTGCTGTCCCGTTCCGGAGACATGCGCGCCGCGGCCGCGCGGCTTTTCTCCGCGCTGCACCGCCTGGAAAGGTCCGGCGCCAAGGTGATCTACGCCGAGAGGGTGCCGCCGCGCGGCCTGGGCCGCGCTATCCTGGACCGACTGGAGCGGGCCGCAGCCTGACAACGATGAAAAAGAAAGAAGCAGCCATCGAGATAGTCAAGAAGTTCATACAGACCGACCCCGTCCGGGCCGGCCACGCGCTCGAGAGCCTGCCGCCGCGCGACGCCGCCCAGTTGCTGCAGGACCTGCCGCCGTCGGTCTCGGCGCAGGCGCTGGAAAGCCTGCCACCGCAGGAGGCGGCCTCCATACTGCAGTGGCACTCCCCGGTCACCGCCGCGGAGATCCTGCGCCGCACCGGCAAATACCACGCGGCCGATATCTTCCGCCGCCTGCCCGCGGAGATCTCGAAGACGGTCATACCGCTGCTGGACCAGGATTTCTCCAAGGACATGGCCGAGATGCTGGCCTATCCGAGGGAGAGCGCCGGCCGCCTGATGCACACCGATTTCCTGGCCTTCCGGTCGGACTCCAAGGTCCGGGACGTGATACAGCGCCTGCGCCAGATGGCCCGGCGCCAGCTGCCGGCCGCCACCTACTGCTACGTGGTGGACGCGGCCAACGCCCTGCTGGGCGTGCTCAACATGCGCGACCTGCTGCTGGCCTCGGCGGAGGCGCCGGTCTCGGAGATCATGATCAAGGACGTGGTAAAGGTCTCGCCTTTCACCGACCGCGAAGAGCTGGTGGCCATAGCCGCCCGCAAGCATTACCTGGCCGTGCCCGTCACCGACGAGAACGGCCGCCTCATCGGCATCGTCAACACCAAGAGCATCATCGCCTCCACCGAGGAGGAGGCCACCGAGGACATGCAGATCCTCTTCGGCGCGAGCGCCGAGGAGCGCTCCTTCTCGCCGGCCTGGTTCAAGATAACCCGCCGCCTGCCGTGGCTCACCGTCAACCTGGCCACGGCCTTCCTCGCGGGCGCCGTGGTGGCGCTCTTCGAGGGCTTCATCGCCAAA
Source organism: uncultured Elusimicrobiaceae bacterium (assembly GCA_964435105.1). GTDB lineage: Bacteria > Elusimicrobiota > Elusimicrobia > Elusimicrobiales > UBA9959 > UBA9959. The sequence goes on from CAYSYJ010000030.1 coordinate 15,851, forward strand.
TTCGCGGTCCTGGCCGTCTTCCTGCCCATCATCGCCGGGCAGGGCGGCAACGCCGGCACGCAGACGCTGGGCGTGGTCATCCGCGGCATGCTGATGCGCGAGATCACCGTGCACAACGCCTGGCAGCTGGTGCGCATGGAGGTTTTCGTCGGGTTCGTCAACGGCGCCGCCACCGGGCTCATCACCGCCGCGGCGGCCTGGCTCTGGAAGGGCAACGCCTGGCTGGGCTTCGTCGTGGGGGTGGCCATGGTGGTCAACATGGTGGCCGCCGGCCTCTCCGGGGCGCTCATCCCGGTGCTCATGAAGCGCATGGGCTTCGACCCGGCGCATTCCTCCGGCATCTTCCTCACCACCGTGACCGACGTGGTCGGCTTCTTCGCCTTCCTGAGCACCGCCTGGCTGCTGCAGGCCCGCCTTATCTAGGACAGGGGACGTTGGTTAGTTCGTTAGTTTTTTCCAAAACGGGGCGTTTCTCCCATTTAGCCGGAAGATCAAAACAACTAACGAACTAACCAACGTCCCCTTTTAAAGAAGCGGCCCGCCTTTGAGTAAGGCGGGCCGCTTCTTTTTGAGGTGCGGGGTTCGTTAACCCTTGTAGTGCTTGAACACCTCGGCCAGGAACATCAACTGGGCCGCGTGGGCGGGGGCGTTCTTGGGCATGGTGATATGCACGCGGGAGCGGTAGTCGCTGAGCCGCTGGGCGAAGGCCGCCGCGGCGTCCTTCTCCATGACCTTGAGCTTCGCCAGGTCCAGTTCCAGCTTGCCGCGGGTCTCCTTGAGATAGGCGCGCAGCTGTTCGGCCAGCTTTTCCCCGTGCTGGCGGTCCAGCGCGCCTTCGAGGCTCACCCGCAGCCGGCGGCGGCGCTCGTCGTATTCCTCCACCATGACCTGCAGGCGCTGGGGCACGTTGTGCTTCTGCAGTTCGGCCTCCAGCCACTCCCTGGTGAAAGGTTCCGGCGGCAGGCGCCAGCCCTTGCGGGTCAGCGACGGGTTCTGCAGCAGGTTGAAGCGCAGCTTGAAAGAGGTCCACAGCGCGGCGGCCACGGCGCCGTACTTCAGCATGCGCTGGGCGAAGCTGGGCTGGCCGAAGGTCGCGTAAACGCGTTTCTTCAGGCGGTGCACCATGGCCCGGGTGCGCAGCGTCGGCGCGAACAGCTCGCCGGGCAGGTACATCGGGTAGGTGTTCTTCAGCTCCTTCGCAAAGCGCTCGGCGCGCAGGCGCAGGAACGGGTTGGGGGAATCCTTGTGCTTCAGGTAGCCGGCCAGCATCGTCTCAGTGACGCGGTAGATGGTGGGCCCCAGCTCCCGGAAGTCCTGGTCGAAGCACCAGCGCTGCATCTTCTCCACTTCGGGTCCGCTCATGTGCGGGTGCTCGGTCAGCGAGCGGAAGCCGCTGGCCCATTTCCAGTAATGCTCGGGGTTCTCGGAGAACTCCTTGCGGAACAGCCCCTGCGACTTCACCTTCTCGTAGAGCGGCGTGCCGGGGTTCGGGTTGTAGATCATGAACTGGCACAGGTCGGGCTTGAGCGACATCAGGTGCTTGTGCTCGGCCTTTATGATCTCCGGGGTCTGGTAGTCGAAGCCGACTATCATGGAGGCCAGCACGGTGATGCCGTTCTCTTTCAAACCCTTGATGATCTCTTCGGGCGACTTGCTGTTGGCGCGCTTCTCGTAGCCGGAGCGCTCGCCCTCGTAGCCCACCCAGACGCCGTCCACGCCCATCTCCAGCAGCTCCTCCGGGGTGTACATGCTGAGCGCCTTGAAAGAGGCGAACACGAAGATGGCCAGCGGCTTGCCGCTCTTGATCACGAGGTCGCGGAACTCCATCGCGCGGTCCCTGTTGAGCAGGAACTCCTCGTCGAGGATGGTGAACTGCGCGTCGGGGTTGACCGCGAGGTGCTTCCGCACCACCGCGTAAACGTCGGCGCCGGTGTGCAGCAGGCGCAGGTGCTGGCGCTTGAAGAAGTGGGAGGTGGAGCAGAAGTCGCAGCCGTTCGGGCAGCCCAGGCCGGCGAAGATCATGCCGGTATAGGACACGGTCTTGGAGAAGACCTGCAGGCGGCTCTCGATAACGGGGTGCTTATGCTCTTTCAGCGGGGCCTGGCCCAGCAGCTCGCGCATGAACGTCACGCCCTCGCCGCGGCAGATATGGTCGCCGTAGGGTTTGAGCGCCTCGTC
>CAYSYJ010000031.1:0-17402 GCA_964435105.1 uncultured Elusimicrobiaceae bacterium
CCTTCTGGAAAGCCGGTACGCCGGAAAGTTTTTCAGCGGCCGCGGGCGGCAGGGGGGAGGGAGGAAAAACTTTTACGCCCCGGGCGGCGGCCCGGCGCCGCAGCACAACCGCGGCCTCCGGCGGCAGGGGACCGGCCAGCGCAAAGGCCCCGCGCTTTATGATCCCCGACTTATGCGCCGCTATCGAACGCAGGGTGCGGCCCAGCAGGTCCGTATGCTCAAGACTCACCGAAGTAAGGCAAGCCACGTCGCCGCGGACGGCATTGGTGGCGTCCAGCCGGCCGCCAAGGCCAGCCTCCACCACCGCGAAAGCCGTTTTCTTAACCGAGAAATAGAGGAAGGCCGCGGCGGTGAGCGTCTCGAAAAAGGACAGTTCCCCGGCTGCCACCGATCCCACCCGCAGGAAACAGGCCAGCAGGTCCCGCTCCGGGATATCGCGCCCGTCGAGCTTTATGCGCTCGCGCAGCGAGCGCACATGCGGGCTGGTATAAAGCCCGGCGCGGTGCCCACAGGCCGAGAGCGCCGCGGCCGCCATGGCCGCCGTGCTGCTCTTGCCGGTGGAGCCGGCTATATGGATCACCGTCCCCAGGCGCTTCTCCGGCGAGCCGAGGCGCAGGAGCGCGGCCTTTATGCGGGCCAGCGAATAATGTTCCGAAACCGCGGGAGGGGGGAGACGCCTGAACCACTCCTCCAGCTCGCCGTAGGAGGCGGGCAGCCGGCGCGCGCCGCCGCGGGCGAGCCCCGCGAGCATGGCGCTTACGGATCGCCCGGTGACGGGATGGCGCAGGCGGGGGGAAATTTCGGCGAGCGGCGCCAGCACGAACTCCCGCTCGCCCAGCCGCGGATGCGGCACCAGCAGCCCGGGCGCCTTTATCACCCGCCCGCCGTAAAAGAGTATGTCCACGTCTATGGTGCGCGGCCCGTTGCGCAGCAGCCGGCGGCGGCGCAGGGCCCGCTCCACGCGGCCTATGAGCGCCAGCAGCTCCGACGGGGAAAGCCGGGTCTCGCAGGCCGCGGCCATATTGAAGAAGGCCGGCTGTTTGAGGTAATAGAGCGGTTCGGTCTCGTAGACGGAGGAACGCTTGAGGATGCGGCAGCCGCCGCGCCCGAGCAGCCGCAGGGCTTCTTCGAGATTGCCCAGGCGGTCGCCCAGGTTGGATCCCAGCGCCAGCCAGACCTTCACCGGGCGGCCCTTATGGCGTCGGCCACCAGCATGGCCCGGCGGCAGTCGGCCACGTCGTGCACGCGCAGCACGGCCGCCCCGGCGGCCGCCCCCTGCACGCAGGCCGCAATGGTGCCGGCCAGCCGGTCGCCCGGCTCGCCGCCGGCCAGGGCGCCTATGAACTTCTTGCGGGAAACCCCGAGGAAAACCGGGCAGCCCAGCTCGCCGAGCTCGCCCAGCCGGGCTAGCAGCGCCAGGTTATGCTCCAGCGTCTTGCCAAAACCGATGCCAGGATCCACCATTATCTCGGCCACCCCGGCGGCGCGCAGCGCCGCCACCCGGCCGGCCAGGAAATCCTTAACCTCGGCCACCACATCCTTATATACCGGCGCCTCCTGCATGGTGCGGGGCTCGCCTTTCATATGCATGACTATGGCCCCTGCCCCGGAACCCCCGGCCGCCCCTATCATGGAGGGGGAAGTAAACCCTGTGATATCGTTGATATAGTCGGCCCCGGCCTTTACGGCCAGCGCGGCCAGTTCCGGCTTGCAAGTATCCACCGAAACCGGCACCTTTACCCTGCCCGCCAGGGCCTCCAGAACCGGTAAAACACGCCTTTTTTCCTCTTCCAGGCCTACAGGCAGGCTGCCGGGTCGGGAGGACTCGCCACCGATATCCAGCATATCCGCCCCGTGGGCCTCCAGTTCGAGGGCATGGGCCAGGGCGGCCTCCTTGGAAAGCCATTTCCCGCCATCCGAAAATGAGTCCGGGGTTATGTTCACGATGCCGCAGATCAAGGTGCGTCCGGGCTTAAAATCCAGCTTCTTCATTCCCAGATTCTAGCAATTTAAAAGACCCTCCAAAAGCAGAATAAAGCATAGTAAGGCACAGCCGCTCCTCGGAGGGGGAGAAAAAAGTGCTTATTTTACAAGCATTATTGCAGAGGGGGGAAAGTCTGGGCCTTGACAACTATGCTATCCTATGCTATACTACATTTGTCGTGAACAGGTTCTAGCTAGGAGGCAATATGCAAACGCGGTATATGCTCCAGAAAGAATTCAAGGTGTGGATGTGCGCGACGCTCGGCCTGATAAAGGACGGCAAGATGGGCGCCAGCATAGCCCGGGCGGACCGGATCAAGCTGGCCCTCGCCTATACCGGCGCGGCCAGGAGATAATCCCAATATATAAGGAAGGACAACGAATGAAACCACGCTACCAGATAGTCATCTCTCTGTCAGAGGAAGACAACGTGAAACTGCAGCAGTTACGGGAAGACGGCTACCAGATAGTGGACATCTTCCGCCTCGGGCTAACCGAGGCGGAGGATGCCGTAAAACGCCTGGGCAGGAGAAAGGACAAACCGACGCAGCAGGACAAGCTCTTTTAATCCGTTTCTCCCGCCCGATTAAGTTCCCCAATAACTACCCCACGACAGGGATGCTTTCCCTGCGCCATTGCTTTATATCAATGGGCCGTAAGGCCCATAATTCAGGGGGTCATTAGCCTCTTATGCCGTTGCCACATTAAATCTAGAATTGTGGGTGATATGATGACTATTTTATCGTTTCTGTTGCTTTTCACCCCGGCTCCTTCCCCTGCAGCGATGCTGCCATTGGAATATGTCAGCGCCAAAGCGCTTCCGCCGCAGGAGGCCAAACCTCCCACCCCGAACCCGTCAGAAGACACGCACATCTACTGGACGCACTTATACCAAGAGGCATTCTGTAACGGCGCGGCCATTTTCCAACACAAAGGGCGTACTTATTCCATGAAGCCTATGTTCGGGAAAGGACGCTACGATGAGCAGGCCAAAACCTATATCTCCCGCCCCGTCATATACTTCATGGACGTATCAGATGTAAACACTTCCGCAGCCCCGCTAGTAGCCATTTTTGAGTTCGCAGACGGAGTGGACGCCGCAAAGGACCTGCCCACTGGAGGCAAGGTACGCATAAGAACAGAAAATTCCACTATCAAGATTTTGTCCGAAGGCGGTGGAACCCCATCATTGATCTACTCCATAACCTACTCTGGCATCCTAAAGCTATGGGCGAACAACGCCGAGAACTACAAAAGACCGCTCTACGGCGAGACCGTCTATCTGGTACCACAATTCATACGCGCCAAAGACTCAGTCCCCCAGGCCGGGTTTGTGGTCAGCAAGAATAAGCCGCTTTCCGTAGCCGGATACCCGCAGGATTTCATCGCTCTGTTCTCGCTCAATAATGGCATGACCGTGCGGCGAATGCGCTATTCCATACCACTGGGGCTCAAGTTCCGGTACGTAGGAGACACGAACTCCACTGCGGATAAGGTCTTTTTCCACTGGCAGGCGGAAGAGATGGACAACTCCGAACTGTATGACGCCCTCGACGACGAGGCGGCCGAAGCCGCGCTGGTGCCCTAATGCCGATAGTGCGAAAGAAGATTATCATCGCGATAGCCGGGGGCCTGGCAGCGTTTCTTGGCTACGCCTATTTCTCCGGGCCTGTCTCCAAACTGACTCTGCTCTCCAGACTGCACTACAACACGCTGTTCGTCTATACGCCCTGTTTGAGCCGACTGAAAACCTACGACGACGGCTCCGTTAAGTTCTACTACAGACGCCCGCCGACCGCGCTAAGCGATACTGCGCCTCTTTTCATCAGCCCGACTTACAACTCCGCGGAGCAATCACAGTTCAGTGACGCCATAGAAGCCATCGATCTCGGCATACCAGCCTGCCACTATTATTCCTATAAGTTCAAGTTCCCAAAACGGCCGAAGTTCTCGCCGCCAACTCGTACGATCAACATAAAGAACGGGACGGCCGAAGTTCATAAGGGCGACCCGTCCGTCAAGGACTATGGTCCGGAGTTCCTCTACCTGTACGGCAAGAACGGCTACGTTTACCGCATAGAACTGCCGTTCTACCTGGAAAGGATGGAGGACAGAAACTGGCTCTTCGCGGCACTGTACCATTCTGGCGTTCTATCGCTTCTTATGCCGAACTCTTTCACCGACTACCTGCCGCCGAGGGGATTTCTCAAATGGTTCTTTACTCCCTGCGCCGACAAACAGCTGTACTACTCCGGAAAAGCTATGCTGGAGTCTCTCGAAATTTCAGATTGAGGCTGATCAATGAATAAAACCTGTTCCATAATCATACTGACACTGGCGACCCAGTTGCCCCTGCCGCACATAGCCGCGGCGGACAGCGGAGCAGCGGACCTGCTTGGGATCTTCGACGGTTCGGCGGAGACAATCAGCGCCCAGGCCCTGATCCGATCCTACGAGGCCCCGCTCCCGGCGCGCAGCGAACCCTTGCGATCACAGGGCGTCCGACGCAAGTTTCTCTACGAGATACTGGCCGAGCAGGAAGAACTGGGGGACAAGAAATTTTACACCCCGCAGGAAATAGCCGCTATGATAAAGGAAGATTACGGCGACGATCCTTCCGAAAAGGAGAAGAAACAGATACGAAAAGCTCTTGAAATACTCCAAACGACTAAGTTCGGCACCGAGATGTGCAAAGCGGTGGCATATGAGTGCACCATTGAAAGCCTGGAAAAAGCCGGCATCCGCCTGCGGGTAAAGGAAATCTCCTTTGGGCAGAACCAGACCGCCAACGGCGTGGTCCCGCCCCCGCTGGACTACGCCGGCCGCACTTTTATCGGTCTTGGCAAAAACATCGTAAGCAAAGGTTATTCAGAGGACCTTGCCCTGACCCTGCTGCATGAAATGAGCCATGTGCAGGACTTGCGAAAGAATAAGACTGGAACGCTTATGAAAGCCTTGTATGCCACAGAGGAAAAGGCTCTCATAAACGAGCTCTCAGCCTATGACGAGATCTCACGGAAGTCCGGCTTCAGGAACGACCTCTTCTCTTTTCTGATAGAGGTCTGGGCATGGAAGAATGAATCCGGCCCATACCCGAAGCACAGATCTTTAACCCTGCCCCTTGGCCCCAAGGGAGAGGTAAAGACCGTTACTACCGCGGACATGCTGAACAATTACATGCCCGGGATCTCATTCCTGAGTTCACTGGAACGTCTGGTATATCTGCTTTGGCATAGTGCATACAAGGATCCAAAAGTTAAAGATGAACTAGTAAGAGCCATAAAAACAGCAGCGTGGGAGAGGTCAGAGGCCTACAAGGCTTGGCGGAAGAACCCGGTCGTGCCTGCTCCTCCGGCCGTCACTCCGCCGCCAACTACGGTTACACCCCCTGCGAATCCGCCTAAACCGCCAAAGCCACCCAAACCGCCGCAGGACGATGATGACGGAGGCTACCAAGGTGGCGGCGGCGGATCCGGAGGCAATTTCAACCCCGGCCCGTATAACCCGCATTTCGGAGACGGAATTTGATAAGTAGGTCTTTTGGCCTAGTTGTACCTGGGAAATATTGCCCTTACCCCAAAAGGAGTTCTGTCGTATAATATGCGTATGAAGAACACAAAAGCCATCTTCCTCATAATCCTCGGCAGCTTTATCATAGCTACCGGCTTCGCCTTCGCGGAGAACACCGCTTTCAAGCAGCTTGAGGAGGCCTACGGCAACAAAGCCGCTTTCGACGGCCTGCCCGGCGCCGGCAGCGCGCCTATGCCTCCGGCCGCAGGCGGTCCCACCGCAGCCCCCACGGCCGCCGGCACTCAGCCCTCGGCTCCCGCAGTGGGCAACCCCGCTCCCGCCGCTACCGCCGCTCCTGCGGCTAAGCCCGAGGAAAAGAAACCTTTCGGCCAGGTAGCCAAAGAATTCATCGGCAAGCACATGGCCACCATGGTGATGGTGGGCGTGGGCGCTTACCTCGGCTTCGCGCTGGCCGGCACCCTGCTGGGCGCCATGACCGGCGGCCTGTTCTTCTTCGCGATGTTGTGGCTGGCTAACCTTTAAGCGGTCACTTCCCGCCGAAATGGTCCACCGTGTAGACGTATAACACGGTGGACTTTTCTTTCCAGGCGCCTGGCGGCAGCCCGGCCTTCTCCGAGCAGAGCGAGGAGAGGAAATCTTCCTTCTTGTTGAAATGTTCCCAGACCTGCGGCAGGTAGGTCCCGGAACGGCGCCCGTTTTTTACATAGACGCCGTGCACGCCTTCCTTTACGGCCTCGGGCCCGGCCGCTTCGGCCAGCGGAGAAAGCACCGAGATCTCTATCTCAAGACCTTTCAATTCGGCGCCGGTCACCGGCTCGAAGCGCGGATCCTCGAAAGCGGCCGCTCCGGCGTAGGCGCAGACCATGTCGGCCAGCGTGCCACGCGGTTCGAGACTGCCTATGCAGCCGCGCAGCTGCCCTTTCTTTGTAAGCGTCACGAATACCGCCGCCGGCTGGTTGAACTCCGGGCGGTGGCTGAGAGGGTGCTGCTCCGTGCGGCCGCTCTTGAGGCAGGTCTCTATGCTGCGCCGGGCCAGGGCCAGCAGTTCTTCTTTCATGGCGGCGTCCAGCGCCAGCGCGCCGGCCGGCTTGCGCGGCGCCTTGGTGAAGAACCCGGCGCCGTAGCCCACCACGGCCCTGTCGTCGCCGGAGACCTTCCCGGAATGGGTGTAAAGTTCCAGCTCGAAATCGTCGCAGCCCAGCTCCAGCGCGGCCGCCGCGCCCGCCGTCATGGGCGCCTGGCCGCAGGCCGTGGTGTCCACCCACTGCGAGGCCTTGGCGAGCAGCAGGCGGTTGGCCAGGTCGAAATAGCCGGGATTGGCGTTGCGCATGGCCTGCGTGAGCGCCAGCAGCACGGAGCGGTCCGACATTTCGGCCACGTCGCCGGGGGGATAATGGCTCAGGTCCGACGAGACGCAGAACAGCGCCCGGCGGCCTTTCATGGCCCGGCCGAGGGCGCGCCCCGCTTCCTCCAGCAGCTCCGCGTCGTGCGTATTGAACAGCAGCGGCACTATTTTGGCGCCGGGCTTCACCGCCTGCAGGAAGGGCAACTGCACCTCCACGGCATGCTCGGCCTCGTGGGCGCGCGGCAGGTCCTCGAAAAGCTTCTTCTCCTTGAGCAGCGCGGCGCAGAGTTCCTCGTCGACCGCCACCTCGCCCAGGGGCGTCTCGAAGGCGCCGCGAGCGTAAAGCGCGCCCTTCTTGAGCGCCATGGTGTGGCCGGTGGCCAGTATCACCAGCGTGTCGAAATCGAGGCCGGCCACGGAGGCGAACACCGAGCCCGCCGCCGCCCCGGAATAGGAATACCCGGCGTGGGGGGCGAGAAAGCCCCTGACCGTGCCCGACGGCGGCTTGCCGGCTTTCAGGAAGGAGGTCACCGAGGCGCGCAGGGCGCGCGCGTCGGCGTCGTAAAATTTGCCTGCCACGGCGGGTTTTCTGGTCATACGGCCATTATACATTTGTTTTCCAACCCCGAAAAAACCTAAAATATAGGTCACGGTGGTTGTAGCTCAGCGGTTAGAGCGTCCGGCTGTGGCCCGGAAGGTCGGGGGTTCAAATCCCCTCAGCCACCCCAAATTTCAAATTTTGCGTTTTCGCCCCTCGCCGCGCCCCGCGCGGCGTTAAAATTTTGCAGTTCCAATAATAGCCCGAAGGATCGCCCCGCTTGTACGCGGGGCTTGTTTTTATTCTAGACTATCGGGGGAGTTTAACAATGGAAAGAAAGACATTCCCGGAACTTATCGTCTCGCCGCGGCTGGAGTTGAGAAAGCACTCGCTGGAGCTGGCGGAGACCATGTACCGTTACGTGGACCAGGACAGGGCCCGCCTGCGGATATTCCTGCCCTGGGCGGACGCGGTCAACTCGGTGGAAGTCGAAGCGAACTATATCAGGATGACCCACGCCAACTGGGAAAAGGGGACGCTTTTCGATTACGGGATATTCGAAAAGGCAACCGGCACCTATATGGGGAACGTGGGCGTGCATAATATCGCCTGGGCGCACGACCGTTGCGAATTCGGCTACTGGATATTGGGAAAGTTCGAGGGCAAAGGTTTCACTTCGGAAGCGGTAGAAGCGCTGGAGAAGGTCTGCTTCGGCCTGGACTTTCACCGCCTGGAGATACGCTGCTCGTCGCATAACCCGAAGTCGGCCGCCATTCCGCGAAAACTCGGCTACGCCCTCGACGGGACTTTAAAAGAGGACACCATAGAGCAGGGCGCTTACAGGGACACGTTGGTCTTTGGGAAATTGAAAAAGCCGGGGGACAAATGACAGAAACGCGGCCGGCTCCCGGCGAAGCCGTGACAAAAGGAAAAAGCGGGTGGAATAAATGGCTGGTGTATGGCCTCGTCTCCATCCCCATCTGGCTTTTCTTAGCCGGGTTCCTGCTCGTGGATGGTTATATCCGGGCCGGCAATAAGGACGCCGCCGGGGCCCTGGGCATGATAGTGGCCATATTAGGTATCCCGGCGGCGGTCATGAGCGCCCTGGCGCTGCTGGTAATGTTTTTTAAGGACTCGGCGGATCGCTACCGCGCGGCCAGGCCGGCGCCGCCCCGGGCGCTGACGCCGGCGGAAATCGGCTGGATAGAGGAAGTGGCGGCGGCGCTGCGCGCCGAGGACCTTTGCGATCAGCCCACGGCGGCGGCCTATCACGCCCGGCTGGGCCCTGCCGGCGGGGGCGGGGGGCCTTTCGAGGCCAGATACCGCGCCGTGATGGAGAAACTGCTGGCCGGCAGGCCTGAGCGCGGCGGCCGGCACTGGGAAGAGGCCAATGCCGAGATACGCCGGATAGTTCTTTTCGCCGGGGAGGCCGCGGCCCGGGACCCGGCCTTCAAGGCCGCCGCTCTGGCGGCGAAGCACCCCGGCTTCAGCGCGGAGTTCTACGACTGGGCGCTGGCTTGCGCCCGCCGCTTCCGGTAGAGAAAGCCTGCCTCGCCGTCCAGCCTGAGCGAGTCGCGCAAGCAGGCGCGTATCGCGTTTTATACCAAGCCCGGCCCCACTTGTTATATAATGGATTATAGCCTTATGGCACAGCCCGACATAATCATAGTCGAAGACGACGACCTGGTGGGGGAGATCTCCTCGAGCATCCTGACCGAGGCCGGCTACGCCGTGCAGTGGGTGCAGGATTCGCGCGAGGCCGAAGCCGCCATAAAGGCGGGCATGCCCAGGCTGGTCATCACCGACATCATGATGCCCGGCATCACCGGCATGGACATCTGCAAGGGCATCAAGTCCGAGCCGCAGCTGAGCGGCATCAAGGTGCTGGTGGTCTCCGCCAAGTCCTTCGAGGCGGAAAAGCGCCGCGCCTTCATGTTCGGCGCGGACGGCTTCCTGCCCAAGCCCTTCAACGCCCAACTCATGCTGGATACCGTAAAAGGCCTGATCGCGGGGCCGGCCAAGTAGCCCGGCGCCCGGCTTGCCCCGTCCCCGGCCCATGCCGGGGATTTTCATATAATAGGACCATGCTCGAAAATTTCGCCGCGCTGCTGGACCAGGCGCTGGAAAGACGCCGGCCTTTGCTGGACCGCCTCGCCGCCGACGGCACCGACTGCTTCCGCCTTTTCCACGGCGTCTCCGAGGGCCTGCCGGGCCTGACGGTGGACCGTTACGCCGGGCTGCTGCTCGTCCAGACCTTCCGCGACCCGCTCACACCGCCGGAGTTGGAAGAGCTGCAAAAACTCCTGGCGAAAAAGCTGCCCTGGCCGCTTGCCCTGGCCTATAACCACCGCGGCAAGAAAGCTACCGAAAGCTTCGACCTCTGGCATAAGCCGTCGGAGGAGGCGCTGCGGGAGCAGACCTGCGCCGAGAACGGCGTCAAGTTCTTCATAAGGGCCCGGCACCGCGGCATCGACCCCTGGCTTTTCCTGGACCTGCGCTCCGGGCGGCGGCTGCTCAAGGAGACCTGCCGCGGGCAGAGCGTGCTCAACCTTTTCTCCTATACCTGCGGCGCCGGGGTCTGCGCCGCGGCCGGCGGCGCGGCCGAGGTCTGGAACGTGGATTTCGCCGAGTCCAGCCTGGAGGTGGGCCGCCGAAACGCGGAACTGAACGGGATAGGCCCGGAACGCTTCCGCCTGGTTAAGGAAGACTGCCTGACCGTGGCGCGCCAGCTGGCCGGTCTGTCCGCCGCCGGGCGCTACGGCCAGAAGCGCCGCTTCGAGAAGTTCGAACCGCGCGCCTTCGACCTGGTCTTCGTGGACCCGCCGGCCTGGGCCAAAGGCGGCCTGGGCGCGGTGGACGTGGTGCGCGACTACGCGAGCCTCTTCAAGCCGGCGGTGCTCGCCGCCAAACCGGGGGGGCGCGTAGTGGCTACCAACCACGTGGCCTCAGTAAGCTGGGAGGACTGGACCGCCGGGTTGGAGCGCTGCGCGGCCAAGGCCGGGCGTCCGCTCAGGGGCATCGAGCGCGTGCTGCCGGACGGGGATTTCCCGTCCTTCGACGGCAAGCCGCCGCTAAAGATAGCGGTCTGCGGGGTTTAACCGCGGCCCCGTTGCGGGGCGGCGCCGCAACAAGTTAGAATGATAGCGCGCGGCAAATCCGCGCCTGACGCAGCCGGAGGGGAAAATGACCAGAGCCGCTTGGCAGAGCCTTTTCAAGAAAAGATTCCGCGCGATACCGGACAGCCGCGAGTCGCTGCCCGGGGAGATCACCTACGAGATACCCGACAAGCAGGTAGTGGTCGTCATCAAGGCCACCGTGCCCGCCGGCGCGCTGCGCGCCGAGTCGCTGACCGACACCGAGGAATGCCTGATCGTGAACCGGGGACAGGGGCGCCGCGCCTTCGTGGCCTGGGAATCCGTGGAGGCCATCACCACCGCCGACACCTGAGCGGGGCCGGCGCGGTACGGGAGGAAGCGGAACGTTCTGTTCCGCTTCTTTCTTTTAAAAGATAAAATATAGGCGGCCGGACGGGGGAAAGGCCGAGGACGCGCTTTTTATGGAAATACTCATCACCAACGACGACGGCATTTACGCGGAGGGCATCTACGCCCTGGCCTGCGCCCTTAAGAAGGCCGGCAATGTCACCGTGGTGGCGCCGGACACGCAGCGCAGCGCCGTGGGGCACGCCATCACCATCACCGACCCGCTGCGCGTCACCGAGGCCCGCCGCAACGGGAAGTTCTTCGGCTACGCGGCCAGCGGCACTCCGGCCGACTGCGTGAAACTGGGCATCAAGGCCATAATGAAGAAGCGGCCCGACCTGGTGGTCTCCGGCATCAACCTCGGCGGCAACCAGGCCTACAATATCCTCTACTCCGGCACCGTCTCCGGCGCCACCGAGGGCGCCCTGCTGGGCATCCCTTCCGTCGCGGTGTCGCTCGACACCTTCAAGAACCCGGACTATTCCTCCGCGGCGGCCTTCGCGCTGAAGCTGACCAACCAGTTGAAGCGGCGCACGATCCCGCACGGCACGCTGCTCAACGTCAACGTGCCCAACCTGCCGGCCAAAAAACTGAAGGGCGTGCGCGTGACCAACCAGAGCCTCACCTGCTTCAACGACTGGTTCGACAAGCGCACCGACCCGCACGGCAACACCTATTACTGGATGACCGGCGACTACGAGCCGAAGGACCCGGACAAGGCCAGCGACCTCAACGCGCTCAACGCCGGCTACGTCTCGGTGACCCCGATCCACTTCGACCTGACGAACTACAAGTTCATCCCCGAACTGGAACGTTGGGGCCTGGGGGACTGAGGCCATGCTCGCGCTGTCCGCGGCGCTGCTGCTGGCGGCCGCCCCCGCGGCGGCGGGCCCGCTGCCGCCCGCCGAAGCGCTCTACGCCGAGCTGGACGCGCTGCTGGGCCTGGCGCCGGCCAGGGCGGTAACGGAACCGCTGGCCGCGCTGCGGGCAATTCGGCTGGCGCTGCGCCGCTACTACGCCGACACCGGCGGACGCTACCCGGCCTCCCCGGAGGCGCTGATCCCGGGCTACCTGCCGGCCCTGCCCGCGCCGGAACTGCCCGGCCACCCGGGCACCGCCGCGGTGAAGCTGCCGGAGGGCCGGGAGCACGACGGGGATATCTCGGGGGCGGTGACCGATGCCGGCGGCTGGCTGTATTTCGCCGGGGCCGGGTCGGCCCAGCGCGGGCTGCTGGCGCTTAATTGCTCGCATTTGTCCCCGGAGGGGCAGGAATACTTCAAGTACTGAGGCAACATGATAAAAGAGACCGTGATCGACCGCGTCATAGACCGCCTGGTGAAGAAATACCCGTCCGAGGCGGAGCGCGCCGGAGCCTGCGTGCGGCAGGCCGCCGCGCTCTGGAACACCCGCCGCGACGGCACGGCAGCCGAGTTCGCCCGCTTCTGCCGCGATAATTTCCTGATAGGCCCGGAGCTCGACCGCCTGCTGGAGACCTTCGAGCGCAAGCTCGAGAGCGTGGCGGGCCATTTCAACGCCCTGCAGCTCAAACTGCGCCGCGAGGTCGACGAGGACACCGGGCCGCTGGGCCCGGCGGACCGGCTGTTCGCGGCCTACGCGCCCGGCGCCCACTTCACCGAGGACATGTTCGCCTCGCGGCTGGCTTTCATGGCGCTGCTCAACTTCCCGGTGAGGAGGCTGGAGGAGTGCCTTACCAAAGGGCCGGCCTGGAGCCGGGGCGAGTGGGCCGCCGCCCGCCTGGCGCAGCGCTTCGCGCACCGGGTGCCGGCCGAGGTGGGCAGGGACCTCTCCCAGGCCTACGCCGAGGCCGAGCATTACATCAACACCTATAATATCTTCACCCACAAGCTCGCCGCCGCCGACGGCACGGAGCTGTTCCCCGGCGGGCCGCGGCTCATCTCCCACTGGGGCCTGCGCGACCACCTCAAGGGCCTCTACTCCGATCCCGACGGGCTGCCCCGCCAGCGCGCCCTGCAGCGCGTCATGGAGCGGATCATCGCCCAGGAGATACCGCGCAAGGCCGTGAACTCCGACCGCCACGCCTGGGACCCCGAAGCCAACACCCTGGACGGCGCCCGCGCGGAGCGCGAGCCGGACACCCGCTACGAGAAGTTCCTGGACATCTTCCGCGCCCACCTGGCCGAGGACCCCTACTACCCTTACGCGCCCACCCATATGGCCCGCAAGTTCGACCTGGCCCGGGAGATCCCCGAGCCCGAGGTGGAGGCGCTGCTCGTCTCCCTGCTGGAGGCCCGCGAGGGCGCGCAGGCGGCGGAGCTGATAGCGGCGCGGCTGGGCCGCCCGCTGGAGCCCTTCGACATCTGGTACGACGGCTTCAAGCCGCGCTCCGGAGTCAGCCAGGCCGAGCTCGACAAGGCCGCCGCGGCCCGCTTCCCCGACGCGGCAGCCTTCCAGCGCGGCATACCGGAAATACTAAAGAAGCTCGGCTTCGACGCCGAGACGGCGCGCTTCGTGGGCGACCGGGTGCAGGTGGACGCCGCCCGCGGCGCCGGCCACGCCTGGGGCCCCGACATGCGCGGCGAAAAGGCCCGCCTGCGCACCCGCGTGGGCAAGGACGGGATGGACTACCAGGGCTTTAACGTGGCCATGCACGAGCTGGGCCACTGCACCGAGCAGGTCTTCTCGCTTTACAAGGTGGACCGCACGCTGCTGCAGGGCGTGCCCAATACGGCCTTCACCGAAGGTTTCGCCTTCGTCTTCCAGGCCCGAGACCTGGAGGTGCTGGGGCTGGGCGGGCCCGGAGCCGGCGCCGAGCACCCGAAGGCGCTGGACACCTTCTGGGCCACCCGCGAGATCGCCGGCGTGGCGCTGACGGATATGAACGTCTGGCGCTGGCTCTACAAGAACCAGGACGCCGAGCCGGCCGACCTGCGCCAGGCCGTGATGGAGATCGCCAAGGGCGTCTGGGACCGCTACTACGCGCCGCTCCTGGGCGGCAAGGGGAGCACGCTGCTGGCCGTCTATTCGCACATGATCAACCACGCCCTCTACCTGCCCGACTACCCGCTGGGGCATATCATCGCCTTCCAGGTGGAGGAGTATTTCCGCAACCACAGCCTGGCGGCCGAAATGGAGCGCATGTGCGTGCAGGGCGCCGTTACCCCCAGGGAATGGATGCGCCTGGCCGTGGGCGCGGAGATCTCCGCCGAGCCCATGCTGCGGGCCGCGGCCCGCGCCCTCAAGGCCCTGGGCTCCGGCGAGGCGGTTAAGAAATGACAGGCGACGAATTGCGCCGGGCCTGGCTGCCGGCCGCCGTGGCGGCGGGGGGCATCACCTCGGCCATACCGCTCTACGCGGCGCTGGCGGAATTCCTGCGCGCCCGCGGCTACGCGGCGCCGCTGCCCGGCGGGCCCCTGAAGTACGCCTTCTACGTGCTCGCGGCCTGCGCCTTCCCGGTGCTGAAGCTGGCCGGCGCCCGGCTGGGGGCCCGCAGTGCCACGCCGCAGGAGACTCTGCGCGCGCTCGCGGCCCTTTCCATAGTGCGGGCCGCCGCGGCCGAGCTGCCCGCCATCGCCGGGCTGCTGCTGTTCCTGCTGACCGGCCTGCGCGCCGACTTCTATCTCCTGGCCGCGCTGGCCCTGGGCCTGGAGGTCTATTATTTCCCGCGGCCCTCCGCCTGGGAGGAGCGCCTGCGCGGCGACTTCGGACAATTATGAACCCAAAAGAATATTCCTCGATAGCGGTGGTGGGCGTTTCCGACGACGCCTCCAAGTACGGCCACAAGATCTTCCGGGACCTGCTCAAAGCCGGCTACCCGGTGAAGGGCGTCAACCAGAAGGGCGGTTTCGTGCTGGGGCAGCAGCTCTACAAGTCCCTCTCAGAGATAGAGAAGCGGCCGGAGCTGGTGATAACCGTAGTGCCGCCGCAGGTCACGGAGAAAGTGGTGGAGGAGTGCAACCGCCTCGGCGTAAAACATATCTGGATGCAGCCCGGCTCCGACTCCCCGGAGGCCGCCGACAAAGCCGCCGGCTACGGCATCGAGGCGACGCAGGCCTGCTTCATGGTGCAGAAAGGGGTCTGGTAGTGTTCCAGGAACTGCTCGGCAAAAAATACGGCGACTACCTGGCCTTCATCCGGCGGCAGATGATAAAGGACCAGATCGAGGCCCGCGGGGTGAAAGACCCGCGGGTGCTGGCCGCCATGGCCAAGGTCTGCCGCCACTGCTTCGTCACCGAGGACATGGTAAGCCGCGCCTACGAGGATTACCCGCTGCCCATAGCGCGGGGGCAGACCGTCTCGCAGCCCTATATAGTGGCCCTCATGGCCGAGCTGGCAGGGCTCTCCGGCGGCGAGCGGGTGCTGGAGATGGGCACCGGCTCCGGCTACCAGACGGCCGTGCTGGCGGAGCTGGCCGCCGAGGTCTATACCGTGGAGATATTCCCGGACCTCGCCGAGGCGGCTAAGGCCCGCCTGGCCGGCCAGGGCTACAAATCCGTAAATTTCAGGACCGGCGACGGCGCGGCCGGCTGGCCCGAGGCCGCCCCTTACGACGCCATAATAGCGACCTGCGCCGCGCCCGCCCTGCCGCCCGCGCTCGCCGCCCAGCTCAAGCCGGGCGGCCGCCTGGTGATACCTCTTGGCGCGGAGGAGCAGGAGCTCAAGGTCTTCACCGCCGGGCCCGGGGGGCTGGAGGAGCGCCGCGTCGCGGCGGTGCGCTTCGTGCCCATGCTCAAGGAGGCCGCCTGAACTCCCTGTTTTTCAAGATCGGCTGGCGCCTGCTGGCCTACCCGGCCCTGGCCTTCTCGGCCCTCGCCTTCGTGATCTTCTGGACCTATGCCCATCCCCGGCGTTACACGGGAGACTCCAGGCCGGAGAATTTCGGACTCAAGGCCGAGCCGCTCAAGCTGCGCGCCGCCGACGGTGTGGAGCTGGACGCCTGGCTGGTCCCCAACAAGGCGGCCCGGGCGGCGCTGGTGGTCTGCCACGGCTATCCCATGGACAAGAGCGACGTGCTGGGCATGACCGCCTTCCTGGCGCGGAGCTACACCCTGCTCTATTTCGATTTCAGGGCCACCGGCAGGAGCGGCGGTTTCTTTTCCACCGGCGGCGCGCGCGAGACGCGCGACATCGCCGCGGCCGCCAAGCACCTGGAGGAGCGCGGCTTCTCCGGGCGCGTGGGGGCCTTCGGCTTCTCCATGGGCGCGGCCTCGCTGTTGCTGGCCGGCGACGGCGCGGGCCTGAAGGCGCGCGCGCTGGACTCGCCCTACGCCAGCCTCTCCGACGAGCTGGACCATATCTTCTCCGGCTGGGGCGCCTGGCGGCGGCCGCTGCTGGCCCTCATGAAGCTCTGGAATTTCGCGCTGACCGGCATCAGCATCGGTTCGGTCAGCCCGGAGCGGGCGGCGGCGGGCCTAAAGACCCCGCTGCTGCTCATCCACGGCGACGCGGACCGCCAGGTGCCGCACGGGCATTCCAAACGCATTGCCGCCGCCAACCCGGCGGCGGAGTTCTGGACGGTGCCGGGCGCCGGGCACGGCGAGGCCCGCTACCTGGCCGGCGCGGAATACGAAAGGCGCGTCCTGGCTTTTTTCGGCGAGCACCTGAAGTGAAGGGAGACTATGGCAGCCATCAAGACCGAGAACCTGGTTAAACGCTATTCCGAAGTGACCGCCGTGGACGGCGTCTCGCTGGAGATAAAGGAGGGGGAGGTGTTCGGCCTGCTGGGGCCCAACGGCGCCGGCAAGACCACCCTCATCAGCATGCTCTCCACGCTGGTGCGCCCCACTTCGGGCACGGCCCTGGTGGCCGGGCGGGACATCAACAAGGAGCCGCTGGAGGTCCGGCGCAGCATAGGCATAGTCTTCCAGGAGCCCAGCGTGGACGACCTGCTGACCGCGCGCGAGAACCTCTACCTGCACTCCATGCTCTACGGCATGCCCCGCCGGGACATAGCGCCGGCCATAGAGAAGATGCTCGCCCTGGTAAAACTCTCCGACCGCGGCGACAGCCTGGTGAAGACCTATTCCGGCGGCATGCGCCGCCGGCTGGAGATAGCCCGGGGCCTCATCCACCGCCCGAAGATCCTTTTCCTCGACGAGCCCACGCTGGGCCTGGACCCGGCCAGCCGCAAGGCGGTCTGGGAGCATATCCGCGACCTCAAGGCGGCGCATAACACCACCATCATACTGACCACCCATTACATGGAGGAGGCCGACAGCCTGGCCGACCGCATTGCCATCGTCAACCGGGGCAGGATCATCGAGCTGGACACGCCCGGAGCCCTCAAGCGCAAGGTGGGCGAGGACCTGGTCTTCCTCAGCGGCCCGGTGGACGAGGCCGCCGTGAGGGCGCTGCCCTTCGTAAAGAATTTCGAGCGGGAGGGTGAGCGGGCCCGGCTCAGCATCGAGAACTCCGGCGCCAACCTGCAGGCCCTGCTCAACGCGGCAGGCAGGATAGCCGAGGTGGAAGTGCGGCGCGTCACGCTCGACGACGTGTTCCTGAAGTTCGCCGGCCGGCAGGTCTCCGACGACGCCGACGAGAAGGC
>CAYSYJ010000032.1:0-17253 GCA_964435105.1 uncultured Elusimicrobiaceae bacterium
TTGCCGAGCGCGACGGCGAGGTTGGCCGGCAGCGTGCAGAAGACCACCGGGACCTTCCTCTTTTTCGCCTCGGCGGCCATGGCGGCCAGGCGCCGGCCGTGCAGCCGCAGCGAAGCCAGCTCCCGCGCCCGGGCCGCGCCGTGGCGCCAGGCGTAATAGCGCTCCAGCAGCCGCTCGCCCCGGCGCAGCAGGCCTTCGTAAAGGCCCGGGCAGGGCGGCGCGCCGCGCTCATTATTGCCGCTCAAGACCACCAGCAGGTCCGGCTCGTACTTCATGGCCTCGGCCAGGACGCCGCCTATGCGCCGGCTGTCATAGCCGCCCATGCCGCAGTTGACTATCTCCAGGCCGGGGGAGTTCTCCACCGGGTCGTCGCCGGAGGCGAGCAGGCTCGCCACGGATTCGCCGAGGATGAAGACGCGCCGGGCGCCGCGGGGTTTCGGCACGCCGAAGGGCTGCGCCACCGAAGAGGCCCGCGCCGGCGCGGCCAGGCAGGCGCCGTCCGCGCCGCAGGTCACGGAGAAAAAAGGTTTTTTAATGTCCCGGCAGAGCGAATCCTCCTGCCAGCCGGCCCGCGGGGAGGACGCGCAGGCCGCCGCGAGCAGGGCCGCCAGTATCAGGTTACGGGCCGGGTTCCGGGTTTCCACGGGGCTATTATACCAGTTCCCGCCGGAGCCGGGCAGGGCGCGAGATTTACAAGGCGCGGCCAGAGATATAGAATATATACAGATTTGAACTGACTTCACGGAGGATATACAAAATGAACAAGGAAAAACTCATACGCCAGGCCGCCGACAAGTACAAGAAGGACATAGTGGCCTTCGCGCGCAACATCATCCGCACGCCCAGCTTCTCCTGCCAGGAAGGCAAACTCGTCGCGCTGATCAAGAAGGAAATGCTCAAGGTCGGCTTCGATAAGGTCAAGATCGACAAGATCGGCAACGTGATCGGCTTCATCGGCCGCGGCAAGAAGAAGATCATGATCGACGCCCATATCGACACCGTCGGCATAGGCGACCCCAAGGCCTGGAAGATCGACCCCTTCGCGGGCATCTACAAGAACGACACCATCTACGGCCGCGGCGCCACCGACCAGAAGCTGTCGATGGCCTCCATGGTGTACGCCGGCAAGATCATAAAGGACCTGAAGCTCGAGGGCGACTACACGCTGATGGTCACCGGCTCCGTGATGGAGGAGGACTGCGACGGCCTGCCGATCCTGCACATGATCCAGAAGGAGGGCCTGAAGCCCGACTTCGTCGTGATCACCGAGCCCACCGACCTGAAGGTCTACCGCGGGCACCGCGGCCGCATGGAGATGAAGGTGATCACCAAGGGCCGCTCCTGCCACGCCTCCGCCCCCGAGCGCGGCGACAACGCCGTGGTGAAGATGACCGACATCGTCAAGGAGATCACCGCGCTGAACAAGCGCCTCAAGAACGACAAGTTCATCGGCAAGGGCACCGTGGCCGTGACCTCGATAGAGTGCAAGACCCCGTCCCTCAACGCCGTGCCCGACGAGTGCACGATCTACCTGGACCGCCGCCTGACCGTGGGCGAGACGCTCAAGAGCTCGGTCGCCGAGATCAACAAGCTGCCCTCCGTGAGGAAGGCCAAGGCCAAGGTGGAGGTGCTCTGGTACAACGCCGTCGCCTGGACCGGCGCCAAGGTGGACCAGGAGAAGTACTTCCCCACCTGGGTGCTGCCGCGCGAGCACAAGCTGGTGAAGGCCGGCGAGCTGGCGGGCAAGGTGGCGCTGGGCAAGAACCCCGTCGTCGACAAGTGGGTCTTCTCCACGAACGGCGTGGCCTCGGCCGGCCGCCTGAAGATCCCCACCATCGGCTTCGGCCCCGGCAACGAGGTGTACGCTCACACCGTCAACGAGTTCATGCCCGCGGAGGACCTGGTGAAGGCCGCCGCGTTCTACGCCGCGCTGCCGCAGTACCTGTAAAAGCCCGCGGCTGGCAATAAGGAAGGCCCCGCTTCTGCGGGGCCTTCCTGCTTTATGTTCGCCCGGGCGGCGGGGCTTCAGGTCTCGTCGTGGAAGGCGTCGTCGCCAACCACTTCGCAGCGAACGGTGTTGGTGGGCCGCCGCTTGCCGAGGGGGCTCGAAGCCATGTAGACCAGCTTGTCGCCGTTGGAGACGGCCCCCCTGCGCTTAAGCAGGTCCATGGTCTCGCGGGCGACCTCGCTGAAGAGCTGCCCGGCGGGGTTGCCGATCATGAAGGGCGTGACGCCCCAGTTGAGCGCCAGCTGGTTGTAGAGGGCCTCGTGGTGGGTGAAGGCGTAGATGGGCATGCCGGGACGGAACTTGGACAGCGCCTGCGCGCCTATGCCGCTGGCGGTCACCACGGCTATCGCCTTCGCGTTCCAGTCATGCGCCGTCTCCACCACGCTATAGGCCATAATATTGGTGATATTGTCCCGGTCCACGTAGTCGTGCGTGACGCGCGCCAGCGTGTGGTAGTCTATGGCCGCCTCGGTGCGGTCTATGATGCGGCCCATCATGTTGACCACCCGGGCCGGGTGGGCGCCGTTGGCGGTCTCGCCGCTGAGCATCACGGCCGAGGTCAGGTCCATCACGGCGTTGGCGGTGTCGGTCACCTCGGCGCGGGTGGGGTAGGGCTTTTCGGTCATGCTCTCCAGCATCTGCGTGGCCACTATCACCGGCTTGCCGGCCAGGTAGCAGCGCTTGACGATATTCTTCTGCAGGCCGGGCAGCTCCTCTATCGGCACCTCTATGCCCAGGTCGCCGCGGGCCACCATGATGCCGTCCGAATCCCGGATGATGTCGTAGATATTGGCGAGCGCCTGCTTGTCCTCTATCTTGGCGATCAGGCGCACGGGCGAGTCGGCCCGGGCCTCTTTCACCAGCGCGCGCACGTCGGCTATATCCTTGGCGGTGCGCACGAAGGAGAGGGCGATATATTCGAAGCCGTTCTCCACGGCGAAGCGTATGTCCGCCCTGTCCTTATCCGACATGAAGGGGATGGGGTAGTCGGCGCCGGGCACGGCCAGGTGGGCCTTGTCCTTCAGGCGGCCTTCGTTGAGCACGCGCACCGTGACGGCGCCGGCGTGCAGCTGGATGACTTCGGTCTCTATGAAGCCGTCCTGCAGCAGCACCCGGGTGCCGGGTCGGCAGATCTTTTCCAGGCGGGGCAGGTTGGTGTAGAAATGCTTCTTCTCGGCGGGGTGCACGGGCAGTTCTTCGGGCTTGCGGTCCGTGCTTTCTATATAGAGCTTGTCGTCCTTGGCCAGGACCACGGGTTTATCGTAGCCGAACATCCGCACCTCGGGCCCCTTGGTGTCGAGCATGATGGCCAGGGGCACGCCCAGTTCGGCGCGCGCTTCCCTGAGCATGCGCACCCGGTTGAGGGCTTCGTCATACTTGCAGTGGGAGAAGTTTATGCGGGCGACGTTCATGCCCTCCCGGATCAGTTCCCTTA
This sequence comes from uncultured Elusimicrobiaceae bacterium, assembly GCA_964435105.1. GTDB lineage: Bacteria > Elusimicrobiota > Elusimicrobia > Elusimicrobiales > UBA9959 > UBA9959. Next base: position 3,444 of record CAYSYJ010000032.1, read on the forward strand.
TGCAGTCGGGGTTCTCGGAGGCGGGGCCTATGGTGCAGACTATCTTGGTCCTGCGGTGGACCTGCTGCCTTACTGGTGACGGGGCTAATATCATGAATATCCTCCGGCGGGCGCTGGCCGCCATTCAGAGCAATGTTTTAAGGGGGTTAAATTAAGGCCGGGTACATCACTTCTTGTCTATATTATACCTTTTTCGCGGGGCAGGCCCGGCGGCGGACGGATGGGACTTTGGTCCCAGGCGGCGCGGGGACCTAATGCCCTTTATGGCCGGCGGCCCCTCTGCCATACTATGGACATGGAAAGGATAAGGCTCCTGCCTCTGCTCTCCTTGCTCCTGCTTGCCGGGCCGGCCGGCGTTTTTGCCCTGGAGCCGCAGCCTGTCCTTGGTTACGCCGACGCCGAGCAGTACCTGCCCCCGGACAATGACGAGCCCGGTTTCGACTGGGAAGGAGAAAGGCGCGCCCGGGAGCAGTTCGTCTACATCGGCGACAATGTCACCTACCTGAAGGTTTCCCAGGACCAGGCCGCGGACCTGGCCGACGGCACCGGCCGCTGCCTGCTGCGGCCGAATACGCTTTACCCGGCCAGGCTCGAGCCGGGCTTCATCGCGGAGCATATGAGCGTGCAGCTGGCCGAAGCCCCCGGGGGCTGCTCCTTCCGGGACGGGTACGTTTACATGAGCCACGTGTCCTCCAGCTCCGCCGGCGGCGCCTGGGAGCTGCCGCGCCAGGTGCGGGCCTTCCTGGACACCCTCGCCTACGCCGAGGGCACCAATGACCGCTATAATTACATCTTCACCTTCGTGACCTTCAGCGGCTATTCGGACCATCCCCGCCGCAAGATCTGCGCCGGCAGGCTCTGTTCCACCGCCGCCGGGCGCTACCAGTTCCTGTCCAAGACCTGGGACGCGCTGGCCGCGGACCTCGGCCTGGAAGATTTCACGCCGCCGAACCAGGAGAAGGCGGTCCTGGAGATCATCCGCCGCGCCGGCGCCTACCGCAAGGTGGCGGGCTCCGCCAATTACGACAATTTCACCGGGGCGCTGAAAAAGCTCAACACCACCTGGGCCTCCCTGCCCGGCAGCCCCTACGGCCAGCCCACGCATTCCACCGCCGACCTCTGGCGCTTCTACCGGCGCGCGCTTTCGAACTATTGAACCGCGTCCCCCCGGGATAAAAGAACGGGCCCCTTCCGGGGCCCGGTCCAGTGGCGTCCACGTGGAGCCGCTATTGGGCGGCGCTCCTTGAAATATCGCCCAACTCTTTGTCCCTGGCGGATATTTTCCCGGGATGGTGCCGCAGTTTCAGGTCGCATATCATCCCGCAGGCGTCCAGGTCTCCCAGTTTGAGAAAAGCCTCGGCAAGGCCGGAGTAAGAGGCCGGACTGAGCTTTTCCTCCAACAGGTAGCCCGGCTTGCCCGCCTCCTTGTAGAGTCCGGCGAATTGCTCGAATTCGGCCGGTTTCCTGAACGCGTCTATCAGCCTTCCGGAGCGCAGCATGGATCGGACCAGCCTGAAGTTGCCTTCCTTGGTGAATCTGGCGGCATAGTCCAGCAGGAAACCGTGCGGTATGTTCTCCTTGGGGAGGTCTTCCGCCGCGCGCAATCCCAGGTATAACTCCAGCATCTCCTCCTTCGGCAGGTTCCCGGGGACACCGCCGATATCCTTGTACTGCTGGTAGAGGTTGAAAGCGGAGTCGTAGTTCCCCGAAAGGGTTTCCCGTTTTATCGCGCCGGGGAGAGTCTTTCTCAGTTTGGTGCGGCGCAGCAGCGCGGAGGCGGATCTCAACGACGCCAGAGCTGCGGCGCCCAGCACCAGTAAGTAAAACGCGTTCGCGGCCGCGGGCTTGAGGTCCGCCATGGTCTCGCCAAACTTGTCCGCGCAGGCCGGGTCGTACTTGTAGGACAGGGCTCGTCTGAATTCCAGGGCCGCCCTGGCCTTGTTGTGGAGTCCGGGAGACTCCAGATGCTTGAGCCCGGCGGAATAGTGTACGTCGAAACTGGTCGTCTGCTGCGCGGTTTTATCCCGCGCCTTTTGCTCTTCCTCCGGGGTCAGCCAGATCTTTATGGTCTTGTCGTAGCTGCTGGAAGCCAGGAGCCGCCCGTCCGGAGAGAGCGCCACGGCCCTGACCCCGCTCGTGTGCCCGGTGAGCGCCCCGGCGCCATCCCCAACGACGTCGTTCACGCGGATGACGCCGTCGCTGCCCCCGGAGTATATCCGGGCGCCGTCCCTGGAGTAGGCCAGCGAAAGCACCGCCTGTCTTCCCGCTAAGATCTTTTTTACGCAGGCCCCGGTGGAGAGTTCCCAGATCCTGACGGTGCCGTCCTCGCTGGCCGAGGCGAGATGCCCCCCGGTCGGCGAAAAAGCGACCGCGTTCACCGCCGCGCCGTGGCCCTCGAGCGTGGCTACGCACTTCCCGCTGGTGGTATCCCAGACCTTGACGGAGTTGTCGGTGGAGCCGGAGGCCGCCAGCGCGCCGTCCGGTGAGAGGGCGAGAGCCCGTACATAGCCCGGGTGCCCCCTGAACGTCTTGTATGGGCGCCTGCCCCCGGTCCCCCAAAGCCTTACCGTGCGGTCGTCGCCGCCGGAGGCGACGCGCTCGCCGTCCGGGAAAAAAACCGCGCTCCAGACATAATCCCTGTGTCCTTTGAGAGTGTTAAGCAGGGCTCCGTCGGAGGCGTTCCAGATCCGGACCGTCCGGTCGGCGCCCGCCGTCGCCAGTTTGTCTCCCGCCGGGGAAAAGGCCACGGAATACACATAGCTCTTGTGCCCTTTCAGCGTGGATGCGCGTGTCCCGTCCTCGACGCGCCAGAGTCTTACCGTGCCGTCGAACCCCGCTGCGGCCAACAGCTTCCCGTCCGTAGAGAAAGCTACCGAGTTGGCGGTTTGTGCGAGGTCCGTAATGGTGCGCAACTGCAGGCGTTCCTGCGCAAAAAGAAGCGGCGTGAAAAAAAAGAAGGCCGCGGCATGAAAAGAACAGGCGCGAAGTCCCGTCATCGATAGTGTCCCCCCTGCGTTTGCGGCTCCGCCCTTGCGGCGGGAAGGTCCACTGAGCGCGGCCGCGAAACACCCCTGTAACGGCGCAGCTCTTTGAACCGGCCGTAATATTCTACAAAACCATTAAGGGCGAAATAAAACCGGCCCCTTTCGGGGCCCGGTTTTTGCGGGGTCGGGGCCCTTACAACACGCGCTTGCCGCTGGCCTTCAGCAGCTCGCCGAGGAGTTCCGACGGGTTCTTCTTGGTGCAGGCGGTTATCATCGCGGCGATGATGAAGGGCTTGTAGCCGGCTTCCTTGTAGGTGCCGATGCGGGCCTTCTCGAACACGGAGGCGCTCACCTCGCCGGCCTTGCAGCTGACGTCGGTGATGTCGGCGGGCAGGCAGTGCATGTACACGGCCTTGCCGCCCTTGGTGAGCTTCATCTTCGCTTCGTCGCATTCCCAGCTCTTGAACTTGGCGTTGTTGGCCAGGCATTCCTGCTCGAGGCTCTTCAGGCCGGCGTGGTCGTTCTTTTCGAGCAGCGCGGTGCGGCGCTCCATGACCTTGAACGGCGCCCAGCTCTTGGGGTAGACGATGTCGGCGTCCTTGAAGGCGCTCTCCATGCTGTTGGAGACCTTGAAGGAGCCGCCGGACTTGGCGGCGTGCTTCTTTGCCACTTCGATGGTGTCGGGCAGCAGGTCGTAGCCCTCGGGGTAGGCGAGCTCCACTTCCATACCGAAGCGGCTCATAAGGGTGATGACGCCCTGCGGCACGGACAGCGGCTTGCCGTAGCTGGGGGAATAGGCCCAGGTCATGGCGATCTTCTTGCCTTTCAGGTTCTCGAAGCCGCCGAAGTGGTTCTTGATGAACAGCAGGTCGGACATGCTCTGCGTGGGGTGGTCGAGGTCGCACTGCAGGTTCACCACCGCCGGGCGCTGGTTCAGCACGCCCTGCTTGTAGCCGTCGTCGAGGGCCTCGGCCACTTCCTTCATGTAGGTGTGGCCCTTGCCGATGAACATGTCGTCCCGGATGCCGACGGCCTCGGTCAGGAAGGAGATCATGTTGGCGGTCTCGCGCACGGTCTCGCCGTGGGCTATCTGGCTCTTGCCCTCGTCGAGGTCCTGCACCGCGAGGCCCAGCAGGTTGCAGGCGCTGGAGAAAGAGAAGCGCGTGCGGGTGGAGTTGTCGCGGAAGTTGGAGACGGCCAGGCCGGTCTTGAACATCGTGGCGTCTATGTTCTGGGCGTGCATCTCCTTGAGGATCTCGGCGATCTTGAGCACCGAGTGGATCTCGGCGTCGTTCTTCTGCCAGGTCAGCAGGAAGTCCTTGTGGTAAAGGTCGGCGCCCAGCTTCCCGAGCTCGGCAATGGCTTTCTTGATATCGTATTTCTGCGTGGCGGTTGCTGTGGACATTTTCTTCTCCAGGGTGGTATTGGCCCGGCCCTACGCCGGGGGATGTTCCAATTAAAGGTCTTTAGGCGTCCTATTGTCAAGACGGCCCGCGCTGCTGGCGCGGGCCGGCCCGGGCCGCCTTGGCCGGGTTGCCGGAGGTCCGGGAGGTGTTGGAGGCGTTCAGGACGAGCCTGGGAATGGCCGCGGCGGCAGAAGAGCCGCCGTTGTTCTTGTCGATCATCTTCTTCCACTTGGCCAGCATGGAGTCGTACTTCTCTGATAGCATAACGGAGTGGGCCGCCATCCGCAAGGGGGGGGTCTTATTAATTTATATAATAGGTATGGCGGCAGCGTGGCCCGGGCCCGATGCCGCCGCACGAATGACAAGGATACTGCTGCCATTTTTCCTGCTGGCCCTGGCGGCCTGTTCCGCCCACGGTCCGGCCGCGCGCCGCGGCGGCGACGTCTACCCCGATTTCGCCGCCCTGAAGGCCGCCAATACCGAGGGCCTGGATTATACCCGCGAGGCCTATTTCCGCGGTTCCAAGGTGGCCATTTTCGCGCCGCATGGCGGGGATATAGAAAGGCCGACCTCGCTGCTGGCCCGCCGTACGGCCGGCCGCGACCTGAACCTTTATATCTTCAACGGCTGGCACGGCCCCAAGGGCGACCTGCACGTCACCTCCGCCAGGTTCGACGACCCGGAAGCCGTGCTCATAGCCACTTCCAGCCTTCTGGGAGTATCTTTCCACGGCCAGGCCGACCGCGGCAGCTGGGTCTGCGTGGGCGGCGCCAACAAGGCCGCGGCCCAGCTGCTGACCCGGCGCCTGGAGGAGGCCGGTTTCGCGGCCGTCACCCCCTGCCAGCGGCTGCCTGGCGCCTCCGCCAAAAACCTCGTCAACAGGCCCGCGGCCGGCGGCGTGCAGCTGGAGATCACGCTGCGCCTGCTCTCCCGGCTTGAAAGGGAAGAAGAGGAACTGGCAAAATTTACGGAGGCCGTCCGACGGGCGGCCCTCGAGTACGTCAGCGCGGGTCAGTCAGCGGCAATACAGGAGACAAAAGAATGAAAAAGATACGCATTTTCGCTTTCGGCGGCAACGAAGTCGCCCCGGTGGGCCTCAAGGACAAGGACGGCAAGGTAATAAACCCCGACATCGCCATGCAGTGGCAGCGCACCGCCGAGACCGGCAAGCTGGTGGCCGATATCTTCGAGAAGCATCCCGGGGACAGGTACGTGATCACGCACGGCAACGGCCCGCAGGTGGGCAATATCCTGATGCGCGCCGAGATGTGCCGCCCGACGATGTTCCCGCTGCCGCTCGACGTCTGCGTGGCCGACACCCAGGGCGCCATGTCCTTCATGATGGCCCAGCTCAACAACGAGCTGAACATCCGCGGCATCGACAATATCCTGGCCGGCATAGTGACGCAGGTGGTGGTGAACAAGGACGACCCCGATTTCAAGAACCCCTCCAAGTACGTGGGCCAGTCCTACACCGCCGAAGAGGCCAAGCGGCGCCAGGCCGAGGGCTGGGTGATGAAGATGTACAAGAAGGACGACAAGGGCAACGAGATCTGGCGCCGCGTGGTGCCGTCCCCGGCGCCGATAGACATCGTGGAGATAGACGCCATAGAGGCGCTGCTCGACAAGGGCATAGTGCCCATCACCGTGGGCGGCGGCGGCATCCCGGTGCGCGAAGTGCCCGCGGAGATCAAGGACGGCAAGGAGATCTATACCACCAATTTCGGCGTGAAGTTCACCAAGCCGGCCAAGGGCGAGAAACCGCTCAAGATGTACACCGGCGTGGAGGCCGTGATCGACAAGGACCTGGCGAGCGCCCTGCTGGGCTGCATGCTCATGAAGCGCGCCAAGGCCCGCGGCGAAGAGGTGGAGGTCAGCCTCACCATCTTCACCGGCGAGGACGGCGCGAAACTGAATTACCAGAAGCCCGACGAGAAAGCCCTGCGCGTGATCAAGGCCAGCGAGCTGGAGGCCATCTACAACCAGAAACCGGCCCCGTTCCCGGCCGGCTCCATGGGCCCCAAGATCAAGGCCGTGATAGAGTTCATAAAGAACGGCGGCTCCGTGGCCTATATCTCCAAGACCGAGCTGTTCGAGGAGACCCTGGCCGGCAAAGCCGGCACCACCGTGCTGCCCGGCTGATCCCATGGACGGCGAAGAAAAAAAGACGGGCGGCGGGCCCTGGGTGGATTTTAAGAGGCTGCGGCTGTTCGTGCTCTACCCGCTCCTGGGAATAATAGGCCTGGGGTTCTGCTACCTCTGGCTCGGGCCGGCCTTCCGCGGCCTTACCGCGGCCAGGGCGCGCCAGGCGGACATTTCCCCGCTGCTGGAGCGGGCCAGGGCGGCCGCCCTTACCTATGAAGAGGCGCTGGCCGATCCCGCCGGCTCCGAGGGAAAGTTCGCGGTGTGGTGCGTGCAGAACAGGGCGGAGACGGCCGTGACCGTGGACGGCGACGAGAAGAAGCGCCTCGCCGTATCCAATTACGCAAGGATGCCGCTGGTCAGCGGAAGCAAGCACCAGGCCTGCGAGCCCATGCTGCTCCTGGTGGAAAAGAAAGAGGCCGGCCGGCCGGTGACCGTGTTTTTCGAGGAAGCTCTTTAAGGACTATGAAAAAAATAAAGACTTTGCAGTGCATCCGCTGCGGCAAGGACCACAAGCTTAACGACACCAAGTACAACTGCACCGCCTGCGGCGGCAACCTGCAGGTGCTCTACGACTACAACCTGATAAAGAAGCGCCTCAACTACGACGTGCTCAAGGATAACCCCGAGCGCAGCATCTGGCGCTACCTCGACATCCTGCCCGTGGCCAGCGTCAAGAACGTGCCGCCGGTGCAGGTGGGCTGGACCCCGCTCTACAAGGCCGAAAAGCTGGGCGCGGAGGCCGGCGTGCCCAACCTGTACATCAAGGACGACGGCCGCAACCCCAGCGCCTCTTTCAAGGACCGGGCCAGCGCCGTGGTCACGGCCCGCGCCCTGGAGATGAAGGAGAAGGTGATCTGCTGCGCCTCCACCGGCAACGCGGCCTCGTCGCTGGCCTGCCTGACCGGCAGCCTGAACATGAAGACCGTCATCTTCGTGCCGGAGACCGCGCCGGCGCCCAAGGTGGCGCAGCTGATGGTGTTCGGCGCCACCGTGATCATGGTGAAGGGCACCTACGACGACGCCTTCGACCTGTGCCTGAAAGCCTCGCAGGAATACGGCTGGTACAACCGCAGCACCGGCATCAACCCCTTCACCCGCGAGGGCAAGAAGACCTGCTCCTTCGAGATCTGCGAGCAGATGAACTGGGAGACGCCCGACAAGGTGTTCGTCAGCGTGGGCGACGGCAACATCATCAGCGGCATCTGGAAGGGCTTCGTGGAGTTCCACCGCCTCGGGATAATCGAGCGCCTGCCCCAGCTGGTGGCCGTGCAGGCCGAGCATTCCGATTCCGTGAAGCGGGCCTTCGAGAGCGGCGGCGACGTGCAGCCGGTAAGCGGGCAGACCGTCGCCGACAGCATCTCCGTGAGCCTGCCGCGCGACGGCATGGCGGCCGTGATGGCCATCCGCGACTCCGGCGGCTTCGCCGTGAGCGTGACCGACGCCGAGATCCTGGCCGCCATCCCCAGCGTGGCCCGCGGGTCCAACGTCTTCGCCGAGCCCGCCGGCGCGGCCTCCTACGCCGGCCTGCTTAAGGCCGTGAAGGAAGGCCGGGTAAAGGAGAGCGAAAGCGTGGTGCTGCTGATTAGCGGCAACGGCCTGAAGGATATCCAGAGCGCCATGAAGTCCGTGGCCGGCAAGCCCTACCTTATAAAGCCGGACCTGGCGGAGCTCAAGAAGCTGGTGGCGGACCGCAAGCTGGCCTGAGCCGGCCCCGGGCCGCAAAAGAGAAGGGCCGGCGCGGAGCCGGCCCTCTTCTTTTTGCCGGCCGGGCCGGTCAGCTGGGTATGGCGATGGTGAAAGCGGAGCCTTTCTGCAGCTGCGACTTGGCGAAGACCTTCCCGCCGTGGACTTCGGCGATCTTCTTCACCAGGGCCAGGCCGAGGCCCCAGCCTTCCACCTGCCCGGTGAAGGCGGCCTCTACCTGGTAGAACTTCTGGAAAATATTGTCGAGCTCCTCGCCCGGGATGCCGGGGCCGTTGTCGCCCACGGACAGCAGGGCGTGGTTGTCCCTGGCCTGGGCCGAGAGTATCACCAGCTTGTCGCGGCCGGGGTTGAACTTCACGGCGTTGTCGATCAGGGCGCGCAGCGCCCCGGCCAGCAGCTTGCGGTCGGCCTTGACCATGACCGGCTCCGGCGCCACTATCTTGATGGTCAGGCCTTCCGCCGACTTCAGGCGCTCCTTCATGGCGGCGGCCACCTCGCCCAGGAAATCGGCGGCGTCGAACTCGATCTTTTCGAGCGAGGCGGCGTCCAGGTTGTCGGTGGTCACGAAATCCAGCAGGCTTTCCACCAGGGCGTTGAGTTTCTGGCCCTGGCCGTAGATGGTCTCGGAAGCCTTGGACAGTATGTCCGAAGCCCCGCCGGCCGCGGCCTCGTCCTTCAGGATGTTGGCGAAGCCGTTGATGCTGGCCAGCGGCGTCTTGAACTTGTGGGAGATCAGCGAGAGGAAATTGCGCGCCATCCGCTCCTCGAGCCGCTGGGCGGTGACGTCGGACAGTATCCAGAGCCGGCCTTCGGCCGCCTGGTTGCCGTCCTTGTCCTCCTTGAAAAGACGGATGACGGAGGCGTCCAGGTAGAAGCGCTTGGGCTTTTCGCGGTAGAGCTCCAGCTTCATGGCCGGCGCCTCGGAGGTCAGCACGGCGTCCAGCGAAGGCCTGACCTCGAAATCCTGGAAGGCCTTGGAGACGTTGGCGAACTTGTATTTCTCGTGCTCGAGGTAGGCCTTGGCGGAGCTGTTGAGTATGATTATCTCGCCGTTGACGTCGGTGAGTATGGCGCCTTCCTTGATGCGCTTGAAGACGATCTCCATCTTGCGCTTCTCTTCCTTGACGGAGGAGAAAAGGCGGGAGTTCTCTATGGCTATGGCGGCCTGGCTGGCGAAGGCCTCGAAATTGTTCTTGTCGGTCTCGGTGAAGTCGCCCTCGACCTTGTTGATGGCCTGCACCACGCCGATGGCCTTGCCCTTGATGATCATGGGGCAGGTCAGCAGCGACCTGGTGACGAAGCCGCTCTTGCTGTCGGCCTTCTTGGAATGGCGGGGGTCGGCGGAGACGTCGTTGATGATGGTGGAGCGGCCCTCTTTGGCGCAGGTGCCGGCTATGCCCTCGCCCAGCTTGAAGCGCATCTTCTGCACGTCCTCGGGCAGGCCCAGGGCCACGTCGAAATAGAGCTCCTGCGTCTTCTCGTCGAGCAGGTACAGGGAGGCGCGCTCCGCCCCGACCACGCGCGAAGCCAGGCGCATGATGGTCGTGAGGAGTTCGGAAATGTCGAGCTTGGAGGAAAGCAGCCGGCTCACCATCACCAGCATTTCCAGGCTTTCCTGCGACTGCGTTATCATCCTTTTTCCCCGTCCTAGAAGAATACCTGCAGCAGGACCTTGAAGTAGTTCTTCCAGGCCTCGTCCTCGTGCTTGTAGAGGTTGTAGGCCAGGTCCAGCATGGACCTCTCGTTGAGGTTCAATTTGAGGCCGGCCGTGCCGGAGTTGGCCACGCCCGCCTTCCTGAGGGATATTCTACTATATCCCGCGTAAATATGGCTGTCGAAATCGGGGCGCATGTTGCGGGCCACCTGCACGCCCATGGTCCATTCCGGCAGGGCCGTGACCTGGCGGAAAGTGCCCAGGTAGGCCAGCTCGGACTGGTCCATGGCCGGCCGCAGCAGCGTGGCGTTGGAAACCCCGGAGGGCTTGGAGAAGCCGGCCGCCGAAAACAGGAAATAGAACTGGCCGTAATAGGACTTTTCGGCCTGCAGCTCGTAGGCGGCCTGGGAGAAGGTCTTTTTCGCGGCGGCCGCGCCGCCGGCCGCGAGCGCCTCCTGCTCGGCCCAGGCGCCGGAGAGGGTCAGGCGCATATAGCTCTCGTCGTCGGGTTCCGACAGGGAGGTCAGCAGGTAGAGCTTGCCGCCCCTGGCGCCGGAGCGGGTCTCCGGGGAAACGGGGTAGATGAAAGGCTTTAAAGAGACGGAGAGGCTGCTGCCGGAGTACATGACCGGCAGCCGGAAGGACCAGATCTTCTCCCTGTAGGCGGCGGTGTCCTTGTAGAAGGCCGCGTTCACCCCGGCCGCGAGCCGGGGGGTCAGCCTGGTGAAAACGGTGAGCGAGTTCTTCTTGTGGCCGTTCGAGCCGGCGGAATAGTCGTTCTCCAGCCACCAGGCCGCCGGGGCCGGCGCCGCCAGAGCGGCGCAGAACAGGGCCGCCAAGAGGAGGTTCTTCATACCCTAATAATATACTTTATTCTCGCGAATATCAAGAAAAAAGCCCTCCCTTCGGATCGCGAAGGGAGGGCCTGCCTGCCGGTTCCGGGCTTACTTCAGGAACAGGAAGAAGTACTGCAGGAAGTCGTAGATGTCGCAGTTGACCAGGTTGACGTCCACCGGGGCGTGGTTCATGTAGCCGCCGAGGTGCCCGTTCACCTTGTTGAAGGTGAGTTCCACCGGGGCGTGGTTGGCGTAGCCCTTCAGGCCGACGATGGTCTGGTCCGCGTAGCCCTGCCCCAGGTCGAACTCGAGGCGGACGGGGGAATTGTTGGAGAGGCCCTCGAGCAGGCCGCCCTTCCAGTTCACGGTGTAGTCCACCGGGCTGCGGTTGGCGCCGCCGTAGACGCGCACCTGCTCGGCGCTCCAGTCGAACTTCAGGGCCACCGGGGAGAGGTTGGCGCCGCCGGTGATGGTCTTGGCGTCGTGGTCTATCTTGAGGTCCGCGGGGCTGTTGTTGATGCCGCCCTTGATGGTCCAGCCGCGCTTGTCCAGTTTAAGGTCGACCTGGGAGTAGTTCATGCCGCCCTTGACGGTGCCCTGGGTGACGGCGTAGGTCGACTTGGAGCGGGAGGGGAAGATCTTCTCGTAGACCTTCTGGCCGACGCGCACTTCGGTGATATAGTAGTAGCGGGCCAGGCCTATGGCCCAGTCGGCCGCGTCCTCGCCGGTGACGTCCGCGAAGACCATGTAGCCGCCGGTATTGCTCTGGTAGGACTTGACCTTGAAGCCGGCCTGCGTCAGTTCGCGCACGGCGACATAGGCGTCGAAGTTCCCGTCCACGAGGCCGACGAGGGTGTCGTTCATTCCGGGGTCGGCGGTATTGAGCTGTATCTTGCGCAGGGTCATCCACATGTTGCTCTTCTGGGCGGCCGGGGGCGCTTCCACGCCCGCCAGGCTCAGGCCGGCGCCGGCTATGGCGCCGTTCTCCGCGGCGGCGAGGGCGCCGGACAGGGAGAGGGAGAGGGCGGCTGCTATATGGGCTATCTTGGTCATTCAGTGAACCTCCAAAACTTTCTTGTATATATTCTCCCAGAAAAAGAGGCCTTCCACAATGACCGGCTGGCCCCCGGGGGCGGAGTTTTTCGGCCCCGGGCGCCTGGGCCCTTTGGCCCGGGCCTTGCGGGGCCGACGGGCCCCTTGACAGGTCAAGCCGCTCTGCTATAATATTGGCGTCGCTGAAGAGTTCGGAGGTTCTATGAAGACCATACTTTCGCTGTTAATGCTGCTGGTGCCCGCCGCCGCTTTCGCGGAAGAGGCGATGAGCCTGGATTTTGCCGGCGAGACGCATGTCGCCCGGAACGCGCCCGCCGCCACGGCCGGGCTGGCCGCCGCCGACAGGGCCCCCGCCAAGAAAAAGAAATGGACCGTCATGGTCTTCATCAACGGCAAGAACGACCTGGAGATGGCCGGCCTGCTGAACATGAACATGATGGAGATGGTCGGCTCGACCAGGGACCTGAACATCGTGGCCGAGATCGGCCGCATGAACGGCCAGGAGCGCGACACGGACGCGGACGGCAACTGGACCGGCGTGCGCCGCATCCTCGTCAAAAAAGACAAGGATATGGAGAAGATCACCTCCCCCGTGGTGGAGCAGGTGGCCCAGGCCGACATGGGCGACTACCGCCGCGCCATAGACTTCGTCAAGTGGTCCAAGAACAAGTACCCGGCCGAGAAGTACATGCTGATCCTGTGGGACCACGGCTCCGGCTGGATGGATCCCCGCGTGTCCGAGGAGGACGCCTCCAAGGGCATCTCCTTCGACGACGAGACCGGCAACTATATCCGCACCCGCGAGATCGGCCTGATCGCCAAGGAGGCCGGCGGCGTGAACGTCATGGCCTTCGACGCCTGCCTGATGCAGATGGCCGAGGTGCTCAGCGAGCTGAAGGGCAACGCGCAGGTGATGGTCGGTTCCGAGGAGACCATCCCCGGCGTGGGTTATCCTTACCACCTCTTCCTGGGCGCGCTGGCCAGGGAACCCGGCATGAGCGCCGAGAAACTGGGCCGCACGCTGGTGGACGCCTACAAGGGCTTCTACGAGACCGATATACAGCGCGGGGCGCAGCTGTCGGCCGTGCGCGTGGGCAAGGCCGCCGAGCTGGAGGCCAAGGCCAAGGCCTTCGCCGAGGCCGCCCGGGCGGTGAACGACGCGGCCGCGCTCAAGGCGGCCCGCAACGGGGTTATGCGCTACGACGCGGTGGGCGCGGGCTCCGACCCCCGCAAGCAGATCTCCTTCTACGGCGACCTGTTCAACTACTCCGAACTGGTGGAAAGCAACCTGACCGCCACCGGCGCCGCCGCCGACGACCTGAAGGCCAAGGGCGCCGCGCTGCGCGAGTTCATCGCCCGCGACCTGGTGATCCACAATAATTACTACGACAAGGACCGCATGGGCCGCTCCTTCGCGGACTCCCACGGCATCTCGGTCTACCTGCCCCCGGTGATAGACCGCATCGAGCAGGGCAAGCTGGAGGGCATCTTCGAAGGCAAGTACCAGGACTTCGAGTTCTCCAAGAAGGCCGGCTGGCACGGCTTCGTGACCTACCTCTACGGCGTGAGATAGGGCCGCCCGCGGCCCGCGAAAAGCCCCCCGGCGGCGGGGGGCTTTTTCATGCCTTTAATTTGTAGAATTCTTACGATGAAGCGCCTGCTGCTCGTGAACCTCTCCGACTGCCCGGAGAATTTTCATTTCGAGAGGGCGCTCGTCCGCGCCGCGGCCGCCAGGCCGGGCCTGGCCCTCGACGTGCTGCACGATTTCGCCTGCCATTACGATTTCATCGGGGCGTCCCGCCCGCCGGGCGGCCGGCGGCTCGCGGCGCCCGGGCTAGCGGCGCTCAAGCGCGGCTGGCGCCGGCCGGACGCCCTGCTGCTGCTGGATTTCGCCAAGCGGCCGGCGCGGGCCGCTTCCTGGCTGTGGCTGGCCTGCCGGGCCCCGGCGGGCGCCAGGTATTTCGTCGCCAACCACCTGATCCCCCAGCCCGGCCAGAACCTGGCCGCCGACCTCGCCTTAAAATGCCG
>CAYSYJ010000033.1:0-17092 GCA_964435105.1 uncultured Elusimicrobiaceae bacterium
GTTCCAGTAAAGGATGGCCAAATTATAATGGGCGTCGGCCAACCGCGGGTTGGCCGCCAGCGCCGCCAGGTAGGCGGCCTCCGCCCCGGCCTTGTCGCCGGTCTTCTCCAGCGCCACGCCGTAGTTCAGGCGGGCGTAGGCGCTGGCGGAGGCCAGCCCGGCCTTAAGGGAGGGGAGGGAGCGGTACTCGTCGCTCAGGCGGAGCAGGCGGTCATAGACCCCGGCCGAAGCCAGGAAGCAGTCCCTGGCCTCGGCCCATTCCCCGCGCGCGGAGTGGTAGAACCCCTCGTAAAGCGGCGCGTCGGGCGCGTCCGGGTCGAAGACGGAGGCCAGCCGCAGCCGCCGCAGTTCGGCAGGGCCGAGGCCGCCAGTCCCCAGCGCCGCCGCGCCCCCGACCATGCCCTGAGCGTAGGAAACGCCCAGGTCCTTGTCGAAAAAATCCCTGTAAGGCCTGCCCAGCCTGGCGTGGGAATAGTAGGGCCAGGGGTCGCGCGGCCTGCCCGGCCCGGGGTATACCTCGTTCAGGACCCCGCGGACGGAGGCGGGCACGCCGTCCGGCAGCTCGGAGTCGAGAGTGGCGAACAAAGCCCCTCCGTTTTCGGCCCTGAACGCGGCCCACTCCGCGGCGTCGCCGGAGTTGAGCCGCCGCAGCCTGAGCCGCGGGCTGTAGCGGGCCTTCGAAGCCTGGTACCAGGGGGAGCCGCTCAGCCCCTGGGCCACCACCTCCACGTCGGGGCGGACCTTCTTCACGGCCTGCAGGTACCACAGCGAGAAAAGCTGCACGTCCTTGCGGGCCACCAGCACCGAGCCCGGCGGGACGCCGCGCAGCACGTCGACGGCGTAGTCCTCGGCCGCGAAAAGCCAGCGGCGCTGGGAGGCGTAGGCGTTGCCGTGGAACACCAGCGCGGCCGCGGCCAGGGCGGCCAGCGCCAGCCCCGGCGCGGCGCGCGGGAAAGCGGCGGCGGCCCGGGCGAGCCCGGCCGCGGCCCAGAAAGCCGCGGCCAGGTCCGGCAGCAGGTAATAAGGCTCGACGATGGCCAGCGCGTGCGGGTTGGGCGGCATATTGGCCAGGTAGAAGAAGAAGGGCCCCGAGGCCAGGAAGAGGGCCGCGAAACCCAGGAACCTCCGCCGGTCGGCGCGCCATTCCGCCCAGGCGCCGACGGCCGCGAAGGCCAGCCCGAAGCTGAAGTTGTCCCACAGGTGAACGGCGTAATGCCTGAGGTTGGGCCAGAACAGCTCCCCGGCGGAATAGTTAAGGGAGATCAGGTCCAGCGTCGAGCCGTAGCTTTTCCGGGTGATCACGGCGAGAAAAGAGGACACCCCCGCCGGGTGGCTCCAGTCGAAGAGCGGCCAGCCGGAGGAGCGGAAAGGCAGGTAGAGGTAGAGCGAAAAGCCGAGGAAGGCGAAGCCGGCGGCTTTCAGGAACAGCCTCCACCCGCCGGCGCGCAGGTCCGGCCAGAGCAGCGCCACCAGGGCCGGCGCGGCCAGCAGCAGGTCCATGCGGTTGGCCATGCCCAGGCCGAGCAGGAAGGCGGTCAGGACCGCGGCGCGCGCCCCGCCCGAAGAGGCGCAGAGCAGCAGCAGGGCCCCGAACATGAAATGGAGGGCGTACATCTCCGGCACCGACGAGACGGTGCGCACGGTGAAATTGAAGGCCAGGCAGGCCGCGGCGAAGAAGGCCGCCGCCGGCGGGAAGGCCGCGGAGGCGAGCCGGTAGAAGAACCAGAGGCCGGCCAGGCCGGCCGCGGCCGAGAAGAGGTTCAGCAGCCAGGCGGGGTTGCCGATGGGCAGCAGGGTGAAGAGCCTGGCCGCGGCGATATAGAGGGGGTACCCGGGCTGGTGGGCTACGCCCAGCGTCCAAGCGGCGCTGGCCATCTCCCCGGCGTCGCGGTAGGGGGGGAGGCCGGGCGGCAGGCAATAAAGGTAGAGCGGCACGGCGAGCGCCAGCAGCAGCGCGCCGAAAAGGCGGCGCCGCGCCCCGGCGTCCTGCAAGTCCGTCACCGTCAGCATGGGCTTTATTTTATAACTTATTTCGCGGCGCGGGAACCGGCGAGGCCGGCTTCCAGCCGGGCGGCCTCGGCGCCCAGGGCCGGGTCCAGCGCGGCCATTTTCCGCAGTGCGGCCCTGGCCCCGGCGGCGTCACCGTTCTCGGCGCGCAGGCGCGCGCTCAGCCGCCAGGCACCGGGCAGCAGCGGGTCCAGTTCGAGGGCCTTACCCGCGGCTTCCAGCGCCTGCCCCCGCTCCCCGGCCCGGTACATGGCCCCGCCCAGCAGCAGGTAATGCGTGGCGCAGGACGAGACCTCCTCCCACTGCGCGGCCGAGGCGCGGTCCCAGGCCTCGCAGGAGAAATCCCCTTCGGCGGCGCAGGAGGCGGCCCGGTCCAGGTAGTAGGCCGGGCGCCCGCCGCTGAGGTTGATCGCCTCCGCGAAACGGCGTATCGCCCTTTTATGCAGGCCCCGCGCGGCGTGCAGCCGCCCCAGGCGCCAGTGCGCCGCGTGGGAGGAGGGGCGCAGCTCCAGCACCTTGCGGCCGGCGGCCTCCGCCCCGTCGACGTCGCCGAGCGCCTCGCGGCAGAGCAGCAGGTACTCCCAGCCTTCCGGGGCCGCCGGCTCCATGCGGGAATAGGAGCCGGCGTCCCTCGCGCAGCCGGAGTGATCCCCGGTAGCGTAGAGCGCTTCCGCCCGGACCAGGTAGGCCTCCCCGTAAGTGGGGTCCAGGGCGGCGGCCTTGGAGGCCAGCTCGGCCTGCCGTGCCCATTCGCCCCGCAGGCGGCCGTAGACCAGCGCCTTCAGCAGGTGGGAGATCTCCTGGGCGTAGCCCAGTTCTATGGCCCGGTCCGCGTCGGCCAGCGCGGGCTCCGGCTCGGCGTGTTCGTAGGCCAGGCGGGCCCGGTAATAATAGAGCAGGGCGTCCTGCGGGTGGTCGGCCAGGCGCCCGTCGATAAAAGCCCTGGCGCGGGCATAGCCGGAGGAGGAATCGATCCGCTCCACGGTGCGCCAGCTGACCGCGTCCTCCCGGGCCTCTTCGGCCCGGCGCAGGGCGGACAGCGAGAAGAGCAGCAGCAGCAGCGCCGCGGCCCCGGAAGCGAGTATGAGCTTGACGTTCCTGGTCATCCTGCGATGAGTCTATATTATAAAAAAAGGCAGGGCTGCCTTTTGGGGGGTAGGGTGAGGGAGGCAACCCTGACACCTAGATTCTAGCACCGCGCTTGACACTTGTCAAGTCCCGCATGTAACACAAGTTACATTCCGCCCGGGAGGGAAAAAGAAAACCCCCGCGGCGGACGCCGCGGGGGCCCCTTTAGTGCGCCTCCCCAACCCTACTACCCCAAACACCCAAAACCGCTGCGGCTCACTCCTGGGAGCCGGACCAGGACTCGATGCGCTCGACGATATCCTGGAATTTGAAGGGCTTCACGTAGTAAGCGTCGGCCCCGGCCGCGAGGATCTTGTTCTTTATGTCGTCGGAATCGTAGCCCGTTATGGCGATGACGAGGGTGCGCTTATTGCTGGCCTTTATGATCTCGCAGACCTTGAAGCCGTTGATGTCCGGCAGCATGATGTCGAGGATAACTACGTCGGGCTTCTCGCTGCCCACCAGCGAACCCGCCTGGAAGCCGTCGGGCGCGGAAAAGATCTCCCACTTCTTGCGGAAGGTCCGGAAGAAGCGCTCCATCAGGCGGAGGAACTTCTCGTCGTCCTCCACGATAAGTACTTTCTTGGCCGTAGTCATTCTTTCTGAAAGTTCCTTCGGCGCGGGGATCTTGTTCTCCCTGAGGAAATCCTCCAGGTCCTCCGCCTTTATCCGCCTGTGCCCGCCCAGGGTGTTGAAGGCCTTGAGCTTGCCGGCGTCGACCCAGTTGGCCACCGTACCCGGCGACAACTCGAGCATCTTGGCTACTTCGAAAGTGCTAAAGATCTTCTGCCTCATCGTTGCGTTCCCCATGGTTGAGATTTTTACGACTTTTGACCTTTTTAACATTATAGCAGATTGAACGGTTTTGGCAAGCCCTAAAAGATCTTTTCCGTAAACCGCCGCGGCAGGGCAAAGGCGGCGGGGGGGCTGGCGGCCTGCTTGATTCCTCCCGCTTTTATATATATTATGTTATCATAATCTCCGCAAACAGGCGCGGAGCTAAAACGATTTAGAGAGTCCGGGGGAAGCTTGCTGGGAAAGAAAGTTCTGGTGGTGGACGACGACCCCAACGTGGGGCTGCTCATTTCCGCCGTCCTCAAGAAATACAACTACGCCGTAACGACGCTTTACCACGGCGACGAGGTACTGTCTTTCCTGAAGGACGACAAGCCGGACCTTATCCTGCTGGACCTGCGCATGCCGGGCATCGACGGCTTCGCCCTGTGCAAGCGCATCCGCGAGGCCCCGGACACCAGGGACATCCCGGTGGTGATCCTCAGCGGCGTCTCCGAAGTGGACGCCAAGGTAAGCAGCATCGAGCTGGGAGCGGACGACTTCATCACCAAGCCTTTCGACGTGCGCGAACTGCGCGCCCGCATCAACCGCATCCTCAAGCGCAAGAGCGCCGACACCGCCCTCAACCCGCTGACGCGGCTGCCCGGCAGCCCCGCGATAGAGGAGGAGGTCATGCGCCGCGTGGCTGACAACGAGGCCTTCGCCTTCTGCTACATAGACGCGGACAATTTCAAGGCCTATAACGACGTCTACGGCTACGCCAAGGGCGACGAGGTCATAAAACGCATCGCCGAGCTCCTGATAGCCAAGGCCAAGGCCGCGGCCGGGGACGATTACTTCGTGGGGCACGTAGGGGGGGACGATTTCGTGCTGGTCACCTCGGCCGAAAAGGCCGAGGACGCCGCCAAGGCCGTCACCTCCGAGTTCGACGCCCTCATCCCCGGCTATTACAACGAGGTGGACCGCAAGCGCGGCTTCATCACCACGATGGACCGCAAGAACAAGACACGCGATTTTCCCATCATGTCCCTGACGGTGGCCATAGTGGCGCCGCGCACCCAGCAGAAGCATTACGCCAAGATAGTGGAGAGCGCCGCGGAGCTCAAGCGCTACGCCAAGGACATGCCCAACAGGACCGGCAGCATCTATGTGAGGGACAGGAGACTATGACGGAAGAAACGCAGGACCTCGCGGGCACTACCCTGGCAGGCTGCACCATAATCGGGAAGCTCGGCCAGGGCGGCATGGGCACCGTCTATAAGGCCAAGCACGAGGCCCTGGACAAACTGGTCTGCGTCAAGATCCTCTCCCCGGAGCTCGCCAAGGACCAGCGCAACATCGAGTTCTTCCTGCGCGAGGCCCGCTCGGCGGCCAAGCTCGAACATCCCAACATAGTCCACATCTATAACTTCGGCCAGGAGAACGGCACCTATTTCATAGTCATGTCCTACGTGGAGGGCAAGAGCCTGCAGGACATGGTCGCCGAGCGGGGCTTCCTGCCGGTGCCGGAGGCCTCCGACATAATGACCGGCGTCCTGGCGGGCCTGGCGCACGCGCATTCCAAATCCGTCATCCACCGCGACATCAAGCCGGCCAATATCCTGGTGGCCAACGACGGGGTGCCGCACATAGTCGACTTCGGCCTGGCCCGCAGCATCAGCGAGGAGAAGCAGCTTACCATGGCGGGGGAAATGGTGGGCACGGCCTACTTCATGTCTCCCGAGCAGGGCCTGGCGGGCCAGGTGGACAGCCGCGCCGACCTCTACGCCGTCGGCGCCACCTATTTCTACATCCTTACCGGCAAGTACCCTTTCGAGGGCAAGACCTCGGTGGAGGTCATCCACAAGCATATCGGCGAGCCGGTGCCCAATATCGTGCTGGTCCGCCCCGACGTGCCGCTGTGGGCCTCGCGCATCATCGAAAGCCTGATGCGCAAGAAGCCGGAAGAGCGCTACCAGACCGCCGCCGAGGTCATAGCCGAGCTCGCCAAGCACAAGGGTTCCGACTCCAACGACATCCCGGTGTCGGCGGAGCAGACCTTCGACATGCCGGAGATCACCGCCCGCCTCCGCACCCAGGAGGCCGCTCCCATGGCCTCGCTGGAAAGGGCCGACCCGCTGCTCAGCGACCGCAGCATTTCCTCCCGGCAGCTGCGGCAGCCGGAACCCCCCGAGCAGGAGCAGAAGCCTGTCCCCACGGTTTCAGGACAGGCCGCGCCCGCGGCCGGGGCCAGGCCGGCGCTGCAGCTGGGCGCCCTCCACAATGGCCTGAAATTCGCGATGCACCTGTCCCTCACCCTGGCCGCCACCGCCTTCTTCATACTGGCCGGGGCCAGCGGCAAGGTCCCCGGCTCGCTCTCCTCGCCGCTGGCCGCGAGCCCGGCGGCTTTCTTCATCTTCTCCGCCCTGGGGGCGGCGCTCTTCGTCTGGGCCGTCTGGCAGAAGCCCCGCAAGTTCACCCCGCTCTACGCGGCCTTCGCGATGGCCGCCGCCGCCACCGCTTACGCCGGCGGAGCCTATATCCCGGCGCCCGAAGGGGCGGACACGGTCTCCAAGGCCTTCCTCGCCGTCCGGCTCGGCCTCGGCAACGTCTTCTCCAAGGCCAACGTCATCGTCTACGCCATCGTATTATACCTGGCCGCGTCGAAGGTCGTTTACCGCGGCAACTGGCTGGTCAAGGGCGCCGCGGTGCTGGCCTACCTGGCCGGCCTCGGCCTCACCTACTCCTACTTCAGGGCCGGGGCGGAGCTGACCCCCGACAAGGCCTGGCTGGCCGCCGGCGGGGCCCTGGCCCTGCTGGGCGTACTGGCCGCCATGACGCAGAAGGAATTATCCCTGCTGCTCAACCCGCCCCTGCTCTTCCTGGCCGCCAACCTGACCATGTTCGCGATGTTCACCAATCCGCAGGTAGAGGCCATCACCACGGAGAAGGTCAGGGCCGAAAGCCTCAAAGCCGCACAGCAGAACAGGATCAACACCTACGAATACCGCCGCCTGCTGCTGGAGCTGCAGTCCGAGGCCCTTTACGACGAGAACGGCACCCAGATCGAGCGCAAGCCCCCGCCGCCGCCGGCGGAGGTCAAGCCGCCGGAAACTTCCAGGCTGCGCAACCTCGCCCGCGTCGAATACTACCGGACGCTGGGCGCGCGCATCAGCGGGACACTGGCCGGGTCGGCCGGGATAATTTTCATAGCCTTCTTCCTGGCCCTGCTGGCCAATATCTGCTTCTTCGAGGAACTGCTGGCCGCCTACAGGGAAAAAGAACTGATCTAGCGGAGGAATAAACGGTGAGAAAATTCATCTTTTCCGACATACTCTGGGGTTTCGCGCTGATGCTGGCCGCGCTGTTCTTCTATTTCACCGGCACCGGCCTGGAAACCGCCGAGCTCAAGTTCTACGATTTCCGCTCCCGCCTGAGCGCGGCGGCGCCGGCCAAGGGGGACATCGCCGTCATCGAGATAGACGACGGCAGCATCTCCAAGATCGGCCGCTGGCCCTGGTCCCGCGCCAAGATCGCCGACATGCTGGTATGGCTCTCCTCCGCCCCGGCCAAGCCCTCGGTGATCGGCCTCAACATCCTTTTCTCGGAGCCGGAGAAGAACTCCGGGGCCGAAATGGCCGAACTCCTCAAGACCCGCTACAGCGAGCTGGTGGCGGCCAAAAAGATAAAGGAAGCGGGCAGGGAATCCGAATTCCTGAAGGCCGTAGAGAGGGAGAAGCTGGCCACCGACAACGACGCCAAGCTGGCCCGCGCCTGCGCGGAGGCGGGGAACGTGGTGCTGCCCCTCTACTTCGCCACCGGCGCGCCGGTCTCCAAGTCCAAGCCCGAACCGGACTGGATGAAGCGCCTGGCCCCGGCCATTTCGCACGCCGCCGGCCCCGCCGAGATGGCCGTAGAAGCCACGGAGATGACGCTGCCGCTCGACGTGCTGGCCTCCAGCGCCGCCGGCGCCGGCCACGTGAACGTCTTCTCGGACATAGACGGCGCGGTGCGCAAGGAATACCCCTACATACCTTACGGCCAGAACTTCTACCCGTCCTTCGCGGCGGAGATAGTCCGCGTGAGCCTGGGCCTGGCCCCCGACAAGGTCGTGCTCGCCCCCGGAGTTTCGGCCTCCTTCGGCAAGAGCTCCATGCCGCTGGACGCCGCCTCCTCCGCCCTGGTGGCCTTCAACCGGAGCAAGACCTTCAAGTACTACTCTTTCTACGACGTCATCAACGGCAAGATCGTGCCGGAGGCTTTCAAGGACAAGATCGTGCTCATAGGCCTGACGGCGCAGGGCGTGGGCAGCCTCTACGTGACCCCGACCGACAGCGCCATGTCCGCCGTGGATTTCACCGCCAACGTGGCGGAGAACATCCTGGCCGGCCGTTTCATCTCGCGCCCCGAGTGGGCCTTCCAGGCCGAGCTGGCGCTCATCGTGCTGGCCGGGCTCTTCACGGCCTTCCTCCTGCCGCGGCTCAAGGCCGGCATGGGCGCGGTACTGGCCGGAGGCATGTTCGCCGCGCTGCTGGCCGCCGGCGTGTTCCTGTTCACCTCCAAGGGCCTGTGGCTGAAGATAATGTACCCGGCGGCGGTGCTGCTGGTCGGCTACGTCTTCGTGATCACCAAGCGTTTCTTCCTGACCGAGAAGAAGAAGGAGCTCATAGAGGTCTCGCAGATAGAGACCAACAAGATGCTGGGCCTGTCCTTCCAGGGCCAGGGCATGCTGGACCTCGCTTTCGAGAAGTTCCGCCTGTGCCCCATCGACGACAACATGAAGGACACGCTCTATAACCTGGCGCTGGACTTCGAGCGCAAGCGGCAGTACAACAAGGCCGTGGCCGTCTACGAGCATATCGGCAACGTGGACCCGGAATTCAAGGACATCAAGAGCAAGGTGGACGTGCTGAAGAAAGCCGCCGACGGGGCGGTGTTCGGCGGCGTGGGCGGCAAGGCCGGCGGCGCCGAGGCCACCATGATGGTGGCCGGCTCATCGGCCACGCCCATGCTGGGCCGCTACGAGATCAAGAAGGAGCTCGGCAAGGGCGCCATGGGCATCGTCTACCTGGGCGTGGACCCCAAGATCAACCGCTCGGTCGCCATCAAGACCATGCGCTTCGAGGAAGGACTCGAGGAAAAGCAGATGAAGGAGCTCAAGGACCGGTTCTTCCGCGAGGCCCAGGCCGCCGGCAACCTGCAGCACCCCAACATCGTGAAGATCTTCGACGCCGGCGAGGAGCAGGACATCGCCTACATCGCCATGGAGCTGCTCAAGGGCGACGACCTCAAGAAGTGGACCGCCAAGGACTCCCTGCTGCCGGTGGAGAAGGTGCTGGAATACATCGCCCTCTCCGCCGACGCGCTGGCCTACGCGCACAAGAGCGGCATCGTGCACCGCGACATCAAGCCGGCCAACATCATGCTGCTCGAGGACGGCACGCTGCGCGTCTGCGACTTCGGCATAGCCCGCATCACCGAATCCTCCAAGACCGCGACCGGCACCGTGCTGGGCACGCCGTACTACATGAGCCCCGAGCAGATCGCCGGCAAGAAGGTGGACGGCCGCGCCGACCTGTTCTCGCTCGGCGTGACTCTCTACGAACTGCTCACCGGCGAGCGCCCCTGGAAGGGGGGAGAATCCATAGGCACGCTGCTCTTCCAGATCACCAGCGACCCATACCCGGACCCGGTGGCGATCCGCAAGGACCTGCCGGCCGGCATCCTGGCCGTTATCGACAAGGCCCTGCAGAAGAACCCCGAGAACCGCTTCCAGACCGGGCAGGAGATGGCCGATGCCATACGCGCCGTGCTGGCCGGCAAGGCGCCGGACATCAAGGCGGCGCCGCCCGCGGCGGCGTCCAAGCCGGAGGAGGCGAAGCCCGCCCCGGCCGCGTCTCCGACGCCCGCGCCGGCGCCGGCGCCAAAGCCCGCGGCCCAGCCGCAGCAGGCCGCACCCGCCGCGGCGCCCAAGCCCATAGCCTCCGCCCAGGTGGCCTCGCCCGCCCCCAAACCGGCGCCCGCGGCCAAGCCCGCCGAGGCGCCCAAGCCGGCCCCGGCTCCGGCCGCCGCCCCCAAGCCCATAGCGGCCGCCCAGGCGCCCTCCCCGGCGCCCAAGCCCGCCGCAGCCGAGCCCGACGCCCGCCCCATGGCCTCGCTCAAGCCAGCCGCCGACCCCATGGCCGCCATCCACGGCGGCATAGAGCTGGCTCCCAGGGAGGGACTGGAGATGACCCTCAACGTAAAGCCGGCGCCGGCCCCCGCCGCCGCCAAGCCGCCGGAGCAGAAGCCGGAAGCGCAGAAGCCCGCCCCTCAGCCGGCCCCCAGGCCCGCCCCGCTCAGCGCCGGAGGCTCCGATTTCGAGAAGACGCTGCCGCTCATCTACCCCGAAGAGGACAAGAAATGAAGAAACTCAAACTGGAGTTCGCGGCCGCCTCCGACAAGGGCAAGGTCCGGCAGAACAACGAGGACAGCTTCCTGCTGGAGCCGGCCCTGGACCTGGCCATGGTCGCCGACGGCATGGGCGGCCACAAGTCCGGCGAGGTGGCCAGCCAGCTCGCCGTTAAAGTTACCAGGGACAAGTACGATTCCATGCGCGCCACCGGCATGAAGCCCTCGCAGTACAACGACAAGTTCTCGCTGGAATCCAACCAGCTCGGCTTCGCCGTGCAGCTGGCTAATTCCGTGATCTACGAAGCGGGCAATTCCGACCCGGAGAACAAGGGCATGGGCACCACGCTGAGCGCCGCCCTGCTCAACGGCAGCCGCCTCTGCATCGCCCATATCGGCGACTCGCGCATCTACCTTATGCGCGGCGGCGCGCTGCAGCAGCTCACCGAAGACCACTCCCTGGTCATGGACCATGTCCGCAAGGGCCTGATCACCCGCGAGCAGGCCGAGACCTCCCCGCTGCAGAATATCCTGACCCGCGCGCTAGGCGCGCAGAAAGCCCCCGCCGTGGACCTGGTGGAAGTGGAACTGGAGGAGGGGGACCGCCTGCTGCTCTGCACCGACGGGCTCTTCAAGGCGGTCAAGGAGACGGCCCTCGCGGAGCTGCTGAAGGCCGAGCCCGTCGACCAGAAAGCCTGCGACGCGCTGGTGGCCGCCGCCAACGCCAACGGCGGGCCGGACAACGTGACCGTGGCCATCGGCACGGCGGCCAAGAAGACCTTCAAAGAAACCCTAAAGGACCTGTTCAAATAACCCTATGCCCAAGCTGATGATAAAGTTCGAAGCCGCCTTCATGAAGGAAGTGAAGCTGGACAAGCCCGCTTTCGCGGTGGGCCGCAAGCCGGACAACGACATCGTCCTGGACAACGCGGCCGTGAGCGGGCACCACTGCAAGCTCTACGAATCCGGCGGCACCTGGTTCGTGGAGGACCTCAACTCCACCAACGGCACCTTCGTCAACAACAAGAAGGTGCTGAAGGCCGGCCTGAAGCCCGGCGACAGCGTGACCATCGTGAAGTACACCCTGCTCTTCGCGGACGAGACCACCGCGCCCTCCGCGGCGGCGGCCCCGGCCGCGCCGCTGCCGGAGCAGCGGCCCAAGACCCCGCAGGGCGCGCTGGAAGTGCTGGAGAACCCGGCCGACGAGCGCAAGGAGTTCGACCTGACCGCCCTTTCCACCTATATCGGCAAGACCGCGCAGGCGGCCGTGCCCTACAAGGCGGGGGGGCTGTTCGGCAGCGGACCGGAGCTGGCCGCCGTCATCACCATGCGCCCCGAGGGCTACTACCTCAACCCCATCAAGGAAGGCTACGCCAAGTACAACGGCAACCCGCTGACCGAGAAGGTGATGCTCAAGGACGACGACACCATCGAGGCGGGCAATACCAGGTTCCGCTTCTTCCTCAGGAAGTAAAGGAAGCTCTCCGACGGAAAGGCCGGGCCCCGCGCCCGGCTTTTCTTTTTTAGCAGTCTTGCGCAAAGAGTGCTTGACACCGTTTTTGCGGTTTGATAAAATTAGCAGTAGTGAAGCTGAAGTGCTAAATTTGACGCCCCGCCCGGTGCGGGACAAGATTAAAGAGAACCAACAGGAGGGTAGTAACATGGCAGACACCGCAACGAAAGTCAGGATACAGCCCCTCGGCGACAGGGTGATCGTGAAGCCCCTGGAGCAGAAGGAAGTCAAGAAGGGCGGCATCATCATCCCCGATACCGCCAAGGAAAAGCCGCAGGAAGGCGAGATCGTCGCCGCCGGCAAGGGCCGCACCGAGGACGGCAAGCTCGTCCCGATGGAACTCAAGGTCGGGGACAAGGTGCTCTACGGCAAGTACTCCGGCACCGAGATCAAGATCAACGACGAGGAATACCTCATCATGAAGGAAGAGGACGTCCTCGGCATCGTGAAGTAATCTATAAGGAAGGATAAATAACATGGCTAAACAGATAATTTATTCCGAAGAAGGCAGGCTCCGCATCAAGGCCGGCGTGGACAAGCTGGCCAACGCGGTGAAGGTGACCCTGGGCCCCAAGGGCAAGGCCGTCATCCTCTCCAAGAAGTTCGGCTCCCCGACCATCATCGACGACGGCGTGACCATCGCCAAGGAGATAGAGCTCGAGGACCATTTCGAGGATATGGGCGCCCAGCTGGTGCGCGAAGCGGCCTCCAAGACCAACGACGTCGCGGGCGACGGCACCACCACCGCCACCGTGCTGACCCAGGCCATCTTCACCGAGGGCCTCAAGAACGCCACCGCCGGCGCCAACACCACCTATCTTAAGAAGGGCATCGACAAGGCCGTGACGGCCCTCGTCGAAGAGCTCAAGAAGATGGCCAAGCCGGTGAAGACCAAGGAAGAGAAGACCCAGATCGCCACCATCTCCGCCAACGACCGCGAGGTCGGCGAGCTCATCGCCAACGCGATGGAGAAGGTCGGCCACGAGGGCGTGATCACCGTCGAAGAGGGCAAGTCCTCCAAGACCGAGCTGGACGTGGTCGAAGGCATGCAGTTCGACCGCGGCTACGTGAGCCCCTACTTCGTCACGGACCCGGAGCGCATGGAGTGCGTGCTCGAGGACGCCGTCGTCCTGATCACCGACAAGAAGATCTCCGCCATGAACGACCTGCTGCCCGTGCTCGAGAAGATCGTGCAGACCGGCAAGCAGTTCCTCATCATCGCCGACGACCTGGAAGGCGAAGCCTTGGCCACCCTGGTGGTCAACAAGCTGCGCGGCACCCTTAAGGGCGCGGCCGTGAAGGCCCCCGGTTTCGGCGACCGCCGCAAGGAAATGCTCGAAGACATCGCCATCCTCACCGGCGGCGAGGTCATCAGCGAAGAGCGCGGCATGAAGCTCGACAAGGCCGACATCAAGCAGCTCGGCCGGGCCAAGCGCGTCGTCATCGACAAGGAGAACACCACCATCGTCGACGGCGCCGGCGACAAGGGCGAGATAAAGGCCCGCACCGCCCAGATCCGCAAGCAGATGGAGGACACCACCTCCGATTACGACCGGGAGAAGCTCGAGGAGCGCCTGGCGAAGCTCTCCGGCGGCGTGGCGGTCATCCGCGTGGGCGCCGCTACCGAGACCGAGATGAAGGCCAAGAAGTCCAAGATCGAGGACGCCAAGAACGCCACCAAGGCCGGCGTGCAGGAAGGCCTGCTGCCCGGCGGCGGCGTGGCCCTGATCCGCGCGGCCAAGGCCCTGGACGCGGTCAAGACCGACCACGAGGACGAGGCCACCGGCGTGAACATAGTGCGCCGCGCCATCTACGCCCCGCTGCGCATCATCGCCGAGAACGCCGGTATGGACGGCTCCATCGTGGTGGACAAGGTGAAGAGCTCCAAGGACGGCGTCGGCTTCGACGCGGACACCTGCGAGTACGTGGACGTGCTGAAGGCCGGCATCGTGGACCCGTGCAAAGTGACCCGCACGGCCATCGAGAACGCCGCCTCCATCGCGAGCACGCTGCTCAACACCGGCTGCCTGGTGGCCGACCAGCCCGAGAAGAAGGGCCCGGCCATGCCCGCCATGCCCGGCGGCATGCCCCCCGGCGCGGACATGTACTAAGAGCCGCTACGGTAAATAATAAGAACCCCGGGGCCTCCCCCGGGGTTTTTATTTGCTCACGAAATTCACTTGGCTGGATTAATTTTAATCAGGCGGAACACCATCGCACAGAACATTCCCAGCAAGGCCGCGGCTAACAGAGTAAAAGACCGCATAATGGAAAGGAACCACATTGGGGCATCGCCAGAACCAGGCAGAAGGGACCCGCCCAGGAAGCAACCAAGAGCAAGAATTGCCATCCCGGCAAAACGCATTTTAGGATACCACAAAACATTGAAGCCCATAGCAACAACCGCTGAATAAGCGAACGCCCCGTAAATATAGTTCTCCTCGCCAGTCATCACAGCAGAAGAAACAGCGGCGATTATCCCGAAACCGATAGCCCGGGCGATATTTTGCAGCAATGGCCGCACTTCGAGAAAAAATGATCCCATATCCTTAATGGACGACGTGGTGCAGGATGGAGGTGATATAGGTCTGATAAGGAATACCGAACTTTTTGGCTTTTTCTTTTATCAGCTTCAGATCGTTGGCGTTGATGCGCAGGCTGATGACGGCGTCCTTGCGGTAAGCGGCGATCTGCTCCGCGATCCACTTGGCGCGCTCGGGAGAGACCGGGACATATTCTCCCCGGCCGATCGCATCCTCGATGCTCTGCTCATACTTCGTGAGTTTAGCCTTCTTCATAACAGCTCTCCTTTCAGATAGCGCTTCATATATTTCCGGCTCGGGTACGCCGTCTTCAGGAACATTTCTCCGCCGTCATCCACGAACGGCACAACCCACACATAGCCGTCGAACAAGACCAGCAGTATTTCCTGGTTGCCCCTGCCAGGGTGGCCTAGCGCGCATAAAACCTCGGCCGCCATCAATTCCTCGAATGAAACACCCCTTTGCCGCATCAGGCGCTCATTCTTTTCCTTATTCCAGCGCGTCATGCGCCCTCCTCATATTGTAATACATTTGTATATACAGTCAAGGGCCTTTTATCCATAGCCCCGCTAATAGCCTAGCAGGCCAACCCGACAGACTGATGTCGGGTTAAATGGAGGAGGATGCGGGAATTACAACTGCTTTACCATGTAGGCCGCGGTGGGGCCGTAGGAGGGGAGAGGGGGAGCGCCGGCAGTCGCCGTCTTGAAGCCGAGCTTTTCCCAGAGGGGGACGGTGCCATAGACTGAGACCAGGGCCAGGCGGCCGAGGCCTAGCTCCCGGGCGAGACCTTCCAGACAGGCCAAATAAACCCCGGCGGCGCCGCCGCGGGCATCCGGCAGCACGGCCACATCGTGCAGATAAAGACATTCGGGGTTCGCAGGCAGTCTTTCCAGGAAAGAGTTCAATTTTGGCGCGGCGTTCAGACGCCAGGGATGGGCCAGGCCATAACCGGCCATGGCCCCGTCCAGGACCAACTTGCGGCAGCCCGCCGGGAAAAGCCGCCGCTTCTCGGCCAGCACTTCCAGCCGCTCGGGCAGTTCCGGATGCAGCCGCCCGGCAATGGCCAGCACGGCCGGCATATCCCCGGCCTCCAGCGGCAGCCATTCCATAGCTTTCATATCCACATTCTACCAAACCGTAAAATAGGGACAGACACCTGTTTTTAGGGCAACTCTCCCGGGGAAATCAGCGTAAAAATAGGGCTCCGTCCCTATTTTAGGCGGGTTCGGTGGCCTGTTCGGGGGCGGGGGGCGGCGGGGCGGCGCGCAGCCCGTCCTGCTCGCGCGTGAGCCGGCGGCCGAGCGAAAGGAATCCCAGACAGGAGATCAGCGCTACCGCCGCCACTATGAACCAGGGCCCCTGCCGGAAATGCGGGCTCAGGAAGCCGATGGCGTTGGACCCCACAAGGATGCCGGCCGAGCTGCCCACCTGCTGGAAAAGCCCCTGCACGCCGAGGTAGCGGCCCTTCTCGGCGCGCGGCGCCATATTGGCGCCCAGCGCCTGCATGCCCGGCGACACGGACAGTTCGCCCAGCGTCACCACCATGATGGCCGCCGCTGCGAAAAAGAAGGAGGGCGCGTAGCCGAAACACAGGTAACCGACGGCGTAGCAGAGCGCGCCGGCCGCGAGTCCCAGCGAAATGCGGCGCCGCTCCAGCAGGCGCGTCACGAAATACTGCAGCACCACCACCATCAGGCCGTTGATGGAGAACAGCAGGCCGATATCGCGCTCGGAGAGCCCCAGGTAGGTCTTGGAATAAAGCGAGGTGGAGACCACCAGCTGGCTCATCACCGCGCTCATGGTGAAGGAGAAAAGGCAGAAACGCAGGAAGACCCTGTCCGACAGCGCCCGGGCCGCGCCGGCCAGCCCCGGCGAGACGAAGCGCCCTTTTGCCAGGCCGGGCACGTCGCGCACGGAGAGGGCCACGATTACGGTGCAGACCGCGTAGACCGCCGCCGTGGCGAAGAACATCAGCGAATAGGAGCCCTCCGCCAGCAGGCCGCCCAGCGCCGGGCCCAGCGCCCAGCCGGCGTTATTGCCCATGCGCAGGAAGCCGTAGGCCTTCATGCGCCCCGCGGGCGGCGTGAAATCCGCCACCCAGCTGCGCGCCGCCGGGTGGAAAAAGGCGCCGATGAACATCCCCAGCGGGTGGAAAACGAAGATGGCCCAGACCGGCGCCCCGCTCCAGATCACCCAGGCGATGACGCCTATGAGCAGGGCCCGCAGGGCCAGCGAATAGACCATCACCTTGCGCCGGCCGATGGCGTCCGACACCTCGCCGCCTATGAACTGCGCGGTGCTCGCGACCAGCATGGAGCCCGCCAGGAAGGCGCCCACCCACTGCATGGGCAGTCCCCGGTGGCCGTTGAGATAGACCGCCAGGAAGGGGAAGGAAATAGCGTAGCCGGCCGTCATCAGGCCTTCGGCCGCGGCCAGTATCCAGAAACCCGCTGTGGCGCCCATATGTCTAAATCATAGCAATACGGCGGGCGCCCGCGCGACCTCCGCCACGACGGAGAGCCCCATTTTCCCTATGAAAAACCGGCATTTTTTGCTATACTATGGATATCCAGACCATGCCGACCGCCGAAATCACACGCAAGGGCGCACTTCTTTCCAATTTCCAGAACATCCATGACCGCATAAAGGCCGCCTGCGCGCGCTCCGGCCGGGACGCCTCCGCGGTAGCCCTGCTGGCGGTCACCAAGTACGCGGCGGACGAGGACGTGAAGAT
>CAYSYJ010000034.1:0-16771 GCA_964435105.1 uncultured Elusimicrobiaceae bacterium
CCCAGGAAGACTGCTTCTGCATCCACTATACCGGGGGCACGCCGCCATACTTTCTAGCCAAGGCGCCGGGAGCGCCTTCGGAGTGCAAAAACGTTAAACTCAAGCCAGACCCGTCCAAACCCGGGATAGGCGGGCTGCGTAACTGCAGAGAGTTCCTTAAGGGCGACTGATAGCGCCAGACTGAATTAAAAAGGCCCGGGCAACCGGGCCTTTTTATTTTCCCGCGGCGGCCTAGAAAAGGCCGGCGATATTGCCGTCGGCGTCGATGTCGATATGCTCGGAGGCCGGGTGCTCCGGCAGGCCGGGCATGCGCATGATGTCGCCGGTGATGGGGATCACGAAACCCGCCCCGGCGGCGATCTCTATCTCGCGCACCGTCACCACGAAGTCCTTGGGCCGCCCTATCAGGTCCGGGTTGTCGGAGAGCGACTTCTGCGTTTTAGCTATGCAGACCGGCAGCTTGTCCAGGCCGAGGCCGCTTATCTTCTCCAGGTCCTTCCTGGCCTTGGCGGTATAGTCGATGTGGGCCGCGCCGTACATCTTGGAGGCGATGGCCTCTATCTTCTTCTCCACCGGCCATTCCCACTCGTAGACCGGCTTGAAGCCGCAGGAGGTTTTGGCGTCCACGGCCCTGGCGACGATCTCCGCCAGCTCGCGGGCGCCCTCGCCGCCCTTGCCCCAGACGTCGGCCACGGCCACCGGCACGCCCAGTTCGGCGCACTTGGCCTTGACCACGGCTATCTCTTCCGGCGTGTCGGAGGCGAAGAGGTTCAGCGCCACCACCGGGGTCAGCTCGAACTGCTTCATGTTCTCCACGTGTTTCTCGAGGTTGGCGAGGCCGCGCTTCACCGCCTCCGGGTCCGGCTTGGCGAGCGATTTCAGGTCCACGCCGCCGTGGTACTTGAGCGCGCGCACCGTGGCCACCAGCACCGCGGCGCTCGGGCAGAGCCCGGCGTAGCGGCACTTGATGTCCAGGAACTTTTCCGCGCCCAGCTCGAAAGCGAAACCGGCCTCGGTCACCACATAGTCGGACAGCGACAGGCCCATGCGCGTGGCTATGATGGAGTTGCAGCCGTGCGCGATATTGGCGAAAGGCCCGCCGTGGATGATGGCCGGGGTGCCTTCGCTGGTCTGCACCAGGTTGGGCATGATGGCGTCCTTGAGCAGGGCGGCCATGGCGCCGTTGGCCTTGAGGTCGCGGGCGTAGACGGGTTTGCGGTCATAGGTGTAGCCCACGAAGATATTGCCCAGCTTCTCCTTGAGGTGCTGCAGGTCGTTGGAGAGGCAGAAGATGGCCATCACTTCCGACGCGGCCACGATGTCGAAGCCGGTCTCGCGCGGCACGCCGCTCATGGTGCCGCCCAGCCCGACGATGATCTTGCGCAGGGAGCGGTCGTTCATGTCCATCACCCTTTTCCAGGTGACGGTGCGGGGGTCTATGCCGAGATTATTCTTCTTGTTCTGGATGTTATTGTCGATGAGCGCCGCCAGCAGGTTATGCGCCTTCTCTATGGCCGCAAAATCGTTGGTGAAGTGGAGGTTTATGTCCTCCATGGGCAGCACCTGCGACCAGCCGCCGCCGGTGGCGCCGCCCTTGATGCCGAACACCGGGCCCAGCGACGGCTCGCGCAGCACCACGGTGGTCTTCTTGCCGATCTTGTTGAGCCCGAGGGTCAGGCCTATGGAGACGGTGGTCTTGCCTTCTCCGGCGGGCGTCGGGGAAATGGCCGACACCAGCACCAGCCGGCTCTTTTTAGCCTTCTCCGGGTCTATGAGCTTATGCGGCAGCTTGGCCTTGTACTTGCCGTAATGCACCAGGTCGTCTTCCGCCACGCCGAGCGACGCCGCTATTTCGTTTATGTGCCTGAGTTTTATTTTTTTAGCTATCTCTATATCGGTGGGCATATTATTCGGGCCTCATTTCCCCGGGCACGCGTTTGTCGGCTATGCCCAGGTAACCTTCGATCTTCTGCTCCAGGAACAGGGCGTCCTCCGGCTTATCCAGGCCCCGCACCAGTTCCTCGCGGCGGCCGCCGGCCATGACGGCCTCCAGGTTGTAGGTATAATTGGCGCCGTGCTTGCCGTGGGACACCTTCTCCCTGCAGAAAAGCTGCTCCAGCTCCTGGCGCTGCACCACGCGGTTGCCGGGCCAGGGCAGCGGGTAATGGCGGATGCGCAGCTCGGCGGGGTTCACGCTTACGCGGGTGCGGTTGAGGAAGCCCGCCAGCGTGGTATAGGTCAGGAACACGCCCACGCCCACGTGCAGCAGCGGGAAAAGGACCGCCGCCAGCGGCGCGCCGCCCCTGACGGCGTTGGAATACCAGAAGAACAGGAAGCCGTCCCAGAAGACGCAGAAGAAAAGCAGGAAGATATACTTGGGCGACAGCCACCTGCGGGTTATCACCAGGTCCGCCCCGTCGGTGCCCAGCGAATAGCCGCGCGGCATCTGCACTTCCTGTTTGGCGGCCGGGGCCGCGCCCGGCACCTTGTCGGCGAAGCCGAAGACCGCCGCGCAGGACGAGCACTTGGCCATGGCGGACTGGATATTTATGTCGGCGGCCGGTATCTCCCGCCTGCAGTGAGGACATTTTATGTTCATAGTTATCGCGCGCCCCGCGCCTCCAGTAATGATACAAAAATCTCCGCCTTTTACGGCCGCGCCTTGCGGGGCAGGCGCGGCATTTAGGATAATAAGAATATGCGGTTACTCTTCAAGGCGGAAGCCCACCTGGTAAAAGCCGAGAAGGCGGCCGTCGTGGCGCTCATCTTCGCCATGACGGGGCTGTCCTTCCTGCAGGTGCTGCTGCGCCTGCTCTTCCACTCCGGCATAGTCTGGCTGGACCCGCTGCTGCGGCACATGGTGCTGTGGGCGGGCCTGCTGGGCGCGGCTCTGGCCGCGCGCTACTCCCACCATTTCGCCCTCGAGGCCTTCGTGAAGTTCGCCCCCAAGAAGCTGCAGCGCCCGCTCGAGGTGACGGCGGACGTCTTCATGATAGGCGCCTCCGCCCTGCTCTTCCACGCCTCCTGGAAATTCATAAGGGACGAGTTCTCCGCCGGCGCGGTGGCTTTCTATATAGGTCATTTCGGCGTCAAGGGCGGCTGGGCGGAGATGATAATCCCGGCCTCCTTCGCGCTGATAGGGCTGCATACGCTCATCGGCATTTTCCGGCCCGACGACGCCGCAGAGGGGCCTTTCTGATGGGCTTCCTCGTCGCCGCCCTGGTCCTGCTGCTGGCCTTCCTGGGCTCTCCGGTCTTCACCCTCATCGGCGGAGGGGCCATCTTCCTGTTCGCGATGGCCGGCATAGACTCCTCCGCGGTCATCGTGGAAATGCTGAGGCTGGCCTCCCTGCCGGCCCTCATCGCCATCCCGCTCTTCACCTTCTCCGGCTACGTGCTGGCCGAAAGCAAAGCCCCGCAGCGCATGCTGGCCCTGGCGGAGGCCCTGTTCGGCACGCTGCCCGGCGGCCTCGCCATAGTGGCGCTCTTCACCACGGCGTTGTTCACGGCCTTCACCGGCGCCTCCGGCGTGACCATCATCGCGCTGGGCGGCCTGCTCTACCCCATGCTGCAGAAGCAGGGCTACCCGGAGAAGTTCTCGCTGGGCCTCCTGACCACCACCGGCAGCCTGGGCCTGCTGTTCCCGCCCAGCCTGCCCATCATCCTCTACGGCATCGTGGCCAAGATCGACATAGACAGCCTCTTCCGCGCGGGCCTGCTGCCGGGCCTGCTGCTGCTGGTGGCGCTGTCCGTCTACGCCTTCTTTACAGCCCGGCGCGCCGGCGTCAAG
Organism: uncultured Elusimicrobiaceae bacterium; assembly: GCA_964435105.1. Lineage (GTDB taxonomy): Bacteria > Elusimicrobiota > Elusimicrobia > Elusimicrobiales > UBA9959 > UBA9959. The sequence goes on from CAYSYJ010000034.1 coordinate 3,790, forward strand.
CACATCCCCTTCTCGTTCGCGGCGCTTAAGAAGGCGGCCCGCGACATAGTCTGGGAACTGCCGCTGCCCTTCCTTATAATAGGCGGCATCTACAGGGGTCTCTTTACCGCCAGCGAGGCGGCCTCGGTAATGGCCTTCTACGTGATCGTGACCGAGGTATTCGTCTACAAGGACCTCTCCTTCAAGCGGGACCTGCCGCGCGTGGCGATCAAGAGCATGCTGCTGGTGGGCGCCATCTTCATGGTGCTGGGCACGGCGCTGGGTTTCACCAACTACCTGATAGACGCCCAGATCCCGGACAAGATCTTCGCCTGGCTGCACGCTTACGTCGCGAGCAAGGTGCTCTTCCTCGTGCTGCTCAACGCCTTCCTGCTCGTCATCAACATGATAGAGATCTTCTCGGCGATCATCATCGTCGTGCCTATCATCGTGCCGGTGGCGGCCCAGTACGGCATAGACCCGGTGCACCTGGGCATCATCTTCCTGCTGAACCTCGAGATCGGCTACATGCTGCCGCCGCTGGGGCTCAACCTCTTCCTGTCCAGTTCGCGCTTCCACAAGAAACTGCCGGAACTGTACCGGTCGGTCGGGCCCTTCCTGCTCATCCTGCTGGTGATGCTCGCGCTGGTGACCTACCTGCCCGAACTCAGCCTCCTCGCGCTGCGCTGATCCCCGCTTTATGAAGATAGAACTAAGCCGCAAGCTCAGGTCCTTTCCCCCTTTCCTGTTCGAGGAGCTTTACCGCCGCGAGCGCGCCGAGCGCGCCAGGGGCCGCGACATCATCAGCCTGGCCGTGGGCGACCCGGACATCCCCACCGACCGCCGCATAGTGGCCGAGGCGCTGCGCGAAATAAAGAAAGGCCCCAACCACCGCTATCCCAATACCAAGGGCAATGAGCGCCTGCGCAAGGCCGTGGCCGCCTGGCATAAGCGCCGCCACGGGCTGACCTTCCACCCGAACGACGAGGTGTCCATCCTCATCGGCTCCAAGGAGGGCATCGCCCACCTGCCTTTCGCGGTGATGAACCCGGGCGATTACTGCCTGATCCCCGACCCGACCTACCCCACCTACCGCACCGGCGCGATACTCTCGGGCGGGCGCATCCACGACGTGCCGCTGCTCGAGAAGGATGGCTTCCTGCCGGACCTGGGCCGGATACCGAAGAAAGTCACCGAGCGGGCGAAGCTTTTCTTCCTGAACTATCCGAACAATCCCACCGGCGCTGGCGCCAGCCTGGACTTCTATAAGGACCTGGTGAAGTGGGCGAAGAAGAACGAAGTCATAATCGCGCAGGACGCGGCCTATTGCGACATCTATTTCGGCAAGCCGGCCCCGAGCATCCTGCAGGCGCCGGGCGCGCGCGACGTGGCGGTGGAATTCTACTCCTCGTCGAAGACCTACTGCATGGCGGGCTGGCGCATAGGCTGGGTGGTGGGCAATGGCCCGCTGGTGCGGGCCCTGAACCAGCTCAAGGAAAATATCGACTCCGGGCCTTTCAACGCGATACAGAACGCGGTGGCCTATGGCCTGGACAATCACGAGAAGATAGTGCCCCCGGTGCGGGAGCACTTTAAGCGGCGGGCCAAAGAATTCTGCGGCGTCCTGCACAGGACGGGCTGGAAGTTCCCCGACCCGCAGGGCAGCTGCTTTGTCTGGGCGCGCCCGCCGCGCGCCTGCTCGTCGCTGGAGGCGGTCTATTTCATGCTGGAGCGGGCGCACATCCTCACGGCGCCGGGCTCCGGTTTCGGCAAATACGGGGAAGGGTTCGTGCGGTTCTCGCTGACCGAGCCCGACGCGCGCCTGCGCGAGGCCCAGCGCCGCCTGGCCGCCCTCGACTGGTCCCACCTAAAGTAACCTGGCTAGCCCCGCTTCGGGCACATATCCATCGGATAGCGCGCACGGTGTGAGGCCCGGCTTTAGAGCGAGGCATAATTATGCCTCGCGTCCGGGCCGCAAGGGCGGAGGCGATTTTTCAATGAAAATCGCCGAGCCGGGTTCGCGGAAAACCGCTATGCGGTTTATCCGTGAACGCGACGCCGGTTTTGGAGGCCATGTGCCCGCGGCGGACTAACCTAGTCGCAGCTGGTCTTGTCGAAGCGGATCTCGGAATTCTCGCCCACGTTGAGCTGGTCCTTGCGGCCCGCCACCGTGGCGCTGGGCCCCACCAGGGAGCCGGTAAGATTGATATTGATGATGGAAGCGTTCTCGTTGACGATGGCGTCCGAGATAATGGAAGACTCCACCCGCACCCCGTCGCCTATCGAGACATAAGGCCCCACTATGGAGCCCTCCACCTTCGCCGTCGGGGCGATATAGACCGGCGGGATGATGACGGAGTTCTTCGCCTTCGGCGAGAAGCGTTTCCTGTCCAGGATGTGGCGGTTCGTCTCCAGCAGCGTCTCCGGCTTGCCGCAGTCGTACCAGCCCTCTATCGGCACCGGGCGTATCTTATGCCCGGCCTTCACCATGGCGGCCATCGCGTCCGTGAACTGGATCTCGCCCTTGGTGGTCCTGCCCGAATCCACCAGCGCCTGCAGGCTGTTGTAGAGCGCCGAGGAATTATGGAAGGTGTAGATGCCCACTATGGCCAGGTTGGTCCGCGGCTTCTCGGGCTTCTCGACCATCGCCGAGATATAGCCCCCCTTCGTCTCCACCACGCCGAAGCGGCGCGGATCGGCCACTTCTTTCACGGCGATGCAGTCGTCCTTGGAATTCATGAACTTGGCCAGGTCCGCGTCCAGGATGGTGTCGCCCAGCATCACCAGCACCGGGCCCGTCACGCAGCGTCGCGTCAGCCAGATGGCGTGGCCCAGGCCCTTGGGCTCGGCCTGCTCCACGTAGCTCACCTCGAGGTGGCGGTAATTTTTGGCCACATACTCCTTGATCTTGTCGCCCAGGTAGCCCACCACCATGCAGACCTTGCGGATGCCCGCGCCCGACAGGTCGTCGAGTATGTGCCCGATTATCGGCTTGTCGCCGACCGTGAGCAGCACCTTGGGATAAGTGTGGGTGTGCGGGCGCAGTCGCGTCCCCATGCCGGCCACCGGCACCACCGCCGTAAATTGAGTTTTAGCCATAGCGATATTATAGTAAACCGGGGTCAGGTCTTTACTTTTGACCTTATCCGGCGCGCGCGGGGGATAATTTACGAAGACCTTTGGAAAAAGGTCAAAAGTAAAGACCTGACCCCTAGTCGACGGTCATCTGGCGGTAGACTTCGGCGTAGTCGGGCGCCTTCCGGAGGCCAGCCTTCGAGTATTTCTTCGAGTCCCAGAAGTTCGGCCTGTCGGCGGCGACGCGGTAATCCGCCAGCGCCTCGGCCCGGCGGCCCAGCAGGTCCAGGGCCTGCGCCCGGCGCAGGTAGCAATAGGTGACCCAGCCCTTCTCCGGGAAGCCGGTCTTGTTTATGCCGTCGGTAAGCCAGCCCACGGCCTCCTCGTAGCGCTTGAGCGCCAGCAGGGCGTCGCCCGCGGACAGGTAAACCATGGCCAGCTGGCTTTCCAGGCCCTGCTGCGGCTTCACCTGCCAGGCGCCCAGGAAGGCCTCGCATTCGGCGAGCACGGCCGCCCAGTCCTTGGCCTGGATATGGGTCATGATCTCGCCCACGCGGAACAGCATATTGGTGGGGTCCAGCTGGCGCAGCGCCTCGGTCTCGGCGTAGGCCGCCTTGAAATCCTTCTCGTGCATGGAGTAGATCTCGATGAGGAAGAAGCGCGCCTCCACCTTGAAGAAGCGCCCCTTCTCCTTGGCCAGCTTCACGTACTCCATGCCGCGCGCCCTGTCGCCGCCCACGAAGAGCCTCGCGCCCAGACCCAGCGCGCCGGGCAGGGTGGCCGCGTAGTAATCGAAGATGCCCAGCCCCAGGAAAGCGTCGTAAACCCCGGGGTTCACCTCGACGCATTTCTTGAGGAACTTGCGGCCTTTCCTGCCGTGCGTATAGGCCCGCCACCAGCTGCGCTGCACGGCGTACCAGCGGCCCTGCAGGCCGTAGGCGCTGCCCATGAAGAAGTAGGCCTGGTCGGGGTCGCGTTTTTCCGACAGCATCTTCCGGGAAAGCTCTATGACCTTGTCGGAGTTGGAGATGAACTCGTCCTCCACGTGCTTGAAGCTGTCCTGCACGTCGAAGTTCTGCGAGTAGCGCCACCAGCTGAGAGCCGCCAGGGCGAAATAGCCGGCGGGGCTGTCCGGGGACAGTTTCACGATCTCGCGGAACTCCTCTTCGGCCTGGTCGAACTCCAGCCGGTACATCCGCGCGATGCCGCGGTCATAGCGCTCGTCGGCCCCCTCGCTCAGGGTGAAGGGCCTCGTGGAGGCGTTCAGGTCCACCAGGGCCGGTCCCAGTTCATCGTCGGAGGCGGCGGCGGGAGCGGCGGCGGGGGCGGTGGCCGGACCGGGCAGCGGCTGGGCATAGGCCGGGACGCAGGAACAGGCGAGGAGCAGCAGCAGTGTTTTCATAATTTTCCTAGACCAGGGCCGAGATGAAGAGCAGCGCCAGCACGGCGAAGGACGCCAGCGCGAAATAGTTCTCCCCGCCCCGCCGGTAGCCGTAGACCAGCATCCCCACCCGGGCCGCGGGAGTCAGCAGCAGCGCCAGCAGCCCCGCCTTTAGCAGGGGGGCGGAGGCCGGCAGGCCCGCCAAACCCGCGGCGAGGCCGCAGAGCAGCAAAGCCGCGCTCAGGCCCACGCCCCACAGGAGGGTGCGGCTTATCAGCAGGGCGAATTTTTTCTGGTCGAAAGTCATAGCGCCTTCATGAGCATCTTCACGCCGGTGAGCAGCACCAGCACCGCGAAAGCCACCTGGAGTTTCTCGGACCGGGCCTTGTACAGCAGGCGCATGCCGAGAAAAGAGCCGGCCAGCACCCCGGCCACGGCCAGCGCCGTTATCTCCAGCGGGAAATGTCCGCGCCCGAAGTAAACATAGGCGCTGGCCGCCGCCGACACGCCGATGATGAAGTTGCTGGTGGCGGCCGCGGCCTTCATGGGCACGCCGCAGAGCAGGTTCATCACCGGGACCTGCACTATGCCGCCGCCGATGCCCAGCAGCCCGGACAGGGACCCGGCGAAAAAGGAGATGAAAGAGGCTGGCGCCATATTGCGCACCTGGTAGGGAGTGTGGGCGGAAGCGGCCGGGTCGAAAAAGGCCCCGTCGAAAGCCGTGGCCGGGCCGGCCGCGGGCGCCGCGGCCCGAGCCGGGCGCAGGCCCTTGAGCAGCATAAGGACGGACACCGGGAAAAGCATCAGCGCGAAGAGCAGCTGCAGCAGCCCGCCGGGCAGGCGGCTCGCCACCAGGGCCCCGGCGATGGAGCCCAGGGCGGTAGTGAGCTCCAGCGTTATGCCCAGCCGGATATTGGCCAGCCCGCGCTCCACGTTCACGGCGGCAACCGCGCTGGAGGTGGCCACGATGGCCGCGAGCGAAGCCGCCACCGCCTGGTGCATGGGCAGCTTAAGGACCAGCACCAGGAAGGGCACCATGAAGATGCCTCCCCCCACGCCCAGGGCCGAGCCCAGCAGGCCTATGAGGACGCCGAAGCCCAGCAGGCCCAGCGTCAGCGGCGCGGTAAGTTCAGGCATGTCAGCGGTTGTTCTGCTCGATATTGCGCAGGAAGTTGACGGCCTCAGCCTCGCCTATGCCGTAGGCCCGGTCGCACTTGACCCCGTCGAACTCCAGCACGCCCAGGCCGAGGTCCATGGGCGGCTTGATGTAATAGACGTCCGGCTCGGACTTGATGAAGACGCGGGACTCGTAGATCTTCTGCGTGTGTATGGCAAGCATCCGCCTGGCCTTGCTCTCTATATAACCGAGCGGGCCCTTGGCGGGGAAGTCCAGGTCCTGGTCGCGGGAATTGCCTACCATGACGATGGTGCGGCAGCCCTCGAAGATATTGAGGTTGATATTGGCGATGCCTATCACGCCGCCGTCCACCAGGTGGTAGCGGCGGCCGTGCTCCTCCAGCTCCACCGGCGGGAAGATGGTGGGGATGGAGCAGCTCGCCATCAGGGCGTCTATGAAAGGCAGGCCGCGGCCCTGCGTGGACCCGTCGAAAGAGGCGATATAGGGCAGCTTCATCTCCACGGCGTGGCTGATCACGTAGAACTTGATATTGCGGCGGAAGCGCGGGCCGCTGCGGGCCAGCCAGCCGTTGAGGAAATCCCGCACCGGCTCGTCGGAAAAGAGGGTCAGTTTGGACAGCTGGTTGTGCACGAAGAAGTTCAGCCGCGTCAGCGGGTTGCCGCCGGAATTCTGGTAGAGCTCAAGCGGGATGTTGTAGTAACGGGGGCGCAGGCGCAGGATACCCGAGGGCTTGAGGCCGCGCCAGATCTGGCGCAGCTCCGGGGTCTTATCGTAGCAGTAGGCCGCCCCGTTGAGCGAGCCGATGCTGAACCCGGCGACGGCGTCGAAGTGCAGGCCCTGGCGCACGAGCTCTGCCAGGACCCCGGACTGCCAGGCCCCCAGCGCGCCGCCGCCGCAGAGGAAAAGGCCTACCGGCCTTCTGAATTTGAACATAGCGCTTTCGTGCCGACTATTAAAATATTAAAATATTATTCATACCGCAAGGGCAAGGATATATGATGAGCGATTACCTGATCGTGGCCGGCCTGGCCATTATAATGGCGCTGACGCTGGTCCTCCCGTTCTCCGTGAAGCGGGTCGAGGAGGACCTGGAAGCCTTCCTGTTCGTCATGGGAATGGCGGCCGTAAGCATCTCCGGCCTCTGGAGCCTGCACCTGGTCCTGGAGGCCCTCAAGGAGCCGCTGCCGATAACCGCCGCCGTGGCCGTGGTCGGTTTCCTGTTCCGCTCCGTGCGCCGGCGCCTGAAGGGCTGGCTGGCCTTCCTCGTAAAAAAGCTGGGCCTGCCTGGCGCCGTCTTCGCGGTAGTGACTTTCCTCGGCCTCGGCTCCAGCGTTTTCACGGCCATCGTCTCGGCCATAGTGCTCGCCGAGGTGGTCACGCTGCTAAAATTCAACCGCGCCTTCGAGATACGCCTTACCGTCTACGCCTGCTACGCCATAGGCCTGGGCGCGGCGCTGACCCCTCTCGGCGAACCGCTCTCCACCATCGTGGTGGCCAAGCTCAAGGGCCCTCCGCACCACGCCGACTTCTTCTACCTCATAAAGCAGGTCGGCGCCTGGGTGCTGCCCGGCGTGCTCGTCTGCGCGGCGCTGGCCGCCCGCGGGGCGGGTGCCTCGCGTTCCGAGGGCGCGGGCCTGGAGGAGGACAAGCCGGATTCCAACGCCGACCTCCTCAAGCGCGCCGGCAAGGTCTACCTGTTCGTGATGGCGCTGGTGCTGCTGGGGGCCGGTCTCACGCCGCTCGCGGAGCGTTACCTCCTGAAGATGCCCACCTGGGCGCTGTACTGGGCCAATTCCATCTCCGCGGTGCTCGACAACGCCACGCTGGCCGCGGCCGAGATCGCCCCGGCCATGACCGACCGGCAGATCACCTTCATCCTGATGGGCCTGCTCGTCTCGGGCGGCATGCTCATACCGGGCAATATCCCCAACATCATCAGCTCCTCCAAGCTGGGCATCAAGTCCGGCGAATGGGCCAAGGCGGCCCTGCTGCCGGGCGCCCTGATGATGCTGGTCTATTTCGTACTGCTTACGCTGCTGGTAAAGTAAAGGAGAAAACGCCATGGAATGGAACTGGAAGACCATAATAGAGCCCTTCAAGATCAAGAGCGTGGAGCCGCTGGGCATCACCACCCGCGAGGAGCGCCTTACGGCGCTGGAGCAGGCCCATTACAACCTTTTCAATATCAGGGCGGAGAAGGTGCTCATCGACATGCTGACCGACTCCGGCACCGGCGCCATGAGCGCGGCGCAGTGGGGCGGCGTCATGGTGGGCGACGAGAGCTACGCCGGCGCGCGCAGCTACTATAATTTCGAGAGCGAGATCCGCTCGCTCACCGGCTTCGCCGAGATCATCCCCGTGCACCAGGGCCGGGCGGCCGAGAAGATCCTCTTCGGGGTCATCGGCGGCAAGGGCAAATACATCATCTCCAACTCCCATTTCGACACCACCCGGGCCAACGTGGAGTTCTCCGGCTCCCAGGCCATGGACTTCCCGGTCAAGGGCGCGCTGGACTTCGGCAAGCCGGCCCCCTTCAAGGGCAACGCCGACGTGGCGGCCATGGAAAAGTTCATAAAGAGCAAGGGCGCCAGGAACATCCCCCTCTGCGTCATGACGGTCACCAACAACTCGCTGGGCGGCCAGCCGGTCTCCATGGAGAACCTCAAGGCCGTGCGCGAACTCTGCGCCAGGCACGGCATCCCGATGTTCCTGGACTGCGCGCGCTTCGCCGAGAACGCCTATTTCATCAAGCTGCGCGAGAAGGGCTACGCGCAGTGCCCGGTGCGCGAGATCGCCGAGGAGATGTTCGAGCTCGCCGACGGCGCCTGGATGAGCAGCAAGAAGGACGCGCTGGTGAACATCGGCGGCTTCCTGGCCATGAACAACAAGGACTGGAGCGCCAAGGCCCGCCAGATGCTGATCCTGACCGAGGGCTTCAACACCTACGGCGGCCTGGCCGGCCGCGACCTGGAGGCCATCGCCATAGGCCTGCGCGAGGTGCTCGACGAGAATTACCTGCAGTACCGCATCCGCTCGGCGGCCTACCTCGGCGAGGGCCTGCTCAAACACGGCGTGCCGATCATCAACCCGCCCGGCGGCCACGGCGTCTACGTGAACGCCAAGGAATTCCTGCCGCAGATAAAGCCGCAGAACTTCCCCGCCCAGGCGCTCGCCTGCGCCCTTTACCTGGAAGGCGGCATCCGCGGCGTGGAGATAGGCACGCTGATGTTCGGCCGCAGGGACAAGGACGGCAAATACCTGGCCGCGCCCATGGAACTGGTGCGCCTGGCCATGCCTCGCCGCGTCTATACGCAGAGCCACATCGATTACGTTATCGAAGTTTTCGGCTACCTGGCCAAGAACAAGAAGAAGATCCGCGGCCTGGAAGTGGTGGAGGCGCCGCCGATACTGCCGCATTTCACCGCCAAGCTCAAGCCCGCGAAGTAAGCGGGCCGGCGGCGCGCGCCCCGGGCGGGGCGGTCCAGGCGGCCTGGCGGCCGTTCCCAAGGTGCAACTATGTTCAAAACGGACAAGCTCTCGGCCATAAGGCCGCAACTCGAGGCCCTGGTCGGCGCGGAGAACGTCCGCACCGACGAGGCCGAGATCCTGATGTACTCCTACGACGCGGGCATGGCCCGCGCCCGCCCCGAGGCGGTGATCACCTTCACCGCCCCGGAGCAGGTCGCCCCCGCCGTCAAGCTGCTGCACGGGGCCGGCCTCCCCTTCCTGCCGCGCCTGGCCGGCACCAACCTGTCCGGCGGCACCATCCCGCTCAAGGGCGGCGCCATCCTGAACCTTTCCCGCCTCAAGAAGATCCGCCAGATAGACACCCAGGCCCGCCTGGCCCTGGTGGAGCCCGGCGTGGTCAACCTGGAACTGCAGAAGGCGCTCGAGCCCTACGGCTACTTCTACGCCCCGGACCCCGCCAGCCAGAAGGTCTCCACCATCGGCGGGAATATCGGCGAGAACGCCGGCGGCCCGCTGTGCCTCAAGTACGGCGTCACCTCCGACAACGTCGAGAAGCTGGAAGTCGTCACGCCCGAAGGCGAGGTGCGCACCTGGTCCTACCGCGACCAGGGCCCCGACCTGATGAGCCTGATGGTCGGCTCCGAGGGCACGCTGGGCATAGTCACCCACGCCTGGCTCAAGATCCTCCCCATACCCCGCCACATCAAGACCGCTTCCGCGGCCTTCCGCTCCATGGATTCCGCCATGCGCGCCGTCACCCGCGTCATCGGCGACGGCATAGTGCCCCGGGCGCTGGAGGCCATGGACTCGGTCTCGCTGGAAGCCGCCCTGAACGGCAAGGAGAACCCCTTCCCGGCCGGCACCGAGGCCGTGCTCATCATAGAACTGGACGGCGCCGACGCCGCTAAAGTGAAGCGCGAGCTCGACGACGCGCACAAGATCTGCCGCGACAACGGCTGCGACGCCTTCCGCGTGGCCGAGGGAGAGGCCGAGCGCGACCTGCTCTGGCAGGCGAGGAAAGGCGCCTATCCCGCCCTGGCCAGGCTGGCCCCGGACGTGCTGGTGGAGGATGGCGTGGTACCGCGCCCCCGCCTGCCCGAGGCCCTGCGCCAGACCCGCGAGATACTGTCCAAATATAAGCTGACCGCCGGCCTGCTCTTCCACGCCGGCGACGGCAACCTGCACCCCAACATCGTCTTCGACAGGCGCGACATCCAGGAAGTGAAGCGCGTCAAGAAGGCAGGTTACGAGATCCTGAAGTCCTGCATCACCCTGGGAGGCACCGTCTCCGGGGAGCACGGCATCGGCGTGGAGAAGCGGGTGGCCATGAACTGGCTCTACGGCCGCGCCGAACTGGATTTCTTCCGCCGCATCAAGGAAGCTTTCGACCCGGCGGGCCTCGCCAACCCGGACAAGATCCTGCCCGTCGCCTCCGACGCCAGGGCGGAAGCCCCGCCCGAGGGACTGGCCGAGCGCGCCTCCCTCAGCCCCGAGGCCCGCGGCGTAGTGGACGAGCTGCGCCTCAGGTCCAGGACCGGGGCCCGCAGCGCGGTGACCGGCCTGGGCACCCGCCTGAAGGCGGAAAAGGTCCCGGAGGGCGTAAAACCCCTGGACCTGAAGTCCCTGCGCGGGCGGGCCGCCATAGACCGGGAGAACCTCACCGCCCGGGTAGAGGCCGGCGTGCCGCTGGAGGAATTCCGCGCCCAGCTCAGGGAGGCCGGCCTCAACGTGGAACTGCCGGACCTCAAGGGCAGCGTGGGCGGGGTGATCGCCTCCAAGGTCTTCCCGGACCTGCGCGACGTGCTGCTGGGCCTGGAGGTAGTCACCGCCGACGGGGAAATACTGGAGCTGGGCGGCCGCACCGTCAAGAACGTGGCCGGCTACGACGCCGTAAAGCTGTTCTGCGGCTCCCTGGGCGCCTACGGCGTCATCCTGGCCGCCACCTTCGCCCTGACGGCCGGCGCCAGGCGCCATCACGCGGCTTTCGAGGAGCCGCGCCTGCCGGAGTTCGAACCCGACACCCTGCATTTGCGGCTCAAGCGGGCGCTGGACCCTGCCAACCTGCTGAACCCCTGGATCTACCGAGGCGCGGCCGAGCCGGCCGCCGAAAACAGATGATCGAACACAAGAGCTACGCGGACGAGACGGCGGACCGGGGCCGCAGGGAGATGGACTCCACGGTGGTCACCTCGGTATCGTCCCATATTTCGAGCGAGACCAACGAGTTGTACCTGCACGAGAAGGCGGACCGCCACCTCTCGTCGCTGCTCACGGACCTGGGCGAGCGCACCATCTACGACGCCACGTCCCAGTGCAACCGCTGCGGCTACTGCGAGACCGTCTGCCCCACCTACATGCTGACCGGCCGCGAGACCGCCTCCTCCCGGGGCCGCAACCAGTTCGTGCGCCTCCTGGTGGAAGGCCGGGCCAAAAACCCCGAGGACGCCCGCGAGGCGCTCTCCACCTGCCTGCTCTGCGGCGCCTGCACCAGCGCCTGCTACGCCAAGGTGGCCACGCCCGACATCGTGCTGGAGGGCCGCCGCGCCCTGGACGGCTACGGCGACAATTTTTTCGCCCGGGCCGGCGTGAAGACGCTGCTGGAGGCCCCCCGCCTGTTCGCCTTCTGGCTCAAGCTCGCCTTCCTGGCCAAGCTCACGGGACTGCCGCGCCTGGCCGCCAAGCTCGGCCTCTACGACTTCCTGGGCATGCCCGGCCTCGCCGACGCCGAAGGCGCGCTGGACCGGGTGCCGCTGCGCTTCGCCGCCGAGACGCTGCGCAAGGACTCCGCGCTGCGCCCGCCGGCCGGCGCCCCCGTAAAGTGGGCTTATTTCGCCGCCTGCGGCCCCAACTATATCTTCACCGAAGTCGCGCTGGCCACCGTGCGGGTGCTGCGCCGCTGCGCCGGCGAGGGCGTCTTCATAGACAACCACTGCTGCGGCCTGCTGGCCCATAACTACGGCCGGCTGGAGGACGCGCGCGAGTTCGCGCGCCGCAATATCCTGCGCTACGAGGAGCTGAAGGCCGCCCACGGGGAGTTCCCCGTCATCGCGGACTGCGCCTCCTGCGCGGCCTTCATGAAGTCCTACGAGCAGCTCTTCACCGGGGACCCGGAGTGGCGCCCGCGGGCGGCCGCCTTCGCCGGGGCCGTCCGGGACATCCTGGAGTTCGTCCCCGCCGAGAAACTCCCCCACCCCGACCCGGCCGCCCTGGAGCGGGCCGGCAAGGTCACCTACCACGATTCCTGCCGCGCCTGCCACGGCCAGGGCATCCGCAAGGAGCCGCGGGCCGCGCTGCAAAAGCTGGCCGGCCGCCGCTACGCGGAGCTGCCGGAAAGCGACTGGTGCTGCGGCGGCGCCGGGGCCTACTCCCTGACCCAGCCGGAACTCTCCGACCGGGTCCTGGACCGCAAGCTCCGCAACATCGCCTCGGTGCAGGCCGACACGGTGGTGGTCGGCGCCACCTCCTGCCTGATGCAGATCAACGCGGGGCTGAAGGCCGCCTTCCCCTCCGCCAGGGCCGTGCATTACAGCGTTTTCCTGGACCAGCTGGCGGGGGGCGGCAAGCCCTGAAAGCGCGGGATAATGCTAGAATGATATCATGACGCGGACCGAAGAACTGGAGAACCGCCTGCGCCTGCTCGTCAACTTCGGCGGGGTCGTCTCCAAGGAAACCAACCTTAACCGCCTGCTCGAGCTGATAGCCGAGCAGGTGAAGGCCATCCTCGGCTGCGACCGCTGCAGCGTCTTCATCCTGGACCGCCAGACCAACGAACTCTGGAGCAAGGTGGCCCTGGGCATGCAGCACACCGAGATCCGCGTGCCCTTCGGCAAGGGCATCGCCGGCCACGTGGCCTCCTCGGGCCTGACCCTGAACATCCAGGACGCCTACCAGGACCAGCGCTTCACCCACGACATCGACCGCCTGACCGGCTACCGCACCCG
>CAYSYJ010000035.1:0-16667 GCA_964435105.1 uncultured Elusimicrobiaceae bacterium
GGGGGCGTACTTGAGCGCCTCCCTGACCATGGCGCGCAGCCCCTCGTCGCCGGTCACGAAGGCCCCGGCGAACACGTCGTCGGCCCCGGCGGCCTTGCGGCCCTGCGCGAACTTGCGCAGGATCTCGGCTACGTTGGCCTCCTCGTTGCCCTTGGCGTAGAAATCGCGCGCGCCCAGCTGGTAGGCGCGGTCTATGACCTCGTCGGAGTCGGAGCTGGAGACCACCACGCAGTGCACCCCGCGGGCCGCGGCCGCGGCGATGGCCTTGAGCCCGGAGTAATCGTCGTCCGGCCCGAGCATCAGGTCGAAGAAGCCGATATCGTAGCGGTTGGCCGCCAGCAGCTTGAGCGCGGCCTTGAGGTCGGCGGCCAGGTCCACCTCGTGGCCGGACAGCCGGGCGAGCAGGACTTTCTGCGCCAGTTTATCGTCCTCGAGCGCGAAAACGCGTAGTTTTTCCATATTTCCTTTTGAAAACAAATATTTTCTTTTGAAAATCTTTCCCCGCGGATATTATACAGAAAAACCGGCTTCATAGGGGAAGGGAAGGCATATCCCTGCTGGCACAAAAATTGCTCTGAACGGGGTGTATGCGGTATAATTCTTCGGTACGGAGGGTTTATGGGTTTTTTCAGCGCTCGGTTCGCCTGGGTTTTCTCCTACATGGGCAACGCTTTCAGCTGCGGCTGTTTTTCCGGTGTGCCGGGCAGGTTCAACGTTTAAAGAGGTGCGAAAATGAAATTCAGTCTGAAGGCGGGGGCCAAAACCAGGACCTCGACGGCCCTGATGGGGGCGCTCAAGCTGGCGCAGCTGGCTGAAATGCCGGAAGAGGAGTTCGAGCGCCTGCTGGCGGACCTGGAGAAGAACCGCTTCTTCGATATGCTCAAGGCCGCCGGCGCGGTGACGCTGGCGGAATTCCCGGCGGCCCGTTACGCCGCGCGGCGCTACGCGGGCTACGGCCTCAAGCTTTCGGCCGGCGGCCTGCCGGAGCTGTCCGACGGCGGCGGCGACCTGGTCGCCCTCATCCAGGGCATAGGGCAGGAGAAGTTCGAGGCCTGTTTCCTGCGCGACTCCGTCATGGGCGACGTGGAACGCGCCGAAGAGTGCGATATTTCCGTGAAGGACGCGGAGCGCCTGCGCGACTTCGTCAACCGGGCTTTCATACAGGCCGAGTTCGAGTCCGCCCCCGAGGCCCCCGCGGCGCGGGTCTACAGCGCGGTGGCCGGCATAGAGATAGAGAACGGCGCGCCGGCGCTGGCCTTCTTCAACCGCGAGGTCTGGAAGGGCCGCTACAAGGTGGACCCGGAGCGCCTGGCCGCCGCCACCGCCGGGCTGCCGCCGGCGGAGCGCCAGGGCGTGGAAAAAACGCTCAAGCGCCTGGAGTTCGCCGACAAGCGCAAGACCACCCTGTACCGCGCCCTGGAGATACTGATCGGGGTGCAGGCGGAGTACCTGTTGAGCGGCGAGCCGGGCCGCCGGCGGCCGCTTTCGCAGCGGACGCTGGCCAAGAACCTCGAGGTGCACCCGAGCGTGCTCAACCGGCTGGTCTCCAATAAATCGGTGCAGCTGCCCTGGGGCATGGAGGCGCCGCTCGAGACGCTGCTGCCCAGCGCCAAGCGCGTGAACCTGGAGCGCCCCTACGCGCTGGCCTCGGAGAACCCGGGCCTCAGCGACGAGACCCTGCGCCGCGAGCTCAGGGCCCGCCACGGCGTGGACTTGTCGCGGCGCTCGGTGGCCCAGTACCGCAAGGACCTGGCCCTGGCCGCCGGCGGCCGCCGCTCCGCGGCGGATTGAAAGGCGCTCCCGTAATTGCTAGAATAGCCTTTCGGGGTGAGAGAAGATTTACGGGCCCATAGCTCAGTTGGTTAGAGCAAGCGACTCATAATCGCTGGGTCGTAGGTTCAAGTCCTACTGGGCCCAGTTTTTATCCTGAATCCTGCTTGCAGGATTCACCCGCGAAGCGGGCGAATGGCGGAGCGCTATGCGCGAACGACATTCGGGTGTATGCCTCCCGAAGGGCGCCCGCAATGCGGGCGGGAAGTTTCTTCAGAAACTTCCAGGCGAAGGCGTAAAAAAGGCCGTCCGGGAGACCGGGCGGCCTTTTCTTTGCGGCGACGTGCCTTACGGCTTTTTTACCGCCTTGTTCTCGACATAGGTGTACTCCGCTTTCAGCGGTCCGCCGTCCTCGTAGACGCGCAGGCCCCTGAGCGCCGCCTTCTCGAAGATGAATTCCTTCTGCAGCTTGCCCTCGGCGGAATAGGCCTTCACCGTGCCGTCGGGCACCTTGCCCTCCTGGCTGATGAGATTGAAGTCCTTGTCCAGCATGGCCTTGCCCATGTATTTCCCGTTGAGCTGGAAAGAGAAGCGTTCCCCGCGCGCCAGTTTTATGGATTTGACCGTGACCAGGGATTCCTGTTCGGCGGCCCTGACCGGCGCGGCCTGCGGCTTGGGGGCCTCGGCGGGCTTGTCGTCGATATAGTAGGTCTCCGACCGGGGCAGGCCGTCGGGGCCGAATTCCCGCTTCCAGCCGTTGAGCAGGTCGTTCCTGTAAGAGGCCTCCATCACCGGCTTGCCGTCCTCGCCGTAATAGCGGAAGAGGCCGTCGCGCAGGCCGCCCAGGTAATAGGCCTCCACCTGCAGCGCGCCGGCGGGGTAATAGGCCTTGAGCGAGCCGGAGGTCTTGCCGCCCAGCGCGCTCTTTACCGTCTTCAGCGCCCCGCCTTCGTAATACTCGGTATAGGTGCCGTCCTTGACCGCGCCTTCGACGCCCAGCAGGGCGCCGGCCGAATCGAAAGTCTCCGTGGCGATGGCCACGCCGTTCTCGTAATAGACCAGCTGCCGGGTGGAGGTGCTGGGCAGCACGGTGGCGAAGGTCAGCTTTACCTGCGGCGCTTCGGGGGCCGGGGCGGCGGCGGTGGAGAGGGCTACCGGGGCCGTAGAGGCGGCCGGCGGGGCGGCCGGGGCCGCGGGAGCGGCCACGCGTTCCTGTATATCCGCCTTCTTGATGGTCAGCGAGCCGTAGCGGGTGTTGACCAGCAGGGTGTCGTCCATCTCGCCGGTAACCTCGCCTTCCAGGCGGGCGCCGTCCTTGAGTACAAAGGTCTCCGCGCCGCAGAGGGCGGGCGCCAGTAGCAGCGAAAGGTAAAACAGGATCTTCATATATCCTCCGGTTTGGTTATTCTACATCAAAGGAGGGCGGGAAATCTAAAGTCCTTGCCCCACAAGCCCCTTGACGGAATGATACTTATAGGGTATCATTATATACACATGAATATAATCAACAGGGACGTAGATTACGCCGCCCGGGCGCTGGTTTACATGGCCCGGGCCAATAAGCCCACGGTTTCCGTCTCCCAGATGCACGGGGCGGTGGGCGTTACCCGGCCCTTTCTCAGGAAGATCCTGCAGAAACTGCATAAGGCCGGCATACTCCAGGCCGTGAAGGGCAAGGGCGGGGGCTTCGCAATGGCCCGCCGGCCCGAGGCGGTCACGCTGGGCCGGCTGATAACCGTGCTGCAGGGGCCGCTGAAGCTGCACGACTGCGTCTTCCGCAAGAAGATCTGCCAGAACCACGCGGCCTGCATCTTGCGCCACAAGATCTCCGGGCTGGAGCACCGGCTTACCGCCGAGGTGGAAGGCATAACTATAAAGGACCTCTTATGAAGACCAAGCGCCAGATGGTAAAGATAGACGAGGGCAAGTGCGACGGCTGCGGCAACTGCGTGACCGGCTGCCACGAGGGGGCCCTGCAGGTGATAGACGGCAAGGCCCGCCTCATCAGCGACCTGCTCTGCGACGGGCTCGGCGCCTGCATAGGCGAATGCCCGCGCGGCGCGATAAAGATAGAGGAACGCCTGGCCGAGCCCTACGACGAGGACAAGGTGATGGCCGGCATGGTAAAGCACGGCCCCAACACCATACTGGCGCATCTGCGCCACCTCAAGGACCACGGCCAGAAGGCCTTTCTTAAACAGGCTTTCGACTACCTGAAAAAACACAAGATACCGAACCCGATGGAGGATGAAATGAAGAAAGAGCATAAGCACGGCGAACCCTGCGGCTGCCCCGGCGGGCGCACCATGGACCTGCGCGGCCCCGCGGCCGACGACGACGGGGACTCGCCCGCGGCCAAGTCGCAGCTGCGGCAGTGGCCGGTGCAGCTGCACCTGGCCTCGCCCATGGCTCCTTATTTCCAGAAGGCCGATGTGGTGGTGGCCGCCGACTGCACCGCCTTCGCCTACGGCAATTTCCACGCCGACTTCATCAAGGGCAAGGCCATCGTGATAGCCTGCCCCAAGCTAGACGACGGGCAGGAGCTCTACGTCGAGAAACTGCAGGGGCTGATAGAGGACGCCAAGGTCAACACCCTGACCGTGGTGACCATGGAGGTACCCTGCTGCGGCGGGCTGCTGGCCATGGTGAAACAGGCCGCGGCCGCCTCCAAGCGCAAGGTCCCGATAAAACACGTGGTGGTGGGGATACAGGGAACGATCAAGAGCGAAGAGTGGGCCTGAAAGGGCCGGCGAGCGTAGAAGGCCGGGGCCGTCCCCGGCCTTCGCTTTTTTCAGGGCTCCCGGCGGGAAGCCGCCTTCAGGGCGAGCGAGGCGTAGCGGGCGTTGAAGTCGTTGGCGGCGGCCGTTTCCCTTTCCCGGAATTCCCGGGTCCAGGCCAGGTAGGCCTGGTCGCCGGCCGCCTCCTCGCAGGAGGGGCAGGGCAGCTTGAGGGCGTTGACGGAGCCGGCGTAGGAGTCCTCCAGCCGGAAGAGCCGTTTCGTGTATTGTCCCTCGGCGCCGAAACCTTCCGGGTCCAGCTCGGCCCCCTCGAGTTCGGCCAGGAAGGCCGCCTGGTCCTGCCGGTGCTTTTCCAGCAGCCGGTCCGCTTCGGCCGTCCGGCTCTCGAAGCGGCTGGTCCCGGCCGCGTCCGCCGTAGCGCCCGTGCCGCGGGAATGCTGGAACTGGAACAGGGCCAGCGCCGCGCCCAGCAGGGCCGGCACGGCGAAATAAAGGAACTTCAGGCGGGACCCGGTCTCGGGGGCCGTGGGTGCCGGCGGCGGGGCCGGCTGGCGTTCCTGGGCCTGGGCGCCGTGGCGGTTCAAAGGTTCATAGCAGAGCCCGCACCAGCCCGCCTCGGGGGCGTTCTTCTCGTAACCGCATTTGGGGCATTTCCGGCCTTTGCGCATGATTTTCATGATACAAAATTCGGGCCGGGCCGCACCCCTTAACTAAAGGGGCCCCTTTTTGATAAGATATTTTTATACGGCGCGGTGGCCAAGTGGTAAGGCGGCAGTCTGCAAAACTGCTATTCGCGGGTTCGATTCCCGCCCGCGCCTTTCTTCTTTTCTTCTGTCGTGATCTGGAGGCGGGGAATAACCCTGGACGACCATGAATCTCAGCAGATTAGCATTGTCCCTCGGCCAGTCGGCCACTCTCAAGCTCAACGAACTTGCCAATAACCTGAAAGCGGAAGGCAAGCCCGTCATCCACCTGGGCGGAGGCGAGCCCGAGGAGAAGATCCCCCGCGGCGCCTTGGAGGAAAGCGGCAAGATGCTCGACGCGGGCTTCGTGCGCTATACCCCCACTTCCGGCACCGCCGCCCTGAAAAAAGAGATTGCGGCCTACACCGAGAAACATTACGGCGTGAAGCCCGGCCCGAAGAACATCGTGGTCGCCTCCGGCGCCAAGCAGGCCATCTACAATTTCCTGGTCTCCGTGGTGGATTCCGGAGACGAAGTGATCTTCCCCGCGCCGTACTGGGTAAGCTATCCCGAAATGGTGAAGCTGGCCTACGGCAACCCCGTCATAGTGAAGCCGCGCGAGGGCGAGCTGCTGGCCAAGGCCGCCGATATAGAGGCCCGCATCACCAGCCGCACCAAGGCCATCCTCCTCAACAGCCCCAATAACCCTTCCGGCCAGGTCTACCCCGAGGATTTCATCCGCCGCATGGTGGAGATCTGCGAAGCCCGCGGCATCTACCTGCTGATGGACGATATCTACAACCGCCTGGTCTTCGACGGTCTCAAGGCGCCGTCGGCCTTCACCTTCTCCAAAAAGCCGCTTAGCGAGTCGCATATCGTCTCGGTCAACGGCGTGTCCAAGACCTTCTCCATGACCGGTTACCGCATAGGCTGGAGCGTGGCCAACGAGGCTATCACGCAGGCCATGGTGAAGGTGCAGGCGCAGGTCTCCTCCTGCCCGTCGGCGCTCAGCCAGGCGGCGGCGGCCGGCGCCCTGCGCGAGGGCGACGCCTTCGTGGACGACCTGCGCAAGGGCCTGGAGAAGAAGCGCGACGTGATGGTGGCCGAACTGGGCAAGCTGAAGAAAGCGAAACTGCACAAACCGCAGGGCACCTTCTACAGCTTCGCCGATTTCAGCGCCTACGAAGGCGATTCCACGAAGCTTTCCAACCTGCTGCTGGACAAGGCCATGGTGGTGGCCGTGCCCGGCGTTGAGTTCGGCCTGGAGGGCCACCTGCGCCTCTCCTACTGCGGCGCCGAAAAGGACATAATCGAAGGCGTTACCCGCATCCGCAAGATCTTGGATTAAGGAGACTTTTACCATGCCGGAAACCAAAGAGAGCCCCGCTATGAACGACAATAAGATAGGCAAGAACGTTTACCGGAACCTTTCCGCGCCCGCGCTGTACGAGCACGCCGTCTCGAAGAAAGAAGCCGAGATCGCCGCCGGCGGCGCGCTGTGCGCCCGCACCGGCAAGCACACCGCCCGCTCCGCGCAGGACAAGTTCATAGTGAAGGAGCCCGCCAGCGAGAAGCATATCTGGTGGGGCGACCAGAACGTGGCCATCGACGAGGCCGTGTTCGACAAGCTCTACGGCAAGGTGCAGTCCTACCTGGCCGGCCGCGACGTTTACCAGCGCGACTGCTACGCCGGCTCCGACCCCAAGAACCGCCTCAAGGTGCGCGTCCACACCGAGCTCGCCTGGCACAGCCTGTTCGCCGGCCACATGTTCATAGACCCCCCCGCCGCCGAACTGGAGGGCTTCGCCCCCGACTTCACCGTGATCAACGCCCCCGGCTTCCACGCGCTGCCCCAGGTGGACGGCACCCGCGGCGCGGCCTTCATCCTGCTCAACTTCAGGAAGCGCGTCATCCTGATAGGCGGCACCGCCTACGCCGGCGAGATCAAGAAGTCCATCTTCTCCGTGATGAACTACCTGCTGCCGCTCAAGGGCGTGATGCCCATGCACTGCTCGGCCAACGTGGGCAAGAAAGGCGACTCGGCCATCTTCTTCGGCCTCAGCGGCACCGGCAAGACCACCCTGTCCTCCGACCCGCTGCGGCGCCTCATAGGCGACGACGAGCACGGCTGGAGCGACAACGGCATCTTCAACTTCGAGGGCGGCTGCTACGCCAAGGTCATAAAGCTGAGCGCCGAGGCCGAGCCGCAGATCTACGCGGCCACCCGCCGCTTCGGCACCATCCTCGAGAACGTGGTCTACGACAAGCAGACCCGCGAGCTGGACCTCGACGACGGCAGCCTGACCGAGAACACCCGGGCGGCCTACCCGCTGGAATTCATCGACAACGCCATCAAGGGCCCGGCCTTCCCGCACCCGAAGAACATCGTGATGCTCACCTACGACGCTTTCGGCGTGCTGCCGCCCATCGCCAAGCTCAGCCCCGAGCAGGCCATGTACCACTTCATCAGCGGCTATACCGCCAAGGTGGCCAATACCGAGATGGGCATCAAGGAGCCCAAGGCGACCTTCAGCACCTGCTTCGGCGCGCCCTTCATGAGCCACCACCCCACGGTCTACGCCGAGCTGCTGGAAAAGAAGATGAAGAAGCACAAATCCGTCTGCTGGCTCATCAATACCGGCCTCTGCGGCGGCCCTTACGGCGTGGGCAAGCGCATGAGCATCCAGCACACGCGCGCCCTGCTCAACGCCGCCCTGGACGGGAAGCTCGCCAAGGTGAAGTTCGCCAAGGACCCGGTGTTCGGCTTCGGCGTGCCCGCCAGCTGCCCCGGGGTGCCGGCGGAGGTGCTCAACCCCCGCACCGCCTGGGCCGACAAGAAGACCTACGACGCCAAGCGCCTGGAGCTGGCCGGCCTGTTCTCCGCGAACTTCAAGAAGTTCAACGTGACCAGCAAGGCAATCAACGGGGCCGGCCCGAAGATATAAGCGAGGCCGCGGAAAATGGCCCGTCCCCCGCGGCGGGCCCTTTTCTTTGCTTAAAGAGCGCCGGGGGCGGGGTGACCGGGCGGGCGCGGGCGCAGGCCCTTTTCTATTGACACCGACGGGGCAAAATAGTTTATTATGTAGGTAATTTGGAAGTACATACCACAGGAGGAAGTAACAATGCCCGCTGCCAAAGCAAACTCGAAGTTCATGGCCCCCATCACCCCCAACGCGACCCTGGCCGCTGTCGTCGGCGCCAAGCCGATGCCCCGCACCGAGATCGTGAAGAAGCTGTGGGCCTACATCAAGAAGAACAACCTGCAGGACAAGAAGAACAAGCGCAACGTGAACGCTGATGACAAGCTGATGCCGCTCTTCGGCAAGAAACAGGTCACCATGTTCGAAATCGCCAAGATCATCGGCAAGAACGCGAAGTAATAGCCGGTAGTTCTTTCTTAGGCGCCGCCCGCTTTAAACCCGGGCGGCGTCTTTTTGTATAGGGGACGTTGGTTAGTTGGTTAGTTTTTGTCTGGGGGGATGGCCCATATTTGTAATTCTAGCGGGCGCAAAAACTAACCAACTAACCAACGTCCCCTTTCCCCCTTTCCCTAAAGGCCTGGGGGTGGGTGGGTCCTATGGGTATTGACTTTCGTCAAGTCGCCCTCCATAATATAGTCAGGTAACCTTATGAAGACCCTGGCCACCATATCGGCGCTGCTGAGCCTGCTCCTGGCGGGCGGCGGCCCCCTGCTTGCGGGCCAGGGCGGGGCCAGGGTGGAGCCCGTTTCCTATTACGGGGAAAACGACCAGGTGGACCTCTACCAGGCCGGCATCCTGCGCCGCTTCGCCGAGTCCTCCGTGGCCCTGTTCTCGGACCGGGCCCTCACCAGGGACGAGGCCTCCGGGACCTACCGCCTGAACAATATCTCCCTGCGCGAAAAGCTCAACCTGCGGCCCGGCCAGCCCTTCGGCGAACAGACCGTGGGGGCCTACTGCTCGGGCGTCCTGGTGGCGCCCGACCTGGTGCTGACGGCCGGCCACTGCTTCCAGCCGGACGAGCGCGGCGGCCCCTGCGGGCGGGTGCGCTTCGCCTTCGGTTACGCCGTGACCCGGGAGGGGGAGAACCCCTCCTCCTTCCCGGCCGCCAACGTCTATTCCTGCCGCGAGATAGTGGCGCAGAAGGTGCAGGACGAGAGCCACAATTTCACCTGCCGGGGCGGCCGCTGCTCCGAGGCCGAGCCCGTGGGCAACGGCGCCGACTACGCGCTGGTGCGCCTGGACAGGCCGGCGGCCGGCCGGCACCCGCTGGCCATAAGCCGCGCGCCGGTGGCGCAGGGAGTAGAGGTGGGCGTGATCGGCTACCCCAGCGGCCTGCCGGTAAAGGTGCAGGAGAAGGGCGCCGCGGTGCGCAGCGTCAGCCGCGACGGTTATTTCGTGACGAACCTCGACACTTTCCGCGGCAGTTCCGGCAGCCCGGTCTTCAACATGCGCACACTCAAGATAGAGGGGATCATAGTGCGCGGCGGAGCGGACTATGTTTACGGCTCCACGTCCGCGCCGGTCAACGATCCCAGCCGGCCCTACATGCACGCTCCCGGCGAGGCCAACTATTATCCCCAGGACGGCGGCCGCGGCGAGGATGTGAGCTTCCTCGACGAGGTCCAGGCCCTGATCCCCGCGAGCGAGGCCGAACATGTGCTGGACCATATGCTCAACGCCGGCCAGAACCAGCCGGCGCAGCGCCCCGTGCCGGCGGTCTACACCCCCGGGGACGGCGGCGGCCGCGTGCAGCCGGCCATCTACACGCCGCCCGACCCGGGCGAGCCGGTGCCCACCTGGATCTGACGCCCCGCCAATAAGGGGCCAGTATGAAAGAGGCGCCCCCCGCGGGGCGCCTCCTTCTTTATGGCAAAGAAAAAGGCGCCCGGGGGGGGCGCCTTCTCCGTTCAGCCCGAGGCGGTTATTTGAGGCGGAGCACGTCGCTCTTCTGCACGCCCTGCGCCTTGGTCTCCGCGATCGAGTACTTGGGCGTGACCTTCACCACCTTGGCGGTGCCGATCTTCTCCTCCTCGGAGCCCAGGGATTCGCCGGTGTCGGGGTCCACCATCTCCTCGCCGGCGCGGAAGATCTCGTAGACCTTGCCGGCCTTCTCGCCGTCGGCGCCGCCGGAATTGATGTAGAGTTGGCTGCCGGAGATCTTGATGATCTTGACGGCCGGGGCCCCGCCCTGGTCGAAGGCCGCGGTCAGTTCCTTGACCACGCTCTCCACGGCCTTGCGGGCGGCCTTGCCGATGATGGTCTCGTCGAAGCCTTCCTTGCCGAAGTCGAAGCTCGGGGCGATGCTCAGGTCGCCCTGGAACTCCGCGCTGGACTTGGAGCCCTCTCCCTTGGCCGCCGCGGTTATCTGCGCGGAGGTCGTGTCGATGGCCCGCACGTCGATGGCGGCCCTGGCCGTGTTCTTGGAGACCTTGGCCCCGCCGCCGAAGGGCAGCACCTTCTCCAGGCCGCCCACGCCTATCTTGGAATCCTTCACGCCGAACTCGGTCACCGCGCCGGTGATGATGTAGTGGGCGCCCAGCAGGCGGCCGATCTTGGCCGCGGTCTGCGCGGTAACGGCCCCGGAGGCGCCGAGCCGCTGCTCGTCCATGACTTTCTCCAGCTTCTCGCGCTCGATCAGGGTGTACTTGCCGGTCTCGGCAAGGGCGGTGACCATCATGTCGGCCACGCCGGTGCCCACGTTCTGCCAGCCGTGGGCGTGGCTGGATTTGTCCTCCAGCTCCATCACGCACACGATCTTCTTGCCGCCGGCGGCGGCGGCCTGCCCGGCCAGCAGCAGGGCGCAGCAAACGGCGTATAAAGTCCTTTTCATGAGAAACCTCCCGTTAAGTTGCGCGGCGCGGGCCGCGCGAGATCAGTCCTTGCGGCGGTCCACGATGTAGTGGCTCTTCCCGGCCGCCTTGGCGCCTTTTTTGAGTTCGGTGCCTATGCTGCTGACCTGCGCGAAGGAATGCAGCGCGCGGGTCTTGTTCTGCACTATGCCGATGGAGATGGAGAGGAAGGGGAACTTCTTGATATTGCCCTGCCTGTCGGTGGAAACGATGTGGCCGCGGTCCCGGTCCGCCTTGCTGTAGAAGGAGGGGGCTATCTCGTCGAAGGCGGCCGCTATGCGGCGGGCCAGCTCCTCGGCCCGCTCGTAGCCGGTTACGACTATGAAGTCGTCGCCGCCTATGTGGCCGATGAAGTCCTCCGAGTTCTCGTTCTGGATGGTCAGCTTGACCAGCAGGTTGGCCGTGGCCTTGAGCACCCGGTCTCCGGCCTCGAAGCCGTAGGTGTCGTTGTAGGCCTTGAAGTTGTTGAGGTCCAGGTAGAGCACGGCGAACTCGGTGCCGCGCTGGATCTCGCGCTCCACGCGCGCCTGGATGGACGGGTTGCCCGGCAGCTTGGAGAGCGGGTTGGTGTCGAGCACCTGGCGGTTGCGCTTGAGGATCATGCGCATGCGCGCCACCAGCTCGTCGGCGTCCACCGGCTTTATCAGGTAGTCGTCGATGCCCATGCCCAGGCCCTTGAGCTTGGCGCTCTTCTCGCCGAAGGCGGTCACGATGATGATCGGGATATGGGCGAAGAGGGGGTTGTTCTTCAGGTCCTGCGCCACGTCCAAGCCGGTCTTGCGCGGCATATTGTAGTCCAGCACGATGATGTCCGGGTTATGCTCGAACACGGCGGTCATGGCCTCGGCGCCGTCGTTGGCGGTGAAGACCTCGAAGCCGGCGTCCTGCACCAGTTCCTTCATGAGCATCAGCAGCTCGGTCTGGTCGTCGGCCATCAGCACGCGCGGCAGGGCCGCCTTCTGCGGTTCCTGGGCGGAGGAGGCGGCGGCGGACGCGGCGGCGGGCCTGAGGTCGGCGGTCTGGTCGGAGATGAGCTTCAGCAGCAGGTCGCCCGGGATGTCGCGCGACACTATCTCCGGCAGGCCGGTCACGATGCCGCGCTCCTGGAAATTCTCCAGGCGCAGGCCGCTGACCACTATGATGGGCGTGCCGGCGGTGTCGGTGGAATCCTGCAGCTCCTCCATGATGGCGAAACCGTCCTTGCGCGGCATCATGATGTCCAGCAGCAGGGCGTCGGGCTTTTCGGCGCGGACGCGGTCGACCACGGCGAGGGGGTCGTTGACCACCAGCGCCCGGTAATTGTTGGCCTCGAGGAACATTTTCACGAGGTCCGAGAACTCGGTATCGTCGTCGGCGACCATCACCGTGGCGGGGTCCTGCGTCTGCGGCAGGGTCTTCTGCAGGGCCGCCTTCAGGGCCTCGAAGTCCACCGGCTTGGTGATGTAGGCGCGGACCTTGGGCACGGGCCCGGTCACTATCTCGGACTTGCGGGTCTGGGAGAAGACTATGACCTTCTGCGCCTCGGTGAAGGGGTTGCGCTTGAGCTCGGCGAGGAAATCCAGCGGGTTGAAGGCCTGGATGAGGATGTTCAGGATGAGCAGGTCCGGCTTCCAGTTCTGCACCGCCGTGAAGGCCTGCTGGTAGTTGGAGACCAGCTGGGCGTGGTAACCGTTCTTCTCGAGGAAGGCCAGCAGGTCCCGGGCCTCCCCGGTGTCGGAGTCCACGATGAGGATCTTCTTGGCGGCGCCTTCCATATCTTTTGGATTCTAACATTTTTAAAAAGGTAAAATTGAGCCGTGACCGGGAAAGAGAACTGGTGGGACCACGCCCAGATAGGGCTGGAGCTGGCGGCGGCCGTGCTGGCCGGCTTCTGGGTCGGTTACCGCCTGGACGGGAAGTTCGGCACCGGGCCCTGGCTGATGCTGGCCGGGGCGGCGGCAGGGCTGGCCGGCGGCTTCTACCTGGTCATGCGCGAGCTCTTCAAGGCGGGCAAATGATCTCTTCGCCATGGACCGCCGCCCTCCTCGGGGCCTGCGCCGGCGCCCTGACGGGCGCGGCCTCGCGGCTGGCCCTCAAGCGCGTCCTCCGCGCTCCCGACCGCGTCTTCTATTCCGTGTTCGTCTCCGGCATTTTCGGCCGGCTGGCGCTGACTCTGGGCGCGGTTTGTCTGCTCCGCCATGAAAAATATATAATTATCATTCCGTTCGCGGCGGCCATGATAGCCGTCCAGATGCTGTTCGAGGCGTTCCCGCTGGAAAAATAATGGGCCTGAAAGAGATCTTAGAGCACCATATCGTGGACCATGTCTGGGCCTGGGCGGCCCTGGGCCCGCTGCGCCTGCCCTTTTCCAAGCACCTGCTGATGATGGGTATCGCCGCCCTCATCCTGCTGGTGGTCTTCCCCTTCATAATACGCAGCCGCTCGGCGGCGCTGGCCCCCTTCCGGGCCATGATCGAGATCGTGGTGCTGTTCCTGCGCGACGAGGTGGTGGTCCCCAACCTCGGCCATAAAGGCGCGGCCTACATGGGCTACTTCTCCACGCTCTTCTTTTTCATCCTGCTTTTGAACCTCATCGGCCTGGTGCCTTTCGGCGCCACCGCCACCGGCAACCTCGCCGTGACGGCGGGCCTGGCGCTGACCACCTTCGCGCTGATCAACTTCGCCGGCATCAAGGAGCAGGGCCCGGTTAAATATTTCGCCCACATCGTGCCCAAGGGCGTGCCCGGCTGGCTGTACCCGCTGCTCTTCCCCATCGAGATCATCGGCCTGGTCACCAAGGCCTTCGCGCTCTGCATCCGTCTTTTCGCCAACATGATCGCCGGCCATATCGTCATCCTGGCCTTCATCAGCTTCATCTTCATTTTCGGTTCGCTTAACGCGCTGGTCGGCTTCGCCGTGGCGCCGGTATCCGTCGGGCTCGTGCTGTTCACGCTGCTGCTGGAACTGTTCGTCGCGTTCCTGCAGGCCTACGTGTTCACCTTCCTGACGGCCATCTTCACCGGCGCGGCGATGCACCCGCACTGACGCGGCCCGGAGATCTTGCGGATATTAAAACGGAGGACAGACACATGAACGACCTTACATTCCTCGGACTCGGCTATATCGGCGCCGGCCTCGGCGCCGGGCTGACCCTGATCGGCGCGGGCCTCGGCATCGGCAAGCTGGCCGCCGGCGCGCTCGACGGCACCGCCCGCCAGCCCGAAGCCGGTCCCGCGCTGCGCACCACCATGATCATCGCCGCGGCCCTCATCGAAGGCCTCGCGTTCTTCGCGCTGGTCATCTGCCTGCTCGCGGTCATGAACTTCGCCATGCCCAAGGCGCCCGCCGCCCCCGGCGCGGCCCCGCAGAGCCAGTCCTCCCACTAAGCAAGGGAGCTTTAAGCGGCCGGCCGCGGCGCTCCCGCGGCCGGCAACGGGAGCCATTTATGGAAGCATTGATCAGGCCGGAATTCGGCCTAACGTTCTGGACCATAGCCTGCTTCGTCCTGCTGGTCGTGGTCCTGTCCAAGACCGCCTGGAAACCGCTGCTGCACGCGGTGGAGGAGCGGGAGCGCGCCATAAAGCACGACCGCCAGGCCGCCGAGGCGGCCCGGGCCGAGTCCGAGAAGCTCAAGGCCGACCTCGAGGCCAGGCTGGCCGAGATGAAGGCCGAGA
Source organism: uncultured Elusimicrobiaceae bacterium (assembly GCA_964435105.1). Taxonomy (GTDB): domain Bacteria; phylum Elusimicrobiota; class Elusimicrobia; order Elusimicrobiales; family UBA9959; genus UBA9959. The sequence continues at coordinate 14,675 of CAYSYJ010000035.1, forward strand.
TACAGCGCCGCCTGGACGAGGCGCGCGCGTCGGCCGAGAAGGAAAAGGACCTCCTGATCGAGGAGGGCCGCCGCTCCGCGGCGCTGGTGCTGGAAACGGCCCGCCGGGAGATCGAGACCCAGCGCGCCGAGACCGCCCGCGAGCTCGAGAACAGGGTGGTGGAGCTGAGCGTGCTGGCGGCGGAGCAGATCCTGCTCAAGCAGATCGACCACAAGGCCAATACGGACCTCGCGTCCAAATACCTGGCCGAGCTGGAGAAAGGCAAGCCCGGCATGGGGCTGGGGACCAACTGATGGACGCCTCCGCCAGGATACTCGCCAAGCGCTACGCCCGGGCCTACATGGGCCTGGACGGCAAGCCTTTCGGCAAGGCCCTGGAAAAGGCCTCCCACGAGAAACTGGAGGGCCTGCGCCGCGTCTTCGAGGCGGCCCGCCCCCACCTGCGGACCCTGACGCACCCGGTGCTCAACGGCGCCGTGCGGCTGGAGGCCCTGCAGAAGATCCTCGGCGGGGCGCACGCCGGCCACGCCGCGGAGTTCGCGGCGCTGCTGGTCCGGCGCGGCCGGTTCAGCCTGCTCGAGGACATAATGCAGGAGTGCCTGAAGCTGCACGACTCTTTCTGCGGCCTGGTCCGGGCCGAGGTGTACAGCCGCTACCCGCTCTCCGAAGGGGAGATGAAGCGCGTCGAGGCGCTGCTGGCCGGGGCTTCCGGCCGGACCGTGGCCCTGCGCGCCGTGATCACCGAGCGCGTGATCGGCGGTTTCGAGATAAAGATAGGCGACACCGTGATAGACGCCACGGTGCGCGGCCGGCTGGACGCCCTGCGCGCCGGCCTCGCCCGCCGCTGACGGCGGAATTTCCCAGGAGACTTAAGGCGATTTTATGATAAGACCCGAAGAGATCACCGAGATAATCAAGAGCAGGATCGAGAAGTTCGTGCCGGAGGCCCAGCTCTCCGAGACCGGCCAGGTGCTGCAGGTCGGCGACGGCATCTCCCGCATCTACGGGCTCAACGGCGCCGTGGTGGGCGAGCTGGTGGAGTTCGAGGGCGGCGCGGCCGGCATGGTGCTCAATATCGAGCGCGAGAACGTCGGCGCGGTGGTCATGGGCTCCGACACCCTCATCAAGGAAGGCGACCGCGTCAAGCGCACAGGCCGCGTGCTCGAGGTGCCGGTGGGCCCCGAGATGGTAGGGCGCGTGGTGGACGCGCTGGGCAACCCGCTGGACGGCAAGGGCCCCATCAACGCCAAGAAGCGCCGCCCGGTGGAAGTGATCGCCCCCGGCGTGGTCGAGCGCGCCCCGGTCAAGGAACCCCTGCAGACCGGCCTCAAGGCCATCGACGCCATGATCCCGATAGGCCGCGGCCAGCGCGAGCTCATCATCGGCGACCGCCAGACCGGCAAGACCGCCGTGGCCCTGGACGCCATCATCAACCAGAAGAACGAGCCCGCCGACAAGCGCCCCACCTGCATCTACGTGGCCATCGGTCAGAAGCAGTCCACCGTGGCCCGCGTGGCCAAGACGCTCGAGGACAACGGCGCGATGGAGTACTCGGTGATAGTCTCCGCCTCCGCCTCGGACCCGGCCTCCATGCTTTACCTCGCCCCCTATACCGGCTGCGCCATCGGCGAAGAGTTCATGTGGAACGGCAAGCACGCGCTCGTCATCTACGACGACCTCTCCAAGCACGCGCAGAGCTACCGCCAGATGTCCCTGCTGCTGCGCCGCCCCCCGGGCCGCGAGGCCTATCCCGGCGACGTGTTCTACCTCCACAGCCGCCTGCTGGAGCGCGCCTGCAAGATGTGCGACAAGAACGGCGGCGGCTCGCTGACCGCGCTGCCCATCATCGAGACGCAGGCCAGCGACGTGACCGCCTATATCCCGACCAACGTCATCTCCATCACCGACGGCCAGATCTACCTCGAGTCCAGCCTCTTCCACAGCGGCATCAAGCCCGCCGTCAACGTGGGCATCTCGGTGAGCCGCGTGGGCAG
>CAYSYJ010000036.1:0-16631 GCA_964435105.1 uncultured Elusimicrobiaceae bacterium
GAGCTGGAGAACAGGAAGGGCCGGGCGACGGAACCCATGTAGTCGCGCAGGTTCCTGGTGGTCGCCGCGTAGCCGCCCACGGCCGCGAAGGCCTTGGACAGCGTGCCTATCTGGATCTCCACCCGGCCGTCCAGCCCGAAGTGGCTCACGGTGCCGCGGCCTTCCTTGCCTATCACGCCGCTGGCGTGGGCGTCGTCCACCATCACGAAAGCGCCGTACTTGTGCGCCGTGGCCACGACCTCGTCGAGGTTGGCGATGTCGCCGTCCATGGAGAAGACGCCGTCCGTGACGACCATCTTGCGGCGGGCCTTGCGGGCCTCCGGGGTCTCGAGGATCTCGGTCAGGTGCTTGATGTCCTTGTGGCGGTAGATCTTGCGGGGGGCCTTGGCCAGGCGCGCGCCGTCGATGATCGAGGCGTGGTTGAGCTCGTCCGAGATCAGCAGGTCCTGCTCGCTCGACATCAGCGACTGGCAGACGGCCACGTTGGAGGTGAAGCCGCTCTGGAACAGGATGGAAGCCTCGGAATGCTTGAAGGCCGCGAACTTCTCCTCCAGCTCCTTGTGCAGCGTCATCGTGCCGATGATGGTGCGCACGGCGGCCGAGCCGACGCCGTACTTCTCGATGGCGGCGATGGCGGCCTTCTTTACCTTGGGGTCGTTGGCGAGCGCCAGGTAGTTGTTGGAGGTGAGGTTCACCACCTTCTTGCCGTCGATGACGGAGACCGGCTCCTGGGCGGATTCCAGGACCCGCGGCTGCAGGAAGCGGTTCTCCTTCTTAAGGAGGGCTACTTCCTCGTCGGCGAACTTGAGCGTTTCGAAAGTCGCAGTGGTCATGTCGTTCTCCTCTTCAGGGTGTCAGGATTATCTTGCCGCACGTCTTGTCCTTCGAATTGATCAGCGCGAAGGCCTTTTTGAAGTCCTTGAAAGCGAAGGTGTGGGTGACGGCGGGGCGGGGGTCCACGGCGCCGGATTTCAGCAGGCTCTCCATCTTGTACCAGCTCCGGAAGATCTCGCGGCCGGCCACGCCCTCCAGGCGCAGGCCGCGCTTGACGATGTCCCCGGCGTAGTCCAGGCTGATGTCGGTCACCGGCAGCCCGAAGGCCACGAAGCGCCCGCCCGGGCGCAGGGCCTTGAGGCCCAGGGCCACGGCCTTCTGCGTGCCGCTCATCTCTATCACGGCGTCGGCGCCCTCGGGGCCGCAGGCCTTTGCGACGCCGGCCAGGCAGCCGCCGGCCGCAGGGTCGATGGCGGTGTCGGCGCCCATCTTAAGGGCCAGCTTGCGGCGGTAGGCGGAGGCGTCCATGGCGATCACGCGCTTGGCGCCGGCGGCCTTGGCTATGCCCGCGGCGAACAGTCCGTGCGGGGCGCAGCCGGAGATCAGGACCGAGCGGCCTACGAGGTCCTCGGAGAGCACGGCGTGTACCGCACTGCCGAAGGGCTCCATGACGGCGGCGACGTCCCGCAGGCTGGTGTCGGTGTGCTTCCAGGCGCAGCGGGCCGGCACGGCCGCGTATTCGGCCATGCCGCCGGGCACGTCGCGGCCTATCACCTTCAGGTTCTGGCAGATGTGGCGCTGGTCGTTGCGGCACTGGCCGCAGACGCCGCAGAAGATGTGCGACTCGACCGAGACGAAATCGCCCTTGTCGAAGCCCTTGGCGAGGGAGCCCACCTCCACCACTTCGCCGCAGAACTCGCTGCCGAAGATGAAGGGCAGGGTGGGGGTGGCGAAGCCGGGGCCCGCGTGGTTGAAGATGGCGAGGTCCCCGGGGCTGATCGAGGCCGCGGTGACCCGGACGAGCAGTTCGTCCTTGTTTATGGAGGGGACTTCCACGTCCCTGTAGCTGGCGCCGCGCGCCCTCGAGGTCTTTACGATAGCTTTCATGTTTCGGGTGCTCCTTGAAAAACCGGTGTGCCGTCCCCTTTATGATATAAAAAAAGCGGCGGGAAAAAAATATTTTTTAGCGGCGGGAAATTTGGTAAATTATCCGTAGACCATGGCGCTGACCAGACCGCTTCCTGCCGAGGACAAGCTCGTGCTCCTGCCCAAGAACCCGGGGGCCTTCTTCGCGTTCTGGAGTTTCTCCGCGGCCCGCGCCGAGGCCTTCCGGGCCGGCACCCTCCAGCCCGAGGTGGAGCTCCGCCTCTCCTACGCCGACGATAAGGCCCACGCCGGCTCCCGCAGGATTTCCTGGGAACAGCTTTCCGCCTACCTGCCGGTCCCCGCGCAGGGCCGCGTCTACGAGGCCGCCATTTACGCCCAGCGCGGCGGCGCCTGGGAGCGCCTCCTGGAATCCAACCAGGCGTCGGCCCCTTCCGCGGCGGGGCTGGCCGACGAGCGCGCCTACGCGAGCCTGGAGTTCCATAAGCGGGTGGCGCCATGAGCTCGCGCGGCTCCCTGATGTTCCTGCTGCACGCGCACCTGCCGTACGTCAATCATCCGCAGGACCCCGGCTTCCTCGAGGAGAACTGGTTCTTCGAGGCGGTGGTCGAGACCTACGTGCCGATCATTTCGGCCCTGGAGCGGCTGGCCGCCGAAGGGATACGCCCCGGCGTGGCCGTCTCCATCTCCCCGACGCTGGGCGCGATGCTCGAGAACGAGGCCCTGGAGGCCAAGCTCCAGGAATACGTGGAAGGCCGCCTGGAGCTCATCGAGAAGGAGCTGGAGCGCGCCCAGGCCGACCCGGCCCTGCACCGGACCGTCAAGCTTTACCGGAAACTTTATTCCGACGCCGCCGGCCTGCTGCACAAGTACAGCGGCGACCTCATCACCCCGCTGAAAGCCCTGCAGCACGCCGGGCAGATAGAGATCATCACCACCTCCGCCACGCACGCGGTGCTGCCGCTGCTGGCCCGGCCCGAGGCCGTGCGCGCCCAGCTGGCCGTCGCCGCCGAGGATTACCTGGACCGCTTCAACCGCAAGCCTTCCGGTTTCTGGCTGCCCGAGTGCGCCTACGAGCCCCGGCTCAATTCCTACATCAAGCTGTCCGGCTTCAACTACACCTTCACCGAGTCCCACGCCGTGGAGCTGGCCGCCGCCTCGGCCCCGAACGGGGTCTATTCTCCGTACCGCGCCTCCAACGGGCTGGGCCTATTCGCCCGGGACGCCGCCAGTTCCCGCGAGGTCTGGAGCTCCCGGTTCGGCTACCCCGGCGACCCCGCCTACCGGGAGTTCTACCGCGACCTCGGCTACGACGGGGATTACGAGTACGTGCGGCCTTACCTGGGCGCCGACGGGGCCCGCCGCCCGCTAGGCCTCAAGTACTACCGCATCACCGGCCCGGGCACGGACCTGGCCGCCAAGCAGTACTACGACCCGGAGGCCGCCCTGGCCCGGGTCGACGCGCACGCCTCCGATTTCCTCGCCCGCCGGATGAAGCAGACCGAGGAGTTCTATTCCGGCCGCGGCACCCGCCCCCTGATCGTCAGCTGCTACGACGCGGAGCTCTTCGGCCACTGGTGGTTCGAGGGCCCGGCCTTCCTGGAGAGCGTGATCCGCAAGATCCGCCAGGAGCGCCTGCCGCTGCAGTTCGTCACGCCTTCCGAGTACCTCAATTCCTGCCAGGAGCCGCAGGAGATATCGCCCGGCATCTCCTCCTGGGGCGAGAACGGCTATTTCGATCCCTGGGTCAACGAGACCAACGATTTCATCTACCCGGCCGTCTACGCGGCCACGGACAAGATGATAGAGACCGCCAACCGCTTCCGCAACCAGGACATCAACAGCCTGGCCACCCGCGCGCTCAACCAGGCCGCCAGGGAGACCCTGCTCGCCCAGAGCTCCGACTGGGCCTTCCTCCTTTACATCGGTTCCCACGCCGAATACGCCAAGGGCCGCCTGGAGGACCACGCCGCCAACGCGCTGAAGCTGCTCTCCGAAGTCATAGAGCGGCGCGTGGACGAGCAGGACCTGACCCGCCTGGAGCAGCAGAACAGCCTTTTCCCGCGCCTCGACTTCAAGGTTTTCTCCTCCGTTTCCAGGTTCTGACCGCGTATCCGCGTTTACACAAAAAAGCCTTGAAAATCAGGGTTTTTCCTGCTATAACATTGGAACGATAAATGGCTAACCCCGCCGAAAGGCGGGGGGCGCAAAGCCGCGGGGCTAAAGGGACGAGTGTCCACACGCCGGACGGGCTGCCGAAAGTAAGTCTGCGTGTATTTTGCCGGCCAGGCTGCCGAACGATGAAAGTCAGTTATTGGCTTTCGTTGTCCGGCATTTTTATTTCCAGAGGGAGGCTTCATGGGCGCGACGGCGGCGGGCTTCAGGGCGGCGGCGGCTTTACTGCTGCTGCCTCTTTGCGCCGCCGCGCAGTTCCAGTCTGCCGCCCCACTTCCCCGCAACCTCATGGCCCATACGGCCGTCGCCCTCGGCGGCCGCCTTTACGTGGCAGGCGGCCTCAGCGACGTCGGCTCCGGCACCGGCTACCTCAACGGCGTCTACTACTGCGCTTCCGTCAACACCGACGGGACGCTGGGCCCATGGCAGACGGCCAGCCAGATGCCCGAGTTCCTGGGCCTGGGCCTGCACGCCTCGGTGACGGCCGGCGGGCGCATTTACGTGCTGGGCGGCGCCAACTACGCCGGCCAGAGGGCCAGGGTCTACTACTCGGAAGTGAACCAGGAGGACGGCACGCTGGCCGGCTGGCAGGTCGCCAACCCGCTGCCGCGCATGCTCTCGGCGCTCGCGGCGGCCGTGCACGGCGGCCGCATCTACGTTACCGGCGGGCTGCTGCGCGGGGGCGGCGTCTCGGCCGGGGTCCTTTCCGCGCCTATAGGCGAGAACGGCGGCGTGGGGGAGTGGCGCGAGGAGACGGCCCTGCCGGCCGGCTTGTTCGGCCACAGGTCTTTCGCCAGGGGCGGCCGCGTCTTCGTGCTGGGCGGTTTCGGCGCCCCGGCCCTTTACGGGGACGACGGCCTGCCGCCTTCGGGACTTTCCTCCGCGGTCTACGCCGCGGCTGTGAACGCCGACGGGACGCTCGGCCCCTGGGCGCCGCAGCCCCCGCTGCCTTCGGGGCTGGCTTTCTACGGGCTCGCCGAAGCCGAAAAGGGAGTTTACCTGATGGGCGGTTTCGACGGGGGGGTGACCAACGCCGTCTACTTCGCGCCTTACACGGAGGCCGGCGGCCTCGGCGCCTGGCAGCCCCTGTACGCGCTGCCGGCGAACCTGGTGGCGCCGGCGGCGGCGGCCACCGGCGAGTTCATCTACTCCGTGGGCGGCGGGGCCGCCTACCTGGACGACCCGGCGGCGGACATCTATTTCATGAAGCCCCGCCTGGAACTGAAGGCCTTCGTCAGGATGTTCCCGGCCTCCCTCAACCGCCATTCGAACGGTAAATGGGTGACGGTGGTGCTGGGCCTGCCGGAGGCCGCCGCCTCCGAGATAGACCTGCCCAGCGTCAGGATCACGGCCGTGAACGGCCAGGCCGTGACGCCGATAGAGCCGGACCGGAAATGGGCCTCCCGCCTGCGCACCGGCGACAACGAGGACATGGGCGGCCTGGAAGGCGTGACCTACGCCATGCTCAAGTTCGAGCGCGACGCGGTCGCCGCCGCGGTACCCGAAGGGGACTTTTCGCTCACCGTCTCCGGCCGGCTCAAGGACGGCCGGCAGTTCGCCGGGGAGAGCGCCAACAGGTCGCTGTCCAGCCGCAGGCATTTCCGGACCCGCCTGGAGAAGCGCGAGGGCGGCCGCTCCGGGCAGGGCGGGGTGAAGGTCTCGATCCCCAAGGGCGCCTTCAAAGGCAACCCCGAACTCCTGCTCGTCGCCGCGCCGGAGGACCAGGCCGCGGTGGGCCGGGAGGAGAAAGAGAAGCGCGGCCGGGGGCTGGCCGCCAGGTCGCTGGTCTCCGCTTCCGCGCCTTTCGAGTTCGGCCCCCACGGCGCGACCTTTGACGCCCCGCTGACCATTTCCCTGCCCTATGACCCCGCGGCCCTGCCCGCCGGCTCGGACGAAGCCTCCCTTAAGGTGGCCTATTGGAACGCCGCCGCTTCCGATTGGGAAGTGCTGCCTTCCGAGGTGGACAAGGCCGCCAGGACCGTGAACGCCCGCACCTCCCACTTCTCGGTCTACCAGGCGGTGCTGGGGGCCGCCCCGGCGGCCGCCCCGGCCCCGCCCTTCTACGTGGGCGAGGTCTACGTCTACCCCAACCCCGCCGTCGGCGGCGCCAGGCCGGTGCTGCGCGCGTCCGCGGCGGCCGGCGAAAAACTGGCGGTAAAGGTTTATTCGGCCAGCGGGCGGCTGGCCTGGGAAGGCTCCCTCTCCGGGGCGCCCCTGGCCGCCGGCGGCACCGCCTACGAGCTGGAGCTGCGCGGCGACTTCCCCAGCGGCGTATACTATTACCTCGCCGAGGTCTCGGGGCCCGGCGGCAAGGTGAAGCGGCGCGGCAAGTTCGCGGTGGTCAGGTAAATTTATGGCGTGCCTGGACGGCGGGACAAAGAAGGACATCCTCAACGGCCTGGTCTACTGGCTGTCGAGGCCCTATGCCTTCGCCCTGCTGGCGGCTTTCCTGCTGGTGCCGTCGACCCGGATGGCCCGCGCCCTGGAGAGCGGCGCGGATTTCCTCAATATCGGCGCCGGCGCGCGGGCTTCGGGCCTGGGCTCCGCCTACACCGCCCTGGCCGACGACGCCAACGCCGTCTATTACAACCCGGGCGGCCTGGCGCTGGCCAGGCGCGAGGTCTCGCTGATGCACGCTTCCTGGGCGCTCGACGGCGGCTATGATTTCGCCGCGGCCGCGCTGCCTGCCGGGCCTTTTACCGCGGCTATCTCCTTCACCCGGCTGGACCACGGCGAGCTCGAAGGCAGGGGCGCCGACGGCGCCGGGGCCGGCGGCTTCTCCGCCGCCGACAAGGCCGTGGGCGTGGCCCTGGCCCGCAACCTGGGCGCCTTCAGCCTCGGCGGCGGGGTCAAATACGTCAGCAGCTATATCGCCGGCTATTCCGCATCTGCGGTGGCCTTCGACCTGGGAGCCATGGCGCGCCTGCGCTCCGCCCCGGTCACGCTGGGCCTGGCCGCGCGCAACCTGGGCGCCGGCCTTAAATACGCCGAGCGCCGCGAGCCGCTGCCGCTGAGCCTCAACGCCGGCGCGGCCTGGGCCGTCCTGCCTTCCGTGAACCTGGCCGCCGAGGTGGGCCGGCTGGTGCGCGACCGGGTCACCACCTTCTCCGTGGGCACCGAATACGCGCTGGGCGCGCTCGCCCTGCGGGGCGGTTACGCCGCGGGAGCGGCCGGCGGCGACGGGGCCATGTGCGGCGGCCTCGGCTTCAAGGCCGGCAGCATGAAACTGGATTACTCTTTCTCGCCCTTCGGTTCGCTGGACACTACCCGCCGCTTCAGCCTTTCCATGGCTTTCTGATAGGGCGAGCGGAGGCGGAGCAAGTGAAGAACCCCGGAAGGCCGGGGTTATTCTTTGAGCGGGCAGCTAGTAGGAGGGGAAAGGGTCCGGAGGCGGCGGCGCGGAGTTCGGCGGGACCACTTCGTAAGGGCACTTGAAGTCCGCCGGCGTTTTGTCGCCCAGCGGGCGGCGCAGCCTCTCCACCTTGCGCAGGAACAGGTCGGCCCATTCCTCCGGGGAATGGGAGGGCTCCTGGCGTGGCGCCCGTGAGGCGCGGAAGATGGCCGCCAGCTGGCCGCGGGTAAGCAGGCCGAGGCGGCGGATGAGCAGCTGCCTGGCCCTCTCTCCGATCTGGTGCATGTCGCGGCCGGAGGCGTCCGTTCCCTTGAGCGAACTGGTGCGCACCTCGCGCAGGCGCATCACGCAGGCCTTGGGGTCGTCCCAGACCTTTTCCTTGGCCCACTTGCGGTAATGCATGCGGCGGTTATGGTAGACGCTCCAGCCGCCGAAACTGATGCCCATGTCCTGCAGATAGACTATCGGCCTGCGGCAGGAGGTCCCGCCGTCGGAGCCGGTCACCAGGTCGTCCTTGCGGCAGCCGAGGGCCTGGTTCTCGGCCTTATTGTCGGTGTTGCCCAGGAACATGGCGAGGCCGGCCAGCGCTTCGGCGCCCGCGCGGTCCTCTATGAGGTGGAACTCGTCGAAACCGATGCCGGAGTCCCGGGAACTTTCCAGGCGCTCGGCCGCCTTGTCCTCGATGGCGCAGGCCTGTCCCTGCGTCCAGGCGCCGGGATCGCGCTCGCTCTTGAAAGGGTCGGAAGGGCAGCCTTCGCAGTCCACCCGCACCGGGTACATGCGGTCCGCGTAGGCGCCGATGGCCGTCAGCAGCCAGCTGGCCGCCACCTCGGTCACCACCTCGCCGTTGCGCGCGCCGTATTTCACCTTCAGCGACTTGCCTTTGGCGTCCCGGCATTTGAACTTGCGGGTCAGGCCGTTGGGCTTGCCGCCTTCATAGGCCTCGCGCATGGGGATATAGGAGCAGGCCACCAGCTCCTCGACCGCGTACTTCGCCTTGGGGAAAGGAGGGGACGCGAAATCCAGGGACGCGGTCTTGAGCTCGGCTTCCGGGCGCCAGAGCTCGGCCCGGGCTATGTAGCCGGCGCGTTCGGAAGGCGATATATAGGCGTCGTCCCCTCCGGCGCGCGAAGGGGGAGGGGCGCCTGCCTCCTCCGCCATCAGGCGGAGCTCTTCGGCGCCTATTGCGAGACCGTCGAAATCCGAGGCGGCGGCGGGGGCGGCGGCCAGCAGGGCCGCCATCAGTAGTCGGGTCATATTACCAGTATCGCTTTTTAGCCGGGCGTCCGGCATCGTCCTAAAGCCCTGTCAGGAGGCGATAAAAAGGCCCACCCCGGGGTGGGCCTTTGGGCCGCCGGACGGAAGGCCGCGTCAGCGGCGGGCGGTTTTCGCGCCGCGGGCTTCGTCCCAGGCCGCCTTGAAGTCTGCCGGCAGCGGGGCCTTGAGGGTGGTCCGGCGGCCGGTGTAAGGGTGGGCGAAGGCCAGGCTCAGCGAATGCAGCAGCATGCGGGCCGCGTAGGGCCCGCCGTAGAGCTTGTCGCCCAGGATGGGGTGGCCTATATGGGCCAGGTGGATGCGGATCTGGTTGGTGCGGCCGGTCTTCGGGTGTATATGCAGCAGGGCGCAGCCGCGGCCCTTCTCCTTGAGCTCGTACTCGGTCAGCGCGTCCCGGCCGTATTCCCAGACCTTGATCTTCTTGAAGCCGCTGGCGCGGCCTATGGGCGCGTCTATCACCCCGGAGTCCGGGGGGACGCCGGCCACGGCGCCCACGTAGGTCTTGTCCATCAGCCGCTCGCGGAAGCCGTCGGTAAGCGAGGCCTGGGCCTCGGGCGTCTTGGCGATCAGCATCAGGCCGCTGGTGTCGCGGTCCAGGCGGTGCACCAGCCCCAGGCGCTCCAGGCCGGCCTCCGCCATGGCGGGGCGCGCGGCGTACAGCATGGAGACCAGCGTGGGTTCCCCGATCAGCGCCGCTTTGGGGTTCTTCTCCCAGGCGGCGGGATTGGGGTGCACGGCCAGGCCGGCCGGCTTGGCCACGGCGAGCAGGGCCTCGTCCTCGAAGAGCACGAACTTCTCGAAACCTTCCTGTTCGCTGCCGGCGCCGGGGGCGTCCAGGTCCACCAGGTCCCCGTCGCGCAGCACGTAGCCGGGCTTCTTCGCCGCGCCGTTCACCTTGACCCGGCCCTCCTCGATCAGCCTGCGGCAGCAGGAGCGCGAGAGGTTCTCGCCGGAGGCGGCGAGGTAGACGTCGAGGCGCACGGGCGCTCCGGAGTAGACCGTTCCTTTGTTCTTCATTTTACGCTCCTGAACCTGAGAAAAAGCAGGGTGGCCGCCGCGAACACGGCCAGCGAGATCAGCTGGGCGGGAGAGGCTCCCAGCAGGAAGCCGCCGCGGTCGTCGCCGCGCAGGAATTCCACCAGGAAGCGCTGCGCCGAGTAGAGGGCGGCGTAGAGCGCCAGCACCGAGCCGGGGCGGGGGCGGCGGCGCAGGGCGGCCGCCAGGAGGAGGAAGATCAGCAGGTTGCCGGCGGCCTCCAGCAGCTGGGTGGGGTAGAGCGGCACGCCGAGCAGCGAAGGGTCCACTTCGCAGGCCGGGTCGGTGAAGGCGACGGCGAAGAACGACCCCGAGGGGCGGCCGTGGCAGCAGCCGGCCAGGAAGCAACCCACCCGGCCGAAAGCGTGGCCCAGCGCCAGGGCCGGGGCGAAAAGGTCCGCCGCCTTCAGCGCGTCCAGCCGCTTGCTGCGGGCGGCCAGGAAGAAAGCGGCCGCCCCGCAGAGCAGGCCACCGTAGAAGACGAAGCCGTACTGGAAGGTGCGCAGCGCGAACCAGAGCCGGGAAGGGAAGTCGGGGCCGAAACCGGCCCAGTAGGTGGCGGCGTAGAAGAGCTTGGCCCCGGCCATGCCGGAGAGGACGGTCCAGAAGACCAGGTCCGAGAGGTCCTCCTTGCGGAAATTGTGCTCCCCGGCGCGGCGCATCAGCCACAGGATCGCGGCCAGGTAGCCCAGGGCCACCATCAGCCCGTAGGCCGGCAGCTTGAAGGCGCCGAGCTGGAAGATCACCGGGTGCATCAGGGATTCCTCTCCATATGGCGGGCGGCCTTCATGAAATCGGTCAGCGGGGAGGCGGGGACGCCCCGTTCCCTGCAGAGTTTCAGCAGCCTGCCCGCGGCGTAGGCCTTGTCGGCGAGCCGGGCGGCCTCGAAGTCGTTGGGGCCGTCGCCGAAGAAGACCACCCGGCGGCCGGCCTTCCGCAGGCGGGCCACCCGCGAGGCCTTGAAGGCGCTGAGGTCCATGCCGCGCAGGAAGGGGTAGGTGATGCGGAGGCCGCCTTTCACCGCCCGGCCCCGGCCGAAGAAGGAGCGCACCTCGACGCCGTGCTTCTCGAAGAAAGGGTCCGAATAAAGGTCGATGCCGCCGCTGGCGATCTCGAAAGGGACGCGGCGGCTCTCGCAGAAGAGCACGAAGTCCCTGAAGCCGCGGCGGGCCTTCACCCGGCGGCGGACGAAGTCCGCGATGGCCCCGCGGGTCAGGGCGGCGCGGGCGAAGGCGCTCCGCATGAAATCCTCGACCTTGACGCCGGAGACATAGGATTCGTCTATCGTCCGCTTGTCGGCGAAGCCGAAATGCAGCAGCAGGTGGTCGCCCACGTCCCGGGTGGTGACGGTGCCGTCGAAATCGGAGACGGCGGCCCAGCCTTTCATGAGACCGCCTTCAGGAAGTCGGCGCGGCGGCCCTGCCGGGCCAGCTTGAGGTAGAGGTTGTACTCCTTCTGCACGCCGAAGGTGGAGGTGTCCCCGTTATAGGAGTGGCCGGGGTAGACCGCGGCCGAGTCGGGGAGCTCCGCCAGCTTCACGAAGCTGTCGTAGAGGTCCTCGGGGCTGGAGCCGGGCAGGTCCACCCGCCCGCACTCCCCGATGAAGAGGGTGTCGCCGGTGAAGACGGCCCCGCCGGCCAGGTAGCAGACCGAGCCCGGGGTGTGGCCTGGGGTGTGCAGCACCTTGAGCTTCAGCGAGCCGGCCTCTATCTCCTCGCCGGGCACGGCGGGTTTCAGCGAGGCCGGCGTCCGCTCCAGCATGAAATGGTCCGCCTCGTGCAGGTGCACCGGCAGGTCCTTGTCCAGGGCGGTGAAGTGCCCCACGGCGTTCACGTGGTCGGGATGGGCGTGCGTCAGCAGTACCGCCCTGACGGTGAGCCTGGCCGACTTCGCGGCGGCGGTTATCGCCTCCGGCTCCCAGGCCGGGTCGATCACGGCCGCGTCGCCGGTGGCCTCGTCCCAGACGAGGTAGGAGAAATTGTCCATCGGGCCCAGCTTGAGCTGCTTGACTTTCATCGGTCGGTATCCTTGGGCGGGGGGAAGCGGTACTCTGTCTCGTCGGGCCTGATCAGGCCCAGCTCGGTGCGGGCGGCCTGCTCGATGGCGGGCTTTTCCCCGACCTCCCTGAGCTGCCGGCGCAGGTCCTGCTGCTGCCTCTCGAGCGAGGCCTTCTCGGCGCCGAGCCGCCGGTACTCGAGGTAGTTCCTCACCAGCGAGCGGAAGCCCTTGTTGCCCAGCAGCACGGCCGCCAGCAGGAGGATGGCGGCGTACTTGAGCTTGGACCTGAACGTGAACTGTTTCATGGCGGCCGGAAAGGGGGAATATGAAAATCCCCGTCCGCCGCCGGGGCGGACGGGGACGCGGACGGCCTCTTACTTGAAGCGGAAGACCATGTCCTTGGCGTACTTGGCCTTCTTGCCCAGCTCCTCCTCGATGCGGATGAGCTGGTTGTACTTGCACAGGCGCTCGCTGCGGCACGGCGCGCCGGTCTTGATGGCTCCGGCGTTGGTGGCCACGGCGAGGTCGGCGATGAAGGCGTCCTCGGTCTCGCCCGAGCGGTGCGAGATGATGGTGGCGTAGCCGGCCTTGTGCGCCATCTCTATGACGCGCACGGTCTCGGTCACGGAACCGATCTGGTTGAGCTTGATGAGGATGGCGTTGGCCACGCCCTCTTCGATGCCCTTCTTGAGGCGCTCGGGGTTGGTGACGAACAGGTCGTCGCCGACGACGCGGGCCTTCTTGGCCAGGTTCTTGGTGAGGTGGTCCCAGCCTTCCCAGTCGTCCTCGGCGAGCGGGTCCTCGTAGCTGACGAGCGGGAAGTGCTTCTTCCACTCGGCGTACTTGGCCGTCATGTCCTGGGCGGTCAGGTTGCTGCCTTCGAACACGTAGCGGTCGTTCTGGAAGAACTCGCTCGCGGCGGAGTCCAGGGCGATCTGGACCTCCTTGAAGGTGTAGCCGGCGTCCTTGATGGCGTTGCAGATGGTCTCGAGCACCGCCTCGTGGGTGAAGATCTTGGGGGCGAAGCCGCCCTCGTCGCCGACGGCCGTGGTGTAGCCGGCCTTGGCGAGGATCTTCTTGAGGGTGTGGTAGATCTCGCAGCCCATGCGGATGGCGTCGGTGAACTTCGGCGCGCCGGTGGGGACGATCATGAACTCCTGCACGTTGATGCCGCTGTCCGCGTGCTTGCCGCCGTTGACGATGTTGAGCATCGGGGCGGGCAGGATGAAGTCCTTGTGCTTGAGGCCGTAGGCCTTGCGCAGGTAGGCGTAGAGGGGCAGGCCGGCGCTGGCCGCGCCCGCGCGGGCGAGCGCCATGGAGACGGAGAGTATCGCGTTGGCGCCCAGCTTGTTCTTCATCTGGGTGCCGTCGAGCTCCAGCATCATCTCGTCGATCTTGACCTGGTCGGCCTTGAGGCCGGTGATCTCGGCGGCGATGGCCTTGTTTACGTTCTCCACGGCCTTGGCCACGCCCTTGCCCAGGTAGCGCTTGCCGCCGTCGCGCATCTCCAGCGCCTCGTGCGTGCCGGTGGAGGCGCCGCTCGGCACGGCCGCGCGGCCGAAAGAGCCGTCGGTGAGCGTCACGTCGGCTTCCACGGTGGGGAACCCGCGCGAATCCAGGATTTCCCTGGCGGTGATTTTCTTTATCTTGGCTTCCATTGTGTTTTTCTCCTCAGACTGGCCCGGCGCCTTAAGCGGCGCGCGGGGCCCTAAAACCTAAAAGTGCCCGCCGACTATCTTCCTGCCCGCCTCGCAGAGGGCGGTTATCCGCTTCTGGTCCGGCGCCTCGGCGTAGAGGCGCACGGTGGACTCGGCGATGCCGGTCGGGCGCAGGCCCAGCCAGCTGCCGTCCTTCATGATGAACTTGAAGCCGTCGGTCTGGTCTATGCGCCAGACGGGGCTGCCGCCCAGGCTGAGCGGCGGGTTGAGCTTGAGCCGCTCGATCAGGTGCTCCATGTGCACCTTCTTGTCCACCTGCAGCGTCAGGCGGGTGTTGGTGAAGGTGCCCACCTTCTTCGACAGTTCGGCTATGATCTTCTTCAGCGGCTTGCGCTCGTAGGCCATCAGCTCCGCCACCAGCAGGCAGGCCAGGATGCCGTCCTTCTCCGGCACGTGGCCCATGACCGACAGGCCGCCGGATTCCTCGCCGCCGAGCAGGTACTGCCCGGTGCGCAGCATATTGCCGACGTGCTTGAAGCCCACCGGCGTCTCGCGCACTTCGAGTCCGTGGTTCTTGGCTATGGCGTCCATGAAATGGGAGGTCATCACCGAGCGCACGACCTTGCCCTTGAGGCCGCGGTTCCTGACCAGGTGCTCGAGCACCAGGCCCAGCACCAGGTTGGGCGAGATCCAGGTGCCGTCGGCGTCTATCACGCCGAAGCGGTCGGCGTCGCAGTCGCAGGCGAGGCCCAGGTGCAGCTTGTTCCTGGCCACCGTCTCGCGCAGGCCTTTCAGGCTTTCCTCGCCGGTGTCGGGTGCGCGCCCGCCGAACAGCACGTCGCGCTCCTCGCGCAGGCCGGTCACTTTCGCGCCGGCCTTCTCCAGCATCGGGCGCAGGTAGGCGCGGGCCGCGCCGTTCACGGCGTCGGCCGCGATCTTGAGCCCGGCCTTCTTTATGGCGCCCAGGTCCAGCAGGGTCCCGAGCTGCTTGAAATAGTCCTCGCGGAAGTCCTCCACCTTGATGATGCCGGCGGTGACGCCCTGGTCGAAGGGGATGTGCTTCTCCACCTCGGCGATGGTCAGGCCCTGCACGCGCGCCTCGAGGTCGTTGGTGATCTCGGGCATCGCGGGGCCGCCCCAGTAGGGGGTCCACTTCACGCCGCTGAAATGGGGCGCGTTGTGGCTGGCGGTGAGGGTGAAGCCGCCGGAAGCGTCCTTGCGCAGCACTTCCCAGGCCACCACGGGGGTCGGGGCCTCGATATTGGAGAAAACGGCGGTGATGCCTTCGGCGGCTATGGCCTCGGCGGCGTTGCGCGCGAAATCCTCGGACATGTAGCGGGTGTCGTAGCCCACTATGATCCTGGCGGTCTTGGGGGCCGGCTTGCCGGCCTTGCGCAGGTGCAGCAGGTATTCCTCGCCCTTGTAGCCGTACTCGCGGTGCTCCTTGACGTGCTCCGCGGCCGCGTGGGCCACGCGGCGCAGGCTGGAAACGTTGAAATCTTCCGCAATAACGGCTCTCCATCCGGAGGTGCCGAACTTGATATTGGGGGTCGCCATAGTTCTTGAATATAGCAAAAAGCGCCGGCAAAAGCAAAAAGCCGCGATTATTATATTTTTTGTAAAATATAAGCCTCTGATGAAAGCCATAACCCTGATCCTGGCCCTGTTCGCGGCCGCGCCGGCCGGCGCCGAAGCGCCCCTGGAACTGGCCGGCTATATCTCCGCCTGGACCCAGGACTGCCGCGGCCAGGCCTGCGGGCTGCCGGTGCCGGGCGAGCGCAACAAGCCCGTTCTGCTCGCGCTCAAGCCGCCGTCCGAGCCGGGGCAGGCCGCCGCGGCCCAGGCTTCCGAAACCCTGCTGCTGCCCGGCGGCGGTGGCGAACTGAAAGTGGAATTGTCCTTTTACGCCGTCTGCCCCTACGGCGGCGCGCCGGGCTCCTGCGCCGGCCGCTACTTCCAGGCGCAGGCCGCTATTTCCGGGCCCGCCGGCGCTTTCTGTTCGGCCGCGCTGAACCTGGAGGATTTCCTGCCGTTCCCGGTGCTGACCTGCGCCGGGGCCCTCCCGGGGCGCCGCTTCGGGATAACCCTGCACCGAAAGGCCCTTTAGATGACCACCAAAGAAAAGCGGGACATCTTTTCCCGCAAGCACATCACCCCGGAGACCGCCGCCTATCTCGGCGCGCTGACCGCGCCCGACGAGGGCTACGCCGCCCACGTGACCGCGGCCATGGAGAAGGACGGCGTGCGGGGACTCTCGGTCTCGGCCATGGAGGGCCGGGTCCTGGAGACCTTCGCCCGCCTGTCCTGCGCCCGCAAGGCCGTGGAGATCGGGACGCTTTACGGCTATTCCGCCCACTGGCTGGCCCGCGGCCTGCCGGACGGCTCCAGGCTCTACACGCTGGAAAAAGACCCAGCCTGCGTCAACGCCGCCAAGGACGGGGTCGAGGCCTCGTCGCTCTCCCGCAAAATTACCGTGATGGAAGGCCCGGCCGCCGACAGCCTCAAGACGCTGGCCAAGCTCGCCCCTTTCGACCTCTGCTTCATCGACGCCGCGCCCGACGACGCCCCGGCCTACCTGCGCTGGGCGGCCGCCAACCTGCGCCCCGGAGGCGTTGTTCTGGCCGGCGGGGTCTTCCTCGCCGGCGCCCAGGGGGGAGGCGACGGCGGCGCCGCGGAAGGCGCGACCAGGGCCATGCGCGAGTTCTTCCATATACTTTTCGACGGGGACAGGTTCGTCTCGGCGTCGGTGCTGCCCGCCGGCGAAGGACTGGCCGCGGGGATCAGGGCCTGACCATGAAACACCTGCTGCTCGCCGCCGCCCTGCTGCTCGGGGCCTGCGCCAAGGAACAGCCCGGGCGACCCGGCCTGGCCAAGGCCGGCCTGCCCGCCCCCGAGCTCAGGCTGCCCAGGCTGCTCAACTCCCCTTCCGCCTCGCTCGAAGGCTGGCGGCAGCTCAAGGGCAAGGCGGTGGTGCTGGAATTCTGGGCCACCTGGTGCGAGCCCTGCGTCGACAATATCCCGCACCTGAACTCCCTGGCCGCCAAATTCCGCGGCAAGCCGGTGGTCTTCATCTCCATCACCGACGAGAGCGAGCGCGAAGTGGCGGCTTTCCTGAAGGAGCATAAGCTCGACACCTGGGTGGCGCCCGAAGCCGGCCCCGCCCCCTTCAAAGCCTTCCGGGTCTATGGCCGCCCCCACACCGTCCTGATCGCGCCGGACGGAAGGGTCGCCGCCTTCACCTATCCTTCCGAAGTCACCCC
>CAYSYJ010000037.1:0-16429 GCA_964435105.1 uncultured Elusimicrobiaceae bacterium
GCGCTGATGGCCTCGACGAAACTCTCGAAGGGATAGAGGCTGCCCAGCACCAGGATGGGGCTGACGATGCCGCTGGCGCGCAGGGCCAGGCCCTCCTCCACCGACGAGACCCCGAAGCCCCAGGCCAGGTCCTCCCGCTCCGCCAGGCGCGCGAGCGCGGCCGCGCCGTGGCCGTAGGCGTTGGCCTTGACCACGAACAGCAGCCGCGCGGGGGCGGCGGCTTTCCCGAGTTTCTGGAGGTTCCTGCGTACGGCGGCCAGCCGTACCTCGGCGACCGTGGGCCTGAGAGCGGTGGCCATGGGGGCGGCGGTCGTCAGAAGACGGCCTCTTCCGTAACGGGCTCCATGGCGCCCACCACCGGGTTCTCGAACTTGGTGAACTCGTGGAAGAAGGCCAGCGGGACGTCTCCCACGGGGCCGTTGCGGTGCTTGGCCACGATGAGCGTGGCCTGGTTCTTCACGGTGGGGTCCTCGCGCTTGTAGTACTCCTCGCGGTGGATCATGCCCACGAAATCGGCGTCCTGCTCGATGGAGCCGGAATCGCGCAAGTCGGAAAGCTGCGGCCGGTTGCTCTCGCGGCCCTTGTCCTCGCTGCGGCGGTTGAGCTGCGACAGCGCTATGACCGGCAGTTCCAGCGAACGGGCCAGGTCCTTGAGCAGGCGGGAGATCTCGGCGACCTCCTGCTGGCGGCTCTCGGTCTTGCCCGCGCCGCGGATCAGCTGCAGGTAGTCGATAACGACGAGCCCCAGGGACTTGCCCTCGTTGCGCAGCTGGCTCATCAGCTTGCGGGTGCGGTTGCGGATGTCGAGGATGTTGAGGCCGGGAGTGTCGTCTATGTAGAGCGGCGCCTCGGCCACGGTGGCGGTAAAGCGGGTCAGCTGCGGCCAGATCTCGCGCGGCAGCTGGCCGCGGCGCACGGCGCCCAGGTTGGCCCTGGCGGCGGAGCAGATGAGGCGCTGCATGATGGAATGCTTGTCCATTTCCATCGAGAAAACGGCGGCGGGGATCTTCTTTTCCACGCAGGCGTGGTAGGCCATGTTAAGCGCCATGGCCGTCTTGCCCATCGACGGGCGCGCCGCGAGTATGATCAGGTCGGACTTCTGGAAGCCGCCGGTCATGTCGTCGAGTTTGGTGAAGCCGCTGGGCACCCCGGTCACGGCGGAGCGCTGGGCATAGAGCTTCTCGATGCGGTTCAGGGTCTCGCCCGCCAGGCTGGAGGCGCCGGCGAAGCCGTGGTCGGTGTTCTTCTGGGCCACCGCCATCACCTGCTGCTCGGCGAAGTCCATGATCTTGTCCACTTCCTCCGATCCCTCGAAGGATTTCTCCACCACGGCGGTGGAGACGCGGATGAGCTCGCGCAGCAGGGCCTTCTCCTTGACGATATTGGCGTAGGCCTGGGTGTGGGCGGCGGTGGAGACCTTCTCCATCAGCTCGGCCAGGTATTTCTGGCCGCCGAGGGCCTCCAGGCGGTCGGTCTTGCGCAGCTCCTCGGACAGGGTCACCACGTCCACCGGCATGTTGCGGTGGCGCAGGTCGAGCATGGCCTCGTAGATCCTGGCGTGGGTGTCGCTGTAGAAATGCTTGGGCTGCAGGATCTCGGTTATGGCCTCGAGCGCGTCCTTGTCTATCAGCATCGCGCCGAGGACGGCCATTTCCGCCTCGTTGGAATGTGGAGGAACTTTATTGTAGGCCATACGGTTGACAGCCCCCCTGCGGTTGTCTGGAAATCAAGCCCGGGCCGGGCGGTGAAGCCGGGCCCGGGCGCAGTCCGGAAGCGTCCCGCGTTTACTTGCTCTGCGCGGAGACCGCCACCTTGATCTTGGCGGCGATGTGCGGCTTCAGGGCGATCTCGACCTCGACGGTGCCGACGGCCTTGATGGAGGCAGGCAGGCGGATCATGTCCTTGTCGATCTCGATGTCGGCGGCGGCCAGGTTCTTGATGATGTCGCTCTTGGCCACGGAACCGTACATGACGCCGTCCTCGGAGACGGGGCGGGAGAAGGAGAGCGTGATCGCGGAGAGGCGCTTGGCCAGCTCGGTCAGGGCCGCGTCCTCGGCCGCCACGCGCTTGGCGCGCTTCTCGGCGGAGTTCTTCCAGGCCTTCAGGGCGCCCTCGGTGGCGAGCTCCACCAGGCCGCGGGGCATCAGGAAGTTGCGGGCGTAGCCGTCCTTCACGTTCTTGATCTCGCCGGAGCGGCCCAGGTTGTAGATGTCTTTCTTGAGTATTACTTTCATGATTTATGCTCCGTGATCAGCCGTTATACGGCATCAGCGACAGGTTGCGGTTGATCTTCACGGCGCGCATGATCTGGCGCTGGTGCCTGGCGCACGCGCCCGTGATGCGGCGGCTGAGGATCTTGCCGGTGTCGGTACAGAAGGTCTTGACGATCTGGGCCTGCTTGTAGTCCACCAGTTCTATCTTCTCCGCGCACAGGCGGCAGACCTTGCGGCGCGGCGCGAAGCGGCGGCCGCCGGGGCGGCGGGGGCCGGGACCGGCGTGGGGCCTGGGGCCCGCGGCGGGGGCGGCCTCGGCCGGCTTGGGGGTGGTTTCTTTGTTCTCCATAATATTTCGCTCCTACTTAAGTTAGAAAGGGACTTCCTCTATGCCGGAGGCGTCGCCCTTGGGTTCGGCGGCGGCCTCTTCCGGCTCGGCCTTGGGCGCGCCCTCGGGGGCGGGACCGTCGAAGGCCAGCGTCTGCACGCGGGTGGCGGTGATCTTCAGTTCCTTGCGCTTCTGGCCGGCCTTGTCGGTGTATTCGGACGAGGTCAGGCGGCCCTCGATCAGGACGGGCGTGCCCTTGCGCAGCTTATCCTTGCAGCGGTCGGCGGCGGGACCCCAGACGGTGACCGGGACGAAGGTGACCATGTCCTTCCATTCGCCGCTGGCCTTGTCCTGGTAGCGGCGGTTCACCGCCACCGAGAAGAAGCTCATGGCCTGCTGGCTCTGGGTCATGCGGAACTCGGGGTCGCGCGTTACGCGGCCGGCGATCATGACCTGGTTGAGATCCGGGATCTTTAAGTCCATCGCGGTAGGCCTCAGGCCTTCTTGACGACCTGCTCGGCGGCGGCCTTCATCATCATGGCGCGCAGAACGGTCTCCTGCAGCTTCAGGGCGTGCTGTATGGGCTTGACGCTCTCGGGGGAGGCCTTCACCTTCATATAGACGTAGAAGCCGTCGCGGTTCTTGCCGACGGCGTGGGTGAACTTCTTGCGGCCCAGGCGGTCCTCGTTGAGCACCTCGCCCTTGGCGTCGGTCAGGATCTTTTTGGCTTTTTCCACGGCTTCCGCGACTTCGGCGTCGGTCAGCTGGGGATTTATGATCAGCATTAACTCATAGGTATTCATAGTAGGTTAATAATAGCAAATCCGGCAGGGGATTTACAACCGGGGGACGCAGACCAGCACCTGCTTGGGGGAATCGGAGGAGAAGGGGGCCTTTTTGAAGTCCCCGTACCTCTTGAGCACCCGGAAGCCGTTATAATGCGCCAGGGCCAGCAGCTCTTCCGGGAAAAAGCACCGCAGGTTAAGCGTTTTTTTAAGGGTGCGGCCGGTCTTTTCGCTGCGGTAATGCCAGACCAGCCGGCTGGTCTGGGCGGCCTTGTCATAGGAATACTGCTCGTTCACCAGCACCTTGTCCCCCCCGCCGGGGGCGTCGTAATAGGCCACCGGCAGCAGCTCCTCGGGATCGCGGGTGAAATAGCGGGGGTCGGGGTTGAAAACGTCGAGTATGAAGCGGCCTCCGGGGGCCAGGTGCGCCTTCACGGACCTGAACAGGCCTTCCAGGTCCTCGCGGCGCCCCAGGTGCTGCAGGGAATTGAAGGCGATGAAGACGAGCTTGAACCGGCGGCCCAGCCGGAAGCGGCGGGCGTCGCCGCGCCTGAAGGGTATTTCGAGCCCGGCTGCGGCGGCCTTGGCCCGCGCGCGTGCGAGCATGGGGGCCGCGTAGTCCAGCCCGGTGATATCCACGCCGGCCTTCTTCAGGGGTATGGCTAGCCGGCCGGTGCCGCAGGCCAGTTCCAGCACGGGGCCGCGGGCGCGCCGCGCCTCGGCCAGGTAAAAGGGCAGGTCGTCCTCGTAGGGCTCGTTGAAGGCGTCGTAATGGTCGCCGTCCCAGTAAACTTCCGAACCGTCAGCGGTCCTGGTCATCCCTATATTCTATAACATTGCTATAATCGCCTCATGCCCCCCCGCCTGAAACCGCTGTTGGAACCGGCCGGCCTGGTCCTGGCCGCGCTGCTCGCCTTCGGCGTGACGCTGAAGACCGGTTTCCTCTGGGACGACCACCAGATGATAGAGCGCAACCCGCGCCTGGAGCTGACCGCGGCCAATTTCGCGGCGGCCTTCAAGGGGGATCCTTTCGGCCAGGGCCTCAACTATTACCGCCCGCTGCAGACCGTGAGCAATATGCTGGACTTCGCCGTCTGGGGCTACCGGCCCTTCGGCTTCCACCTGGCGAATTTCCTTTTCCACGCCGGGACGGCGGTGCTGTTCTTCTACCTGGCGCTGGCGCTGAATTTCCCGCGCGGTCCCTCCTTCTGGGCTGCGGCGCTGCTCGCCGTCCACCCCGCCGCCGTAGAACAGCTCCTCGTTGTGGCCGGGCGGGCGGAGCTCGCCGCCGCGGCCTGCTCGCTGGCCTCGCTGCTGCTTTTCGTGCGGGGCCGCGACGCCGGGGCCTTCGTCTTTTTCCTCGCCGCCTGCGGCTTCAAGGAGACCGGCCTGGCCGTGCCGCCGCTCGCGGCGCTCTGCCTGTGGCGGCTGGGCCGCGGCCGCCGGGACTATCTGCGGCTGCTGCCGCTGTTCGCCTTCGTCCCCGCCTATCTTTTCCTGCGCCACCAGGCGCTGGGCATGGGCGCGCTCTCAAAAGGCGCGCTCCCCGTGCTCTCCGGCCTGGCGCTCAAGGCGCCGGCGGCGCTGCTGGCCTACCTGAAAGAAGCGCTCCTGCCTTTCGACATGCATTCCCACCGCCTGCAGCCGGATATCGCGGTCCTGCGGTGGGCGGCGCCGTCGGCGCTGCTCGCCGGCGGCGCGGCCCTGGCGCGTTACGGCGGGCGGACGGCGGTTTTCTGCGCGGGCTGGTACCTGCTCAACCTCGCGCCCAAGCTGCCGCTGCTGGCGACGAACGACCTGATGCTGGACCATTGGGTTTACCTGGGCAATGCCGGGCTTTTTCTCGGGGCGGCGGCCTGGCTTTGGGAGCGGGCCCCGCGCCTGAAGCCACTGCTGCCGGCCGCGGCCGCGGCCTGCGCCCTGCTCTCCGCGTCCAACGCGCTGGCCCGCGACACCGACCTGGAGATCTACGAACACGCCGTGCGGCGCTCCGCCTCCAAGCCCATGCGCTACAACCTGGCGCGGGAATATTTCCTGCTGGGCAGGGCCGCGGAGAGCCGGGCCGTGCTGGAGGCGGTGACGGCGGAGGAACCCGGCAATCCCATGTACCTGAACGGGCTGGCGCTGGCGCGCGCGGCTGCCGGGGAAACGGCCGGCGCCCTGGCCGCCCTGGACTCGGCGCTGGCGCTGCGGCCCGGCGACAAGGAGACGCTTTTCAACCGCTATTCGGTGCTGGCCCGGGCCGGCCGCAAGGAGGCGCCCGCGGCGCTCAAGGCCGCGCTGGAGGCGGCGCCCGATCACCCGCCGGCGCTGCTGGCGGCGGCCCGCGCCGAACTCGCGGCGGGCCGGGCCGCGGCGGCGGCCGGACTCTATTCGAGGCTGCTGGCGGCCAGCCCCAACGATCTCGAGGGGCTCAACGATTTCGGGATCCTGCTCGCCCGCTCCGGCGACCTGGACGGCGCGGCGCGGCTCTGGCGCAGGGCACTGGCCCTGGCCCCGGGCCAGGAGAGCGTGCGCGCCAACCTGGCGCGTTTGGAAGGGATAATGGCGGCTAAGGCGTCTTCAGGCGGGCCTGCAGCCCCCTGATCTCGTCGAGGATGGCCTTTTCGCGCAGCAGGCAGGCGGCCATCGCCTCTTTGTACTCCGGCTTATTGAAGTGCTTCTGCAGCTCCTCGTAAACCTTCAGGGAATGCGCCGAGCGCGCCACGTGGGCGCGCAGCGCGGCCTCGAGCGACTTGGCCGGGGCGGCGGCCCGCTGGCGGAACCCCGTACCCTCCTTGAAGATGCGGCCCAGCTCCTTGAGCCGGGCGCGCTTCTCCTCGGCCAGCCCCTCGAAAAAGCCCCTCAGGCCCTCGGCGCGCGGGTCGGCGCCGAAAAGTTCCGCCTCCTCGCCGAAAGAGGTTATATCGTCCATCTCGGCGTAAAGCGCGTGCCGCACCAGTTCCTTGAAAGTCATTCGTTCCCTCCAGCCGCGACCTTGACCACCACCTTGGTCACGGAGCCGGGCTCGCCGGCGGCCAGCCTGGGCGCGTGCGCGTCCGCCGGCCACAGCACGGCCAGCATGCCGGCCTCGAGCCGCACCGGGGTCCACCCGCCGCGCGCCCGGCCGAACAGGGCGTCCTTGAGCTCGTCGTAAGGCTCGTCCACCGCGACGGCCTCCAGCGGGACCCAGCCTATGGTCTCGGCCCCGGCGGCCACGTACTGCACGTCGATATACTTGCGGTGGGCCTCGAACCTCGGCTCGCCGGCCTCCGCCGTCCCGTAGCGCTGCACCAGGGCGAACACCCGCTCCCCGTCCAGCTCGTAGCGCCCGTCGGGCAGGGCGGCCAGGCCGGGGCGGCGCAGGAACTCCAGGGCCTTCTTAAGGCCCTCCCCGCGCGGCGCCTGGCGGGCCGCGTCCTCGAGTCTTGCGGCTATCATATTTTCAGTAGGCCAGTTCCGAAGAGACGACCGGCTCGAAGATACGGCGTTCGTGGTACTCCCGGAGCGTTTTCAGGAAGACGCCGAAATCGAAGATATAGGCGAAATGCCAGGTCTTGATGCTCTTGAGCACGAAGAGGTCCCGCAGCGCCTGGGGGCGCAGGGAATGGTCCTGCTCGGCGGCGGCTTTCACGCGCGCGGCCAGCGGCACCGTGAAGTTGTCCTCGAGCAGGTTCCGGTCGGCGGCCCCGATCTCGTTGGAGAACCAGTCGTTGCGGGCCCAGAGGTTCACCCAGTAGCCGGTATTGGCGGGCTTGCTCACATAGGCCTGCAGCTGGCCCTGGCTTATCTGGTGCTGTACGAAGATATCCATCCACCAGCTGGCGGGCACCAGCGGCGAGCCCAGGGTCACCAGGCGCTCCACGCGCAGCCCGGGGTCGGACTTGGCCAGGCGGTGCAGGGCCGTATGGGCCAGCACGCTGCCCCAGCTGTGGGCCACCAGGTAGACCGGGCGGCCTTCGGCCCGGGCCTTGGAGGAGATCTTCCTTATTTCCTTTTCCACCAGCGGCAGGGCCGCGGCGCTCTCGTCGGGATCGCGGGACCAGCGCACCGGCACTATCTCGTAGCGCCCCGCGGGCAGCACCGAGGCCAGGCGGGCGTCCAGGTAATCGTCGGGCTGGCGCTTGTAAAGCTCGTTAAGCTGCTCGTCCTCGCCCACGGCGGCCATGCGGCCGCGGAACGCGCTTTCGTCGAGCTTCGCCCCGGGCTTGAAGAATTCCAGGATCTGCTTGAAATAGCGCAGTTCCAGCTTGCCCAGGCCCACTTCCGTGAAATCCACGCCCACGATGGAGATGACCACCGGCTTGAGCGGGGCCAGCGGCGCCGCGCGCGGCGGCTCCGGGGCCTCCAGGGCGGCGGCCAGGCAGGCGGCGCCGTCGAAGCAGGGCGGCTGGAATTCCAGCGCCGCGGCCGGGACCGCCAGCGAGAAAAGCAGGGAGAAAAGGGCGTTCTTCATAGCGGGATTATTATATAAATTATCGGGCGCCGGCTATCCTGCGGCGCACCCGCTCCAGGCGTTCCGGGTCGCCGATGTCGCTCCAGAAAGCGGAGCGGTCCTCGAAACCCTTTATGCGCTCGCCGGCCGCGGCCAGCCGCAGGTAGACGGCGGTGAGCGAGAACACGCCCTCCTCGGTCATCCTCTCGAAAATACCGGGCGACAGCACCTGTATGCCGCTGAAGGCCAGCGCCCGCAGCCCGGGGCCGGCCGCCTCGCCCTCGCGGCCGAGCAGGTTCATGCCGCCGTCGAAAAGCAGGCGCCTTTTGGAGGGCCTGTCGCGCACGGCCAGCGTGGCCAGCGCGCCCGAGGCCAGGTGCGCGTCGTAGAGGCCGCGCAGGTCCATCTCCGAATAGACGTCCGCGTTGTAGGCGAAGAAGGGCTCCCCGCCCAGCAGGGCCGCGGCCTTCTTGAGGCCGCCGCCGGTCTCGAGCGGCCGCTCCTCCTCGCGGGAAAGGGTCACCTTGAAGCCCAGGTTCCCGCGCGAGCGCAGGAACTCCTCTATCTTCCCGTGGAAATGGTGGGTATTGACCACGAACTCGGTCACGCCGGCCCCGGCCAGCCGCCGCATGACCAGTTCCAGCAGCGGCGCGCCGCCCACGGGCACCAGCGCCTTGGGCAGCTCGTCGGTAATGGGGCGCAGCCGCGTGCCCAGCCCCGCCGCGAAGACCATGGCCTTCATTTGATCGGGCTCCCGGCGAGCTCGCGGTGAAGCAGTTCCACGCGGGCGCCGTATTTCTGTTTGATGCGCGCGGCCAGGGTTTCGGCGCAGTACACCGAGCGGTGCCGCCCGCCGGTACAGCCGAAGTTGACCATCAGGGAGGTGAAGTTGCGCGACAGGTAATTCTCCACGCTCTGGTCGGCTATCGAGAAGACGCTCTCCAGGAACTTCGCCACCTCGGGCTCCTTCCTGAGGAAGTCGGCCACCGGCTTGTCCATGCCGGTCAGCGGGGCGTACTCGGGGTAGCGGCCCGGGTTGGGCAGGGCGCGGCAGTCGAACACGAAGCCGCCGCCGTGGCCCTTGTCGTCGAGCGGCAGGCCGTTCTTGAAGGAGAAGCTGATTATCCGGACCGTAAGCCCCAGTTTCGTCTTGCCGAACTGGCGCAGGTAGGAGCTGGCGGCGATGCGCTTGAAGCACTGCGTCAGCTCGGGCACGTTCACGCCGGGGTCGGAGTTGCGCAGCAGCCACTCGATGTTCTTGACCGCGTAGGGCACGCTGTTGAGGAAATGGGTCTTGCCCTCGTAGAAACCGCGCAGGCCGTAGGCGCCCATGGCCTGCATGATGCGGATGAACACGAAAGCCGGGTAATGCCGCATGAAGGCCTTGGGCTCGTGGCCGGCGGCCTCCAGGTAATGGCGGCGCAGCAGGTCGCGGGTCTCCGGCGGGAGGTCGGCCTTGGCGTCGTAGAGCAGCGAGGCCAGGTCGTACTGGGCGGCGCCGCGGCGCCCGCCCTGGTAGTCTATGAACCACGGCTCGCCGCCGCGCAGCATGACGTTGCGGCTCTGGAAGTCGCGGTACAGGAAGAAATCGGACTGCGCCTCCAGCAGGAAATCGGTGAACCGGACGAAGTCGTCCTCCAGCTTCTGCTCGTTGAAGGGGATCTTGGCCAGCTTCAGGAAATAGTACTTGAAATAGTTCAGGTCCCACATGATGGACTGCCGGTCGAAACTGCCGCGCGGGTAGCAGGCCTTGAGGTCCATGCCTTTGCGCGCCTGCTCCTGGAAGCGCGGCAGCCAGTCCAGGGTCTTCCTGTAGGCGTCGACCACGGGGGCGGGCAGCTCCGCGCCCTTGCGCTCCGCCGAGAGGAACTGGAAGAGCGTGGTGTCGCCCAGGTCCTCCTCGAGATAGAGGCCCTGGGCCTCGTCGGCGGCGTAGATCTCCGGCACCGGCAGCTTCTCGGCGCGGAAGCGCCGCGAGAACTCCAGGAAAGCGCGGTTCTCCAGCTTGTCCGGGCCGTACACGCCCACGGCGGAACGCGTCCCGGCCTTCAGGCGGAAAAGCTTGCGGGCGGAGCCGTCGGAGCGCAGGATCTCGAAATTCTCCGGCTCCCCGCCGAAGGCCTTCTTGTAAAGCGCCCGCAGCGGCGCCTCCTGCGGCGGCTTCGGGGCGGCGGTCTCTTTCTCGGTCTTTTTAAGCGGCATGGTACCTCAATTATACTACAGCCCGGCGGCGGCGCGCCCGGCCAGGGCCTCCAGCGCGCCCTGCATCACGGAGAAGAATTTCCCCTCGTCCAGCGCGGCCGTCTCGTCGTTCCAGCCGGCGGCGAGGCAGTACCAGTCCGAGCGGGCGTCCTTGAGCAGCCAGGCCATGGCCAGCACGCCCGGCTCGCTGCCGCCCTTGTAGCCGGCGTACAGGCAGCCCCGCGGCGTCTTAAGGCCGGGGTTGATGGCCAGGATATCCAGGGCGGCCTTGTCGTCCCGGCGCAGGAAATATGCCATCGCCCGGCACAGGTCCGCCGGCGAGGCGTGCCACTCCACGCTGTCCAGCCCGAAGGGGCTTGGCCGCAGGCCGGCCGCGGAAAGCGGCGCCCGGGCCAGCGAGTCCAGGAAAACGTAGCGCTCCTCCCCCTCGAGCGCGCGGTATTTCAGGGCCGCCTCGCTGTCCGCCTTCAGCCGGAAGAATTCCCCGGTGGAGAGGAAAGGCCGCAGCCGCTCCGGGGCGGAGTGGCCCAGCGCCGGCAGGGCGGCCTCCACCCGCCGCCGGCCCAGGGCCCGCAGCAGGGTGTCGGTCGCGGTATTGTCGCTCTCCGAGATCATCAGGGCGGCCAGGGTGTGGGCGGTCAGCGGCGAGCCGTCGGGCCAGTCCTGCAGGCGGCCGCCTGGCAGGGACTTGTCCTCCTCCCGCAGGCGGTAGAGCCTGTCCCAGGGCACCCCGTTCTCCAGCAGGGCGCCCAGCACGTAAAGCTTGAAGGCCGAGCCCACCGCCATGGGGGCGTCGGGGTTAAGCGCCTCCACCTGTTCCGTCTTTTCGCCAAGCTTGAGGGCGAGCAGGCCGGCGCGGCCCGGCAGGGCGGCCAGTTCCTCCCTGGCCTTGGCCAGCGTCATGTCCCTGCGGTAGGGAGGGCTGAAGAAGATCCCCGCCAGTTTCCCCGTGGCCGGGTTCAGGCTGAGCGCGACGGGCACCCGCCAGCCGCGGTCGGTGTCGAAGAGGTAATGGGCCGAACAGGCGGCGTCGGAGCTCACGAAAACGCGCGCCGCCACCGCCCCGTGCCCGCGGCGCAGCTCCGAGAAGACCCCGGCCAGCTTCTCCTTAGAAATATGAGAAAAAACGCTCTTGTCGAAAACTTTTTCCAGCCCGGCCGGCTTTTCCGCCACCAGGGCCGCCGCCTGCGCGGCGGGCCCGGACAGGTCGCCGCAGGGCGGCCCGGCCAGCGCCGGCAGCGGGAGCAGGAGGAGCAGCGGCAGGAATTCTTTCATTTTTTAATTATACAATGATACCGGGGATATTAAGGAGACTACGCTATGGCGCTCATTCTCAGCGAAGTGAAGGACAATATCGGCGTGCTGACGCTCAACAACCCGGCCCGGCGCAACGCGCTGAGCCTGGAGCTCTGCGGCGAGATCGTGGCCGCGCTGGAGGATCTCAAGTCCAGGAAAGTGCCCGTCATCATACTGCGCGCCCCCAAGGACTCGCGCGTCTGGTCGGCCGGGCACGACATCACGCAGTTGCCCAAGGTGCACCACGACCCGCTGGCCTACGACAGCCCGATGGAAGTGGCCTTCCGCGCGATACAGACCTACCCCGGCCCGGTGATAGCGATGATACAGGGCAGCGTCTGGGGCGGCGCCACGGACCTGGCCGTCACCTGCGACATGGCGATCGGCGACGAGACCGCCTCGTTCGCGATCACGCCGGTGAAGATGGGCCTGCCCTACAACGCCTCGGGCATCATGCACTTCATCAACCGCGTGGGCAGCAACATCGCCAAGGAGATGTTCTTCACCGCCGAGCCGGTGAAGGCGGAGCGGGCTTACCACTTCGGCATACTGAACCACCTGGTAAGCTCCAGGGAGATAGAGGAGTTCACTTTCGGCCTGGCCCGCACGATAGCCGGCAATTCGCCGCTCGCCGTGTCGGTGGTCAAGGAGCAGTTCCGCATCCTCTCCGAGGCGTATCCCATCAGCCCGGAATCCTTCGAGCGCATCCAGGCGCTGCGCCGCAAGGTGTACAACAGCGGCGACTACGAGGAAGGCATCAAGGCCTTCATGGAGAAGCGCAAACCGCGCTTCAAGGGCGAGTAACTTTGGTCAAGGCGGGGCGCCGCCCCCGGGAAAATTTGGTATATTTACCAGGTAGTCTTGGGGACAGTTCTATAACAGCGGTCTATACGGGTACCGTAGCGATACGGAGGGGTTTTTGCTGGATTACAATGCCAGGCGGCTCGCGTCGTGGGTCCTGAAGGAATTCCGGGCCCCGCTGCTGCTTGCCGGCGCGGTGGCGCTGGGGGCCGGCTACGCCTTCGGCTGCTTCAGCAAGGGCAGGATCCCGGGGCTGGGCGCGGTCTCCGTCTTCGACCTGAACGCCGCCCCGGGGCGCTACAACGGCAGGACGGTCTGCGTGCGCGGCGGCATACTCAACATGAAGGACGCCGGCGCGGAGCCGGAGAGCCTGCCCTACTCGGTGTTCAGCCTCAAGGAGACCCGCGGGGCTGGCGACTACGATTTCATCAACATCATCTCTTTCCGCGAGAGGGAGAGCGCGCCCGGGGGCCTGGTGCTGGCCTGCGGCGTGTTCAGCGCGGTGAAACAGGTGAACGGCGACACCTATCACAACGTGCTGCTGCTGAGCCGCTTCCGCAGCCTGTCCAACGGGAAATACGAGGGGCCGGTGCGCGCCGGCAAAAAGAGCAGGGCTTTCTGAACTATGCTGAGCGAGAATAAGAAAGAAGTTTTGGCCTGGTTCTTCGGGCATTTCTGGGGCCGCTGCGCCGCGGTCCTGGCCGGGCTGCTGCTGCTGGGCTTCCTGCTGGGGCTTTGCCGCCTGCCCGGCTTCAAACGCCAGAACCGGCAGGTGTCGGTGATGGCCCTCAACCGGGACCCGGGCAGGTACGAGGCGGCCTCGGTCTGCGTGCGCGGCGAGGTGCTGGACCTGCGGGTGGAGGACAACAAGCTGGTGCGGCCCTACGCCGTGTTCAGCCTGCAGGAGACGGCCCCCGACGGCAGCTACGATTTCATAAACGTGATCTCGTTGCGCCTGCCCGGTTTCGGCAAAGGCGCGCGGGTGAAGGCCTGCGGCTATTTCAACAAGGTCAAACAGGTAGGCAGGGACACCTACTACAATTCCATCCTTCTCAACCGTTTCGAAGAGGAAGCGGGCCCCGCTCAGCGGCCGGAATAGTTCGGCGCCAGCCTGGTCATGGCCACGTCGTGCACGTGGCTTTCGGCCAGCCCGGCGTTGGTGATCCTCACGAAGCGCGCCTTGCGCCGCAGCTCCGCCAGGTCGCGGCAGCCGCAGTAGCCCATGCCGGCGCGCAGGCCGCCGGCCAGCTGGTGCAGCACGCCGGCGAGCGGGCCCTTATAAGGCACGCGGCCCTCCACCCCTTCCGGCACCAGCTTGCGGTTCTCCACCCCGGCCTGGCCGTAGCGGTCCTTTGAGCCCGCCTCCATGGCGCCCAGCGAGCCCATGCCGCGGTAAAGCTTGTACTTTTTCCCGCCCTCGGCCACCACGCGGCCGGGAGCCTCGTCGGTGCCGGCGAGCAGGGTCCCCAGCATCACGCAGGCGGCGCCGGCGGCCAGCGCCTTGGCGATGTCTCCGGAAAGTTTTATCCCGCCGTCGGCTATCACGGGCACGCGCCCCGCCCCGGCGGCGCATTCCTTTATGGCGGTCAGCTGCGGCACGCCCACGCCGGACACCACCCGCGTGGTGCAGATGGACCCGGGCCCCACGCCGACCTTCACCGCGTCGGCGCCGGCGCGGACGAGGTCGCGGGCCCCCTGGCGCGTGGCCACATTGCCGGCTATCACTTCCACCCTGAAACGGCGCTTCACCTCGCGCAGGGTCTTCAGCACGGCCTCGGAATGGCCGTGCGCGGTATCCAGCGCCAGCAGGTCCGCGCCCGCCTTCACCAGCAGGGCGGCGCGCGCCACGGCGGCGTCGCCGGCCCCTATGGCGGCCGCGGCCGTGAGGCCCGCCTTCTTTACCGCCGCCACCTCGCGGGCCTGGGCCTCGGGCGGCTGGGCCCGGTGTATTATCCCCAGCCCGCCGGCCCGGCCCATGGCTATGGCCATGGGCGCCCCGGTCACGGTGTCCATGGCGGCGGAAAGTATCGGCAGGGCCAGGGTTATGCGCCTGGTAAGGCGCGTCTCGAGCACGGCCTGCGCCGGCAGCACTGCCGAGCGCCCCGGCAGCAGCAGCACGTCGTCGAAAGTGAGTCCAAGCGGCACATTATCCTGAAGCATGCGGTCTCCCTGGGGTCAGGTCTTTACTTTTGACCTGCGCCAAAACAAGCTCCCGGGAAAAGAGAAAAGGTCAAAAGTAAAGACCTGACCCCTATTCCCACTCGATGGTCGCGGGCGGTTTGGAGGTGATATCGTACACGACGCGGTTCACGCCGCGCACCTCGCTCACTATCCGCGAAGAAATTTTCTGCAGCAGGTCGTGCGGCAGCCTGCTCCAGTCGGCCGTCATGCCGTCCACCGAACTCACGCAGCGCAGCGCCACCGTATACTCGTAGGACCGCTCGTCGCCCATCACTCCTACGGAGCGCACCGGCAGCAGCACGCAGAAGGCCTGCCAGATCTTATCGTACCAGCCGGCCAGCCTTATCTCCTCGCGCATCACCCGGTCGGCCTCGCGCAGGATCTTCAGCCGCTCCGGCGTCACTTCGCCGAGCACGCGTATGGAGAGGCCCGGCCCGGGGAACGGGTGCAGCATCAGCACGCTCTCCGGGATTTTCAGAGACCGCCCGAGCTCGCGCACCTCGTCCTTGAAGAAATAGCGCAGCGGCTCTATGAGCCCCATCTTCATTTTCGCCGGCAGCCCGCCCACGTTGTGATGGCTCTTGATCACCGCCGACGGGCCCTTCACCGACACCGACTCTATGACGTCGGGGTACAGCGTGCCCTGCAGCAGGAACCTCGCGCCCTTCACCTTCCTGGCCTCGCGGTCGAACACTTCTATAAAAGTATGGCCGATGATCCTGCGCTTCTTTTCGGGCGAGGTCACGCCTTTCAGGCGGCCCAGGAACAGCGCGGAGGCGTCCACGATCTTGAGGCTATAGCCGAACTTCTTTTTGAAGACTTCCGTCATGCGCTCGCGGTCGCCGTGGCGGAGCACGCCCGTGTCCACGAAAATGCACTTGAGCTTGTCGCCTATGGCCCGGTGCGCGAGGACCGCCGCCACGGAGGAGTCCACGCCGCCGGAGAGGCCGCAGATCACGGCGGAGCCGCCGGCCTGCCGCTTTATCTCCGCTATGCCGCTCTTCAGGAAGGAGGCCGGGGACCAGCGGTCCCTGCAGCCGCAGACGCCGCGGGCGAAATTCTCCAGCATCTTCGCGCCGCTCCCGGTATGGTGCACCTCGGGGTGGAACTGCAGCGCGTAGTGGCCGCGGGCCGGGTTCTCCATCGCGGTGATATCGGACCCGTCGGCCCTGGCCGTGACCTGGAAGCCGGGCGGGACTTTCTTCACTTCGTCGCCGTGGCTCATCCAGACGTCCACCTCTTTTCCTATGCCCTTGAAGAGGCGGGAGCCTTTTAAAACCTTGAGTTTGCTGAAGCCGTACTCGCGGCTGGCGGCCTTGCAGACCTTGCCGCCGAACTCGTGCGCGAGCAGCTGCATGCCGTAGCAGACGCCCAGCACCGGCACGCCGAGGTTGAACACCGCGGGGTCGGGCCTGGGCGCGGACTTATCGTAAACGCTGGACGGGCCGCCGGAGAGGATGATGCCCTTGGGAGAGCGGGAAAGGATGTCCTCGACCGGGGCGTTATAGGGCAGTATTTCGCAGTAAACCCGGAGGCCGCGCAGCCGCCGGGCTATGAGCTGGGTGTACTGGCTGCCGAAATCGAGTATGAGCACCTGTTCCATTTTTTCAGTCTCCCGCCAAGATATGCCTGTCCAGTAAGTCAGCGCAGAAAGCGTCCATCGAGGCCTTTTCCAGTATCGTCCGCCTGGCCGCCGCGCCCAGCCGCCCGCGGGCCGCCGGGGAAAGGGTTTTTATGCGCCGCAGGCCCGCCGCGAGAGACGCCGGCGTGAGCCGCCCGTACAGGAAGCCGTTGGCGCCGTCCTTTATGAACTTCTCCATGTAGCGGGTGCGGCGCGCCAGCACCGGCCGGCCCAGGGCCATGCCGATGAAGGCTATTGAATTGCCCGCCGACTCGTTGCGGTAGGCGTCGCCCACCGGCACGGCCACGGCGGCGGCCCCGGCCGCCAGGGGCTTGAGCCGGTGGAGGTTCCGGGACAGCGGCAGCGCCTCCGCGCCGGCCGGCAGCGGGCCCGGGTCGGAATCCGTGAGGAGTTTCAGGCGGTAACCGGCGCCGGCGGCCGCGGCGGCCAGGGCGGCGTAGTCGCGGCCGGCGGACCCCGCGGAGAAAACATAGTTCCCGGCGGCGCCGCGCCCGGGCCGGTAATAGCCGCAGTCGCAGGCATAGGCGCGCTGGCGCAGGGCCTTCCCGGCCAGGCCCAGGCGCCCCC